>CAYFLC010000028.1:6327-14455 GCA_964343885.1 uncultured Bifidobacterium sp.
TCGAATCGGCGTTCTTCCACAGTGCATCGGTGTCGGGGAAGTGTTCACCGATGTCACCAAGTCCGGCAGCACCCAACAATGCGTCGGCAACAGCATGAGCAATGACGTCGGCATCGCTGTGCCCAACGAGTGCACGTTCGCCTTCGAAGACCTGGCCACCGAGAATCAACCGCCGGCCGGGCGTTGATTCGACTTCAAAGCGATGAATATCGAATCCCTGTCCGACGCGAACTTTCATCGGTTGACCACCATTGATCGTGCCCATTCAAGATCGGCTGCACTGGTAATTTTTTTGTTGTCGACTTCGCCGTCCACAACGACAACGTACCCACCGTTGGCTTCAACGACTGCTGCATCATCCGTTGCTTCGCCACCTTTCGCGTGCGCCGCACGCAAGACGGCGGCTCGGAAAGCCTGCGGGGTTTGAACCGCCCGCAATGCAGAACGATCGGGGGTGGCGACGACCTTGTGCAGCGAGTCAACAACCTTGATCGTGTCGGCGACGTCAATCCCGGGAATCGCCGCGTCGACTTCTTTCACGACCGCATTGACGACCCGGGAAAACAACTCCTTTGATGCAAACGGCCGCGCCGCATCGTGTACACAGATGATTTCTGCTTCAGCCGGCACCGCCGCCAGGCCGCAACGAACCGACTCACTGCGGCTGGAACCACCCGCGACCACACATGTCGCACCGACCGGTGAACAAAATTCCGGGTCTGCGGCCGCAGTGGCGGGAACCACGACAACCACTCCCGTCGATGCCTTTGCAGCCGTTTCGACGGCCCAATCGACCATCCGTCGGCCCGACAGTTCGGCAAACTGCTTCAGACCGCCAAAACGAGAGCCTGAACCGCCCGCGACCACGATGGTCCAGACGTTGTTCTGCGGAGCCGACATGCGTTCGAGGGTAGTACCGTGATTGCGTCATGTCGCACGCATCCATCATCGCCGCCAGTGAGTTCTTCTCGGGTGCCAACCCCACCATCATCGACTCAATTGCAGCCCGCGCCGACGAGCGAACTCTTGTGCGCGGCGACGTTCTGTTCAAGGAAGGCGACACGCCCGATGCGCTGTACATCGTGTTGTCCGGGCGCATCGCAATCGCCATCGACAACAAGCCCCTCGATAGTCGCGAGAGTGTCGTCGCTCTGATGACGGAAGGCGACCTGTTCGGCGACCTTGCCCTGCTCGATGGCGGCGCACGCAGCGCACTCGCCCGCGCACTCGAGCCATCACGGGTTCTCCGCATTCCCTACAACGCAGTGCTTCCGCAACTTCAGACGAACCCTGACCTTCTGTGGGGAGTCACGAAAGTTCTCGCGAAGCGTTTGCGTGCAATGGACGAGGCACTTGCTGACAGCGTGTTCCTCGACGTCACGGGTCGTACAGCCAAGCGCCTCCTCGAACTGTCAAACGGCGCCGATGAGTTCACGCTTCCGGTCACGCAAGAAGAACTCGCCGGAATGGTCGGCGCGTCTCGCGAACGCGTGAACAAAGCGATCGCCAGCTTCATTCGTCTCGGTTGGCTCGAGCAGCGCGACCGTCAGTACAAGTTCTTGAATCGCGCGAACCTGGAACAGCGCGCCAGCTAGGCGCCTTCCAACCACGCACGGGCCCGAGCGAAAGCATCTGCCGCATCATCGGCTCGGTGCGCGGGATTCTCCGGATTGTGCGCGAATGCATGATCAGCCTCGGGATAGAACGCGATGCTCGCACCCGTTGCGCGTAGTGCATCGATGTCACTCGCCGGCGTCCACTTGTCGCGCCCTCCGAGAACCGCAAGCACTCGATCGGCGTGTCCTTTGCGAAGACAGTCGAGCGGTTCGGCGTGGCCCGGCCCCTTCCAGGCATCGGGCAGTGTGATCATTCCGTAGAACGACGCGATGCGCGCAAACCGATCGCTGCGCGCAGACTTGAAGCAATACATCCCGCCCATACAAAAACCCATCAGGCCAACGATGGGGGTTTCAAGAACGTCAGCCGCCGCAAGCAAGTCGTTCAGATGACGCTCGTCGTCAAGCGCGGCGACCACAGCGAATCGCGTGTCGACATCGGCCGATTCGTCGGGCCGCTTTCCCGCGTACTGGTCGACCGCGATCGTCGCCATGTTCCACTCACGCGCCCACCCGGCGACGAGATCGTCGAACAACGGGCGCAACCCCCAAATGTCGGGGGTGACGACAAGGCCCATTCGGGGCGTGCCCGAAGGTCGGGAAATCTCGGCCTCTGTGCCCGATGGAAGTGTGATGCGCATCCCCGGATTGTGTCACAGCACCGAATTTTTCGGCCGGTGAGACGTCCGGTGAGACCGCCGTCGGGTTGGGTGATGAGGGTCATTTCGCATCTTCGCGGCATGACTCAACACACAACCAACGAATCCGCACACACCCGTCTCATCCGCTCGAACCCAAAGAATCGCGTCCTGCGCGGCGTGCTCGCCGAGTGGGATGCAGTCACCATGAACCGCCGGGCGGTTCGTCGGGCCAACGGATGGGGCCTCCCCGGTGACCCGGTGGTGAGCCTCGACGAGATGGTGCGGCGGGCGGGCTTCAGCCAGCCCAAGCAATGCGACGAATCCGATGCCTACTTATTGGCACTCGTGAAAGTCGCGGCCGAAGATCCCCTTGCCGCGCGGATCGTGTTGCAAAGGGTTCTTCCTCCCCTCATCGGGATCGCCCGTCGCAGGGGCAACCGGGTTGGTGGAGGTGTCGACGCCGCCATCAGCGACCTCCTCACGCAGGCGTGGTTCGTCATCACGTCGTATCCGGCAGAGCGACGTCCCCGAAAGATCGCAGCGAACATCGTTCGCGACATCGAGTACTTCGAATATGTCGCCCACAACCGACCCCGCAAAACAAGCGTTCAGTTCGTCGAGCACGAGCACTTCACGGTTGCCGAATCACCTCTCGCAATGTCGGCTTCACACCCCGGCCCCGACGATGCCGTTCGCATCTTCATGCTCGAACTTGAACGCCGTGGCGTGAACCCCGTTCGCACGGAAATCCTGAAGTTGTCGCTCGACGGCTGGAGATCTGCCGAGATCGGCGAACGGCTCGGCCTGAAGGAACGCACAACCCGCTGGCACCGTGCCGCTGCGCTGACAGCGGCACGCGAAATCATGGCCGACGCGAAGCCGGATGACGACCGGTCATGCGGTAGCGCGGCTTGAAACGGCGCAGGCGCAAACTGTTCGTCACGACGAACACGCTCGAGAACGCCATCGCAAGACCGGCCCACATCGGATTCAGTCGGCCACTGGCAGCAAGGGGAATTGCCGCCGCGTTGTAAGCGAACGCCCAGAACACGTTCGCGCCGATGGTGCGCAAAGTTGCACGAGATAAAGCGATCGAATCGGCCACCAGTCGCAGGTCGCCACTGACGATCGTGAGATCGCTCGCCTGCATCGCAACGTCGGTGCCGGTACCCATGGCAATACCAACGTCGGCCTGTGCGAGTGCCGCTGCATCGTTCACTCCGTCGCCAACCATCGCAACCGCATACCCGCGCTCTTGAATCTCGCGGATGACGTTGACCTTCTCGTGCGGCAAAACTCCACCGCGCACGTGGTACTCGTCGGTTTCGATTCCGACCTGCTCGGCGATCGCCATTGCGGTGGCCTGCGTGTCACCCGTCAACAACACAGGTGCCATGCCCATGCGACGCAACAGTTCGATTGCTTCGACCGACGTTCCCTTCGGCGCATCGGCAACGACGCACACCGCGCGGGCTTCGCCGCGCCACGCGGCAACCACCGCGGTGTTGCCCTGCATACGCGCCTCGCGCAATGCCTCGCGAAGAACCGCCGGCACGATGATCAACTCACCCTGCAGCATGCGCTCTTGGCCGACGATTACGGGAACACCGTCGACTGTTCCGCGTGCACCCATGCCAGCAAGTGCATTGAAATTCTCGACGCGGGGTAGATCGCCAAGTTCGCGCAATGCACCGCGGGCGATCGCCTTGGCGATGGGATGTTCGCTCGCATATTCCACCGCGCCCACGTACCGCAGCGCCTCGCGTCGGTCGATTCCTTCGGCGCACACCACGTCGCGAAGCTGCATGACTCCCGTCGTCACGGTTCCGGTCTTGTCGAACACCACCGTGTCGATGCGACGAGTGCTCTGCAACACATCAACGCCCTTGATGACAACACCCATCTGCGCCGCGCGACCGCTGCCCACCATCAACGCTGTTGGAGTGGCCAGACCCAACGCACACGGACACGCGATGATCAGCACGGCAACTGCTGCCGTGAACGCCTTGGCCGTATTTCCATCGACGATCAGCCAACCGAACAACGTGATGATCGATGCCAACAAGACCGACGGCACGAACCACGCGCTCACGCGATCGGCCAATTTCTGAACCGGCGCCTTCGAGGCCTGCGCTTCGCGCACCAGTTTTGCCATCTGCGCAAACGTCGTGTCGGCTCCGACACGCGTCGCGCGCACCATCACACGGCCGGTCAGGTTGATGGTTGCACCGGTCACCGGGTCGTCGGGGGCAACATCGACCGGAACACTTTCGCCCGTCAACATCGACACGTCAATCGACGAAGAACCTTCGACCACCACGCCGTCGGCGGCAAACTTTTCGCCCGGTCGCACCACCATCACGTCGCCGACAACAACACTCTTCGCGTCGACTTCGACTTCTCGACCATCACGAAGCACCGTTGCCGAATGCGCGCCCAATGCGAGCAGCGCGCGCAGCGCATTGCCTGCCGACCGCTTCGCGCGGGCCTCGAGGTAACGACCGCAGAGAATGAACACCGTCACCGTGGTGGCGACCTCGAAGTACACGTGGTACTCGTTGTCGTGCGACATGCCGAGCATCGAACCCATCGAGCCCCACATGCTCGCCGCATCGCCCCACACCAACGCCCACACAGACCAAGCGACGGCGGAAATGACGCCGATGGAAATCAGCGTGTCCATCGTCGCCGTACGGTGACGAAGATTCATCGCCGCCGAACGGTGGAACGGCCATGCACCCCACGTGACAACGGGAATGCTGAGCAACAACGCCCACCACTGCCAGTTGCGGAACTGCCACGCCTCGACCATCGAAACAACGGCCACCGGTAGCGCGAGCGCTAGCGACACCAGTAAACGACGACGAAGAATCGACAGATCCTCTTCGTATTCCTCGTCGCTCGCCCCCAACGAAGTCGAATCGGCTTCGCGCACCTCGGCGCCATATCCGATTTCCGTTACGGCAGAAATCAGGTCGGTGACGGGAATTCCGCGCAGCAAGTTGATGGTCGCCGTTTCGGTGGCGTAGTTGACCGCCGCCTGCACGCCTTCGATCTCGTTCAAATGATCCTGTATTCGTGCAGCACACGATCCACATGTCATTCCCGATACCGCGAGCTCGATCGAGTTCGGATTTTCGATCGTTGTCACGATGCACTCCCCTTGCCGAAGTCAGGGTGCCGCTTGGCAAGAAACGCGGCAATTCCCTCTTGTGCGTCGGGTGTGGTTGCGGCCGCAGCCATCATCCCGACCGCATATGTATAGGCATCATCCTGCGACATGTCGATCTGTCGGTAGAACGCCTGCTTGCCCAGACCCTTCGAATGTGCAGAACCACGTGTTGCGCGTGCGAGCAAATCATCGACCGCGGCATCCAACTCGTCTGCCGGCACCACCGCATTGACGAAGCCCCACGCAAGCGCCGTCTGCGCGTCGATCGCATCGCCCGTCAGAGCAAGTTCGAGCGCACGCTTGCGCCCGAGGTTGCGCGCCACCGCGACCAACGGTGTGTGACAGAACAGACCACCCTTTCCACCGGGAATCGCAAACGATGCCGTGTCTGCCGCCACGGCAAGGTCGCACGTCGCCACCAACTGACAACCCGCTGCGGTTGCCAGTGCATGCACCCGCGCGACGACGATCTGCGGAATCGACTGGATCACCTTCATCATTCGCGTGCACGTGTCGAACACTTCGTAGGTCGTCGCGTAGTCGGCGCCCAGCATGTCGCCGAAGTTGTGGCCCGCCGAAAACACCGGGCCCTCGGCTGCAAGCACGACACCGGTCGCATCGGTCTTGCCCGCCGACACGAACGCCTCGGTCAGTTCCCGAAGAACGGGTAACGAGAGGGCATTGCGTTTCTCCGGGCGGTTGAGGGTGATGCGGATGACCGACCCATTGCGCTCGGTGAGCACGTGTTCTCCCATACCTCTTATTCTGCCCAGATGGCTCCCCGCCCCTCGAAGATCTGCGTCACCTGTGGGCGACCTTTCTCGTGGCGGAAAAAGTGGGAAAGAGACTGGGAATCCGTGAAGTACTGCAGCGACGCCTGCCGGATGCGCAAACCCCGGACCTCGGAGTGACCCACGTCATGCCGAACCATTAGCCTCACCTTCCATGGGGACCGACGCGATTCTTGAACGGCACCTGGCCGCGCACCCCGACGTGCTCGAACAACTGAACCTCGCCCGTGATGCCGCTTGGAGCACCGTCGACAAACGCCTCCTCGGCCTCTGCGAACAACGTATCCGCGAAATCCTCGGAACGGCCGATGAAACCATCCTCGCCGACTGGTATTCGTCAACCGATCTCTCCCCGACCGAAAAGGCGTGCATCGCATTTACCGAGGAATACATGATCGACGTCGCCAGCCTCACCGACGACACCGCGGCTCGCGTTCGTGAACATCTCGGCGACCAGGCCACTGCCGACTTCGTCTCTGCGTTGCTTGTCGTTGAACAGCGCCAACGCATCGCGCTCACCTGGACAACAGTGTTCGGAGCCAACGCATGAACGCGCGCGCTCCGCGCATCGCCGCCGGCTTCTATGCCGCCGCACCGCTGCGCAAACCACTCGGCGACTGGCAGGCCGCTGTTGTTCGCATGTCGAACCTCGATCCGGTGACCACCGAAATCATCCGCATGCGTTGCGCGGTGTACCACGATTGCAAGACTTGACTCAGTGTTCGCTTGGCGGTCGCCAAGCACGAAGGTCTCGATGAACCCACCATCGCGAAAGTCAATAACTACGAAGCAAGTGACCTGTCCGACCGTCACAAGGTTGCGCTGCGCTTTGCCGATGCGATCATGACCCAACCGGGACACATCAGCGACGAACTACGCGCTCAACTCTTCGTGCACTTCACCAACGAACAGATCATCGAGATGACCGTCGACGTGATGAAGTGGAACTACCAAAAGATTCCCGTGTCGCTGCACACCGATGTCGAGGTGCGCGAAGGCGAACTCACACCTCTCATCTTCGACGAGCAAGGAAATTGGGTGAAGCCCTCATGAAAGCAGTCCTTCTCGTTCTCACGAACCCCGGTTCACCCGATACAGAGGCCGAGTACAACGAGTGGTACACGAATGAACACCTCCCCGACGTTCTCGCCGTTCCCGGCTACGTCGGCGCAACGCGCTACGTGGCGTACCCCGCATGGGTCTCCATTCCACAGCGCTACCTCACCATCTACGACCTCGAAGTCGACGATGTTGCCCACGTTCAACGAATCTCGGATGAACACATGCGTCGGATCGGCGCGGGCGAGATGCGCCGCTCACCAAGCGGAGCCATGGACCGTGAGTCGATGCGTGCGATGTACTACATCGAAGTCGAACCCGCTCAGCACAGCAAGGTCACGCCCGCCCAAGCGCCGAACAGCGTGTTCGTCACCTACAACCAACCGAAAACACCCGACGTCGCCCAGGAATACAACCGCTGGTATCGCGATCAACACCTTCCCGATGTGCTCGCCTGCCCCGGTTTCACTCGCGCACAGCGATTCCGCTCGACAGGAATTGAAATGGTGCCCGGTCCGTGGTTCACAGACCTCGAGTACGTCAACATCTACGAACACACGGCCACCAACGTCGACGACTACAACGCAGCGTTCGCCGTCGTGCGTGATCGCATCGCAAAGGGCGAAATCCCGATGACCGACACGTTGACGCCCGGTGCCCCGACCAGCGTGTACGGCCGCATCAGCGAGCCACAATTTCCGAAACGCTGAGGTTCTAGGCTCACGGCATGAAGGCCGTGCTGCTCGTACTTTCCGATCCCGCCTCGCCCGAACGCGAAGCTGAATTCAACGATTGGTACGACAACCGACACGTTCCCGAAGTTCTTGAACTCCCGGGATACGTGTCCGC
>CAYFLC010000029.1:0-943 GCA_964343885.1 uncultured Bifidobacterium sp.
GTTCCAGCGTGGTGTGGTGCGGGGTGCACCCTTTGCCGGGGTTGCGTCATTCGTCATTTGTCTGTCAGCCGATCTCCACTTGTGCGAACTTCACGATCTTTGCAGATCCGATGAACTGAGTGACCGATTGCTTGTCGTCTTTGGCGTAGGGCTGTTCGAGGAGGCATACGTCCTTGTAGAAACCGCCGATACGACCCTCGACGATCTTCGCGATCGCCTGTTCGGGCTTGCCCTCGTTGCGGGTGATGGTTTCCAGCGTGGCACGTTCCTTCTCGAGCACGTCGGCGGGAACTTCGTCGCGGGTGAGGTAACGGGGACGAGCGAAGCCGACGTGTACGGCGACGTCGTGTGCGAGCTCAACGGAAGCGCCCGACATTTCGATGAGCACGCCGTTGACGCCGCGACCGCCCTGGATGTGCAGGTAGGAGTCGATCACGTTTCCGGCAGCGGCCTCGATACGTACGACCTCGCCGAGTTCGATCTTTTCCTTCAAGGTGATCTTCAGGTCTTCGAGCTGCGCATTGCGCTCGGCAACCGCATCGACACCCTTGTCGGCGACCAGGTTCGCGAGCGTTTCGGCTTCGGCCTTGAAAGCATCGGAACCCGCGACGAAGTCGGTTTCACACTTCAGCTTTGCGATAGCCCCGACGTTGCCCTTCACGACAAGTGCCACGACACCCTGGGTGTTCTCGCGATCGTCACGCTTGGCGCTGGCAGCCAGACCCTTTTCACGAAGCCATTGCTTGGCATCGTCGATGCTTCCGTTGTTCGCCTCGAGAGCCTTCTTGCAATCCATCATTCCTGCGCCGGTTGATTCGCGCAGAACCTTCACATCTTGTGCGGTGAATGACATGTGGGTGTTCAGGCTCCTGTGACGGCCGCGGTGGGGGGTGCGGGAATGGGCTTGGGGGCTTCGGTTGCGACCGCGGCTGCGGACTTCTTG
>CAYFLC010000029.1:956-14442 GCA_964343885.1 uncultured Bifidobacterium sp.
ATCGGGAACTGCACGACGTCGGGGTCGACATTGGTGTCGACAACCGCGACAACCGGAACACCAAGTTTGTTGGCCTCGGTGACCGCGATGTGCTCTTTCATCGTGTCGAGCACGAAAACTGCATCGGGGCGACGGGTCATCGCACTGATACCCGAGAGGTTCTTTTGCAGCTTGGCGAGTTCACGCGAAAGAAGAAGAGCTTCCTTCTTCGGCATCGCGTCGAATTCACCCGATGCGATCATGCGCTCGTATTCCTGCATCTTTGCGACGCGCTTCGAGATTGTTTCGAAGTTGGTGAGCATGCCACCCAACCAACGCTCGTTGACGTACGGCATGCCGCACTTGTTTGCGTAGTCGCGGATGGGGTCTTGCGCCTGCTTCTTGGTGCCGACAAACAGCACCGTGCCGCCACCGGCGACGAGGTCACGCACGAAGACGTAGGCGTTTTCGATGCGGTCCATCGTCTGTTCGAGATCGATGATGTAAATACCGTTGCGCTCGCCGAAGATGAATCGACGCATCTTCGGGTTCCAACGGCGGGTCTGGTGTCCGAAGTGACAACCAGCCTCGAGCATTTGTCGCATGGTGACGACGGCCATGATGTTCTCCTCTCCTGTGGTTAGGGGCCCGACTCCCGCGCCGAAGCGACCACAGGTTGGAGAGCCGAGCAGTGATATGGATTGTGCGACCCGGTTGGTGAACCTGGCCGACGCGACAGGCTAACGGGAAGGGGGTCGCGAGCCACCAACCGCGCGGATTTCCGCCCGATCCCAAGAAGCGGTGCCGGGTCGAGATACACGTTGGCGCGCCGTGGCCCGACACGAAATCCGACAAACAGCCAGCCAGCCGCGGTCCCGATCGACATCCCGGCCGTGACCGACTCCCCCTTCGCCGGCCCGACTACCCCGCCGATGACGGCGGACACCGGTTCGGCAGTCCCCGTGGCATCGGTGCGAATCACCACGTAGGGCACTCCACCGACGGGGCCGGAAAAGCTGACAACTCCGTCGACGGGCGACCTCACCATCGCGCCGCGCGTCGTCGTGAACTCGAGGCCCCTGTTGCCGGCGCACCACCCACAATCAGGACGTCGGAACCAGTCGATCACGCGACCTTGCACTGGCACGACCGTATTCGACACCAAACAGACGGCCGCGGTAAACGCAGCAATCAATTTCGTGTCGATTCAGAAGTCGGCGGCCGCGAGACGAGAACGAAGTTGAAGGACGGCCTTCGAGTGGATCTGCGAGACGCGACTCTCGGTGACGCCGAGTACTTCGCCGATTTCGCCGAGCGTGAGGTTCTCGTCGTAGTACAGAACAAGCACGGTGCGCTCGCGTTCCGGGAGGTTGCGAATCTCGGCACGCATGTGCTCGCGAAGAGTGCGCTCTTCCAGGTCGGCGTCGGCGGCGTCGGCGCGTTGCGATTGTCCACTCGGTGCGCGATCAGCGACGAGATGATCGAGCGGACCGACGGTGCCCACAGCCACGTCCGCCAACCACTTCTGCAACTCATCGGTCGTGATTTCCAGATGCGCGGCGATTTCTTCTTCGTTTGGTGCACGGCCCAATGTGTGCTCGAGCTCGGAAATCGCGTTCTGGATCGACCTCGACTTCGCGCGCACGGAGCGGGGTACCCAGTCGAGTGACCGCAGGCTGTCGAGAATCGCACCACGAATGCGTGGCACCGCATACGTCTCGAACTTGACGCCCTGCTCTGGGTCGAAACGGTCGATGGCGTTCATCAATCCGAAAACGCCCGCGCTCACTAGGTCGGCCGTGTCGACCGACTTCGGCAAACCGGCACCGAGACGGCCGGCGACGAACTTCACGAGACCGCTGTAGTTGACGACGAGCCAGTCGCGCGCACGGTCGTTGCGCTCGCCGTGCCAGTGGCGCCACGCCGAATCGAGTGTGTAGCGACGTGGCCGGTTCGCCATCGTTGGATCACTGAGAGGCGGAGCGCACACGTGGAACCCGCTATGCCCGCGGATGCGAAGCGAGATAGGCCGACTGCAGGCGTTCTTTGCTGACGTGTGTGTACCGCTGCGTCGTGGCGACGTTCGCGTGGCCGAGCAGTTCCTGCACCGCGCGCAGGTCGGCACCGTTGTCGAGAAGATGCGTCGCAAAGGTGTGACGCAACGCGTGCGGGTGTGTCGGGTCGATCGCTCGGCGGTCGAGAATGCGCCGAACATCGCGCGGGGTGAGGCGATTCCCTCTGCCGTTCACGAACAATGCCGCACGAACGGAGGCGTCAGATGCAAGTTCGTCGCGAAGCTTCAGCCATTCGCCCAGCGCCGTGACGCACGGAGGACTGAGCGGAACACGACGCTCTTTGGAACCTTTGCCCCACACCGTGGCCGCCCCCGCCTTCAGGTCGACCGAAGCGATGGTGAGCGTGCACAGTTCGCTGACACGCAGACCACTGCCGTACAACAACTCGACCACCGCAGTATCGCGGGCAAGCCGCCACGGCTCGTCGTCACCTTCGAGTTGGTTGCCGGTCAGCAGCGCATCGAGTTGGTCGGGCCCGAGGATTCGCGGCAGACGCCCGTCGCCGTTCGGTGAACGAACGCCGATCGTGGGGTTGGTGACCTTGCGCTTGCCACCCACAGACGTGCGCACAAGCCAAGCGAAGTAGCGACGGAGCGCCGCGAGTTTGCGGGCGATCGTTCGCTTCGCACGGCCCTCGCGGGTGAGATGAGCCAGATACTGCTTCACGTCGGCACGGGCGATTGCCTCGGGCTTCTTCGTTCCGTTTTCCAGCGCCCATTCGGCGAACTGCGAGACATCGGCTCGGTACGCGAGACGTGTGTTGTCGGATGCGGCGGTGAGCGACCCGATGAAGTCGTCGAGACGCCATTCAGGAAATGCAGTCTCCTGTGTGCCGCCCACGTCTCAAGAGTAGAGCCTCCCACCAGCCTGCGTCCTCCATCACCCAGCCCGCTGCTTCAAGACGTCCGAGTGCCGTTGCGAGTGCGGCGAGATCGAGCCCTGTTGAAATCAGCAAATGATCGAGCGTCACCGGACCATGACTGCACGCTTCCAGAGTGGGGATATCGCGTGGTTCGGGTGCCGGACGTGCATCGCAGTGCTGCGCATCGCTACGACTGTGGTCGAGCGACAACGCCGACAAGATGTCGGCCGCGCACGTGACCACACCGCAACCCTGTTGGATCAGCAGATTCGTTCCGGCAGAACTGGCCACGCGCGGTGAACCGGGCACCGCGAGAACATCGCGTTGACGTTCGATGGCCTGCCGCACCGTCGACATCGAGCCACCCTTTGCTCGGGATTCAACGACAACCACCACTTCCGACAACGCGGCGATGATTCTGTTGCGATGCGGAAAGTGATGCGGCTCGGCCGACACACCCGGCCCGTGCTCGGACAGCAACACGCCCTCGGCACACACCCATTCCCACAATGCCGCGTTTGATTTCGGATACATCACATCGGGCCCACTGCCGACAACTGCGATCGGACGACCCGCCGCAGCCCCGCGCGCGTCGACGACGGGTCGCATTCCATCGTGGGTGGCGCCATCGATGCCCTTCGCCAACCCGGAGACCACGGCAACACCTGCATGTGCGAGACCTTCACCGATTTCGCGCGCCGTGTACACGCCGGATGGTGTGGGCGTGCGCGTCCCGACGACTCCCACACGTCGCATCGCCAACACATCGATGTCACCCCGCACGAAGAGAACGCCACATGGCTGGGGATGACCCGCCACGATCATCGGAAACCGTGCATCCCGCAGGCTGATCACTTCGATCCCTGCGATCGTGCATTGCTCGTACATTTTCTCAACGAGACCGTCACCCACTTGTGGGCGGCCGAGTTTCTCTTCGGCACGTGCGACGGCGCGATCAAATGCCTCGGGCGCGTCGTGCGTGAGAAGAAAACCGAACACGGTGGACGATCCACACGCCGGTAGTGCGGTCATCGCGGCCGCGTACGCCCAGTCGGGCAGACCACTCATCGCTGTGCTCCAACGCGAGCGCGCAGCGCGATGGCCTCGACAACATGATCGGCTGCAACAACGTGCTCGCGGTCGCCCGTCAGGTCGGCGAGGGTGCGAGCAACGCGACGCACACGATGGAATCCGCGCCCCGTGAGACGCCCCGATTCGAGTTCGGTACGGAGAACCGCCTTCGCATCGTCATCGAGCGGAGCATGCTCGTCGAGTTCTCCGGCACCGAGCAGCGCGTTCGGTTTGCCCTGTCGCAAATGAGAAATACGCCGCGCCCGTAGGACACGATCACGAATGACCTCGGTCGATTCCGCCGGTGTGTCATCGAGCAAATCAAGCGGCGACGTAGCTGCCACAGCGACTCGGATGTCGAATCGATCGAGCAACGGCCCCGACAGCCTGCGCAAATAACGCTGCCGCGCGTTGTCGGAACACACGCACGCACCCGGGCCTCCCCCACCACACGGACACGGGTTGGTGGCACCGACGAGATGAAAGCGCGCCGGCATCGAGGCGCCGATTCCTGCGCGGGCGATTCGTATCTCGCCGTTCTCGAGCGGCTGCCGCAGCGCGTCGAGCACCGACGGCGCAAACTCACCAACTTCGTCGAGAAAGAGAACTCCCCCGTGTGCAAGTGAAACCTCACCCGGACGCAGATGACCCGACCCGCCCCCGACCATTGCCACCATCGAGGCACTGTGATGCGGCGAACGAAACGGTGGCCGGCGCACAAGCCCTGCAATGCGTTCACCGGCCGCCGAATGGATCATCGTCGCAACCACGGCGTCGTTGTCGTCGAGGTGCGGAAGCAATCCGCCGATTCGTTCGGCCAACATTGTCTTGCCGCCGCCCGGACCACCCACAAGCAGCAGATTGTGCGCACCTGCGGCGGCAACTTCGACCGCACGTCGTGCGACCGGCTGACCCTTGACATCTTCCATGTCGCCGGTTACGAACTCGACTGCGTCCTCGGCATCGGCGTGAACCACGGACCATTCGCGCTTGCGCTGTACGCATTCGACGACGACACGAAGGGTGGGGGCGGTGCTGACGCGCGACGGAGAGGCAGCGAGCGCGTCAGCACCGCCGGCCTCGGCAACGACGACATGCAGGTCGCGCATAGCAGCAACCAGTGGCGCCGTGCCGGGCACGGATTTCAACGAACCATCGAGACCGAGTTCGGCGACAAATCCGACGCCCCGCACGGCGTTTTCATCGACGATTCCCTGCGCGACGAGAAGACCGATGGCGAAAGCGAGATCGAGACCCGAACCACCCTTGCGGCGATCGCTCGGTGCGAGGTTCACCGTGATGCGACGATTCGGCCACTCGTATCCACTGGACAACAACGCCGCACGAACACGATCGCGAGCTTCACGACAGGCTTCGTCGGGCAACCCGACGACACTGAATCCCGGAAGACCGGCACCGATGTGAACCTCGACCGCAACGGGCGTACCGACGATTCCCCACAACGTCGCCGAATCGATGCTCGCGAACAAACGACTTCCCTTCTTTCGGACTCCATCAACCAGCGGTGGATGGGGCGGGTATGGGAAACTGGCTCCGTGACCCGCGCGAACTTTTCACTCCGTGTGTGGAACCGTGCGGTGATTTCGGCAATCGTGTTGACGATTCCGATGGTGTCGTGCTCTGAGAAGAACCGAACGGCGACCAACTTCTGTCGACAGCTCGAAAAAGAACTGCCCGGAATGACGACACCGCTCGCCACGCAAAGCGACGTCGACGTTTTGGTCTCGCGTTATCGACGCATCGGAGAAACGGCGCCGAAAGCCGTGGCCGACGACTGGGAAAAACTCACGTCGATGCTCGAGGCTGCGTCGCGACTGAACACGTCGAACAGCACTGCGGTCGAGGAATTCACTTCGCGGGCCCTGCAGGCCAACACCGCCGCACAGCGTGCCCTTCAGTGGGTGAAGAACACGTGTGGAGTCGAACTCAGCGGATCTCGCCCCGCTTCACAATGACCTTGTCGACGAGGCCGTACTGCTGGGCATCTTCAGCGGTGAACCAACGGTCGCGTTCGCTGTCGGCCTGAATGTCGGCGATCGACTTGCCCGAATGGAATGCGATGAGTTCGGCCATTTTGCGCTTCACGTGCGCGAGCTGCTCGGCCTGGATGGCGATGTCGGTTGCCTGACCGCGAAGGCCCGCAAGCGGTTGGTGCATCATGATGCGCGCGTTCGGCAGCGTGTAGCGCTTGCCCTTTGCGCCTGCCGTGAGGAGGAACTGGCCCATCGAGGCCGCGAGACCCATGCAGACCGTTGCAACGTCGCATGAGACGAACTGCATGGTGTCGTAGATGGCCATGCCGGCGGTGACCGAGCCGCCGGGGCTGTTGATGTACAGCCAGATATCGGCGTTCGGGTCTTCGCCTTCGAGGTACAACAACTGTGCGCAGATCTGGTTGGCGATCTCGTCGTTCACGTCGGTTCCCAACATGATGACGCGGTTCCGCATCAATCGGCCGAACACGTCGAAGCGCGGGTCGGTTGAACCGGCCTCGAGACCCATCGGAACCGAAACGGAAGAAGCGGGAGTCGGCGACGTCATGAGCGAAAGGTTAGTGGCGCTTTCCCGCCACGGGCCCACTTCAGGCAGAATGTCGGCGTGACGCAGCCCCGACCCGACGATTTCTCGCCCAACACCGACGAGTTGGTGGGCAACAACGAGAAGTTCGTCACCGAGTTCGCCGACCACGGGCTGTCACTGACTCCCCGACGCCACCTCGCGATCGTTGCGTGCATGGACAGCCGCATGGACATCTTCCAGATGCTCGGCCTCGCACACGGCGACGCGCACGTCATTCGCAATGCCGGAGGCGTGGTCACCGACGACGTGGTGCGTTCGCTCGTGCTTTCGCAACGTTTGCTGAACACCCGCGAGATCGTTCTCATTCACCACACAGATTGCGGTTTGCAGAAAGTCGACGAGTCAACTTTCTTTGCGGAACTCGCCAAGGAAAGCGGGCTGAAGCCGTGGTGGTCGCTGGAAGCCTTCAACGACCCCTACGAAGACGTGCGCCAGAGCATCGGACGTCTGTTGCATTCACCGTTCATCAAGTACAAGGAACACGTGCGCGGGTTCGTGTACGACGTGGAAGACGGCCGCCTCAACGAGGTTACGGCCGACCCACGCCACGTCTGATTCCGCTGAACACCACACCCACGCGATCGCCGGACGAAAGGCGCCCGTCGGCAAGCGACGTGAGGACTCCGGCGAGCCCCGCGCTTCCGGTCGGCGACACATCAATGGTCGTCGCGGAGTGCGCGAGTTCGTAGGCGCGCACGACATCGGATTCGGGCGACACCACGGGGTAACCCCGTGTCGCCGACATTGCGTCGCACACGGCCACCCAGTCGTACGTCTCGTCGTCGAGAATGCCGTCGGCGAGCGAAGTGGGTTCCGACTCCCACGGCCACATGCACTGGGCCCATCGCGCCCCGGCATGCAGCGCGCCGCCGGTTTCCGATGCGCGACGCCACGCCCGTTCCAGCGGAGCACAACCCTCGGTTTGTGCGGTGATGAGTTTCGTGGAAACACCGGCGAGCACGAACGCCTCGCCGATACCTGCTGCGAACGCACCGCCACCCACCTGCACGACCATGTGTGTGAGATTCGCTTCGCGCAACTGATGAAGCAGTTCCCAACCGATCACGCGGCCACCGTCGAGACACCACGCGTTCTCGGTTCCCTGCACCCCGAATGGCACGGCACCTGCTGCCACTCGTTCGCGAAACCGCAGTACGCACGGATCGCCCGGCGGGTCGTCGTCGCGACGCGGGCACCGTTCGACGGTTGCACCGAGTGAATTCAGCACATCGATCACGGCCGCATCGGCCGATACCGGGACGAACACGCGGATCGGCCAGTTCACCGACGCGGCAAGCGTCGAAGCCGCGATTGCCGCGTTGCCGCACGATGCGATCGCGAGCTCCGGACGCGACCCCGCAGTCCATCCGGCCAGGCCGCGCGACTCGGCGACGAGAAGATGCAGGAGCTCGGTGAAGAGATGGCGAGCCTTGTGCGAGCCCGCAACGTTGTGCGTTTCGTCCTTCACCCAAATGCCGCCGATGGAATCGAAACCGAGTCGGCCCGAAAGTTCGGCTTCGCGTTTGACCGGCGTGAAACGAAAACCGGTTCCCGCAACCGTCGCAACCAATGAATCGGTGCGTTCGATGAAGTCACGACGTTCCGTGTCGGCCAGTCCAGCGGCAGCCGCGAAGGCATCCCATGCGAGCATGCGGCGAAACGCGACGAAAGGATTGTCCGACGGATCCGGCACGAACTCGCCGTCGACCGGCTCGCTGTCGATCAGCAGAACATGGCGACGATCGGACGCGGAGGAATTCGGGCAACGCCACGACAGAGCACGATCAATCGGAACAGTGGCACCGCACGACGCGCAGCGCAAACGCGTGGCGGCGACGGTGATCATCGGTTACTTGTGCGCCGCGACGCGGGCGTTGAACTCGTCGATCATCTGGTCCCACACCGGCATGTAGGCACGGATGCCACGCCAGAAATCCTGCGAGCGACGGGCCTCGAACACGTCGAGGGGTGTTCCCTGCTGCTCGACCCAGGTGTAATAACCGAGATTGAAGATGCGGTTGCGGTCGCGCTCGGTGCAATCGATCATCGCGTCGGTGCCAACATTCGCGAGGTGCTCGCCGAACACCTCGGCGGCTTCGACACGTGTGAAGTTGTTCTTGAAACGACGGGCCATCGTCTTTTCGCGCTCGCTCGGGTACAACGCGGAACCGTCGGTTGCGATGGTGATGAGTGCGTCGTCGGCGCCGAGGTTCAGCAACTTCGCGGTCTTGATTGCGGCGATGACATTGCAGATCGACGAGAAGCCGAAGTGCTCGAGGTGCGTCAACAACTCGGCCGACAAACCCAGACGATCGGACAGGTACGCCTTGCCCTCGGGTGTGTTGAAGAGCACGTCGAGCTCGTCGGTTGCGCGGTCGGACACGCCCACCACGACGTCGGTGTTCATCACGTTGTGAATGAGCGGAATGTGTTTGTCGCCGATTCCCTGGATGTTGTGCTCGCCGAATCCGTTCTCGAGCATCGTCGGGCATTCAAGCGCTTCGACCGCGACGATCTTCGTGCCGTAGAGGTCTTTCAACTTGTCACCGGCGGCGATGGTGCCCGCACTGCCCGTGGCCGACGTGAATGCGGCACAACGCAGATTCGGATTGCCGCTGGACTTGGCGACGGTTTCGAACACGTGTGCCAGCGCCGAACCGGTGACCGCATAGTGGCCGACGTGATTGCCGAACTCGCAGAACTGGTTGAGGATGAAGTTCGTCGGATCCTTCGCCATTTCGTTACAGGCGTCGTAGATCTCTTTGACGTTGCTCTCGGTACCCGGCGTCTTGATGACGTCGGACGGATCGGCAACCCAACGGTCGAGCCAATCGAAACGCTCCTTCGACATGCCGGCGGGAAGAACTGCCACGCCACGGCTTCCCATGATGCGGCTGATCGCCACGCCGCCGCGTGCGTAGTTGCCCGTCGACGGCCACACCGCGCGATGACGCGTGGGGTCGAACTGACCCGAGATGACGCGCGGCGCGAAACACGAATAAGCCGCGAGCACCTTGTGCGCAGTGATCATCGGGAAACGGTCACCGAACACGACGATGATGGGGCTCTCGACACCGGTGAGCACCGACGGCAACACCACGTGATCGGGAACCGCAACACGCTCGCCGGCGAGATTGTTGTACCAGTGGACGCGGAAGAGGTTGCGGGCGTCGGGTGCGTTCTTGTCGAGCGACGCGAGGCCCGAGGAAATCGCGGCCGGGATTGTTGAGGGGTCGGCAAGCTGCGAGAACGTGGGGAGCACGATCTTCTGTTCCGCGAAACGCTTCACGCTGTTGGCGAGCGACGCCTCGTCGACCACCGTGTCGGCGAGGCCGAGCTGAGTGGTGAGCGCCTCTTTCGAGAGGCCGGAAACTGGGCTTGCGGTGCTGGTCGTCACCTTTACATTCTGTCAAAGAACCGTCTCGTTCCCGACACTTCCCGCATTAGCCTGCAAACGCTCGCCGGCGTAGCCCAATGGCAGAGGCACGGCGCTTAGGACGCCGCAAGTGAGAGTTCGAGTCTCTCCGCCGGCACGTGTACATCGACGACCTACCGACTCCCGCTCTCGTGATCGAGGCCGGCGCCCTCGAGCGCAACCTCGCAACCATGGCGGGCCACTACCCCGGCGCCCGCCTGCGGCCGCACGTCAAGGCCCACAAGTGTTCGTCGCTTGCCAAGGTGCAGCAGCGCTACGGACACACCGGCTTCACGTGCGCGACCCCGCGCGAGATCAGCGGACTTGCGAAGGCGGGAATCGAAGCCGACTTCCTGCTCGCCAACCAGTCCGTCGACCCGGCCCGCCTCGGCGCGATCGCATCGACGAACGCAACGGTCGCCGTCGACTCCGAGGACACCATCCGCGCCGCGGTGCGCGCGGGCATCCGCAACGTCGTCATCGACGTGTTCGTGGGTCTTCCGCGGTGTGGTGCTGAACCCGACGACGTTGCGCGACTGGCCGACCTTGCCCGCGAACAGCGCCTGAACGTGCGCGGCGTCATGGGATACGAAGGTCACCTGATGATGGCGGCCGCGGCCGACAAGCGCGCACAAGTCGACGCCGCAATGACCACGTTGCGGGCGTGCGCCGACAAGGTGGGTGGCGACGTCATCTCCGCGGGCGGCACGGGCACGTACCGCGAACATCTCACGACGGGCATCACCGAACTGCAGGCAGGCAGCTACGCGCTGATGGACACCCAATACGCGTCGCTCGGCCTGCCGTTCGAACAGGCGGTCCACGTTGTCGGCACCGTCATTTCGCGTTCGGCCGGCTGGGCCGTGGCCGACGTCGGCTTGAAGGCGCTCGGCATGGACCACGGCAACCCCGAAGTCGACGGCTACGACGTGTGGTTCTGTTCCGACGAACATGTCACGTTCGCCGTGAAGCGCGACGCAGCCAACCTTCCGGTGCCGGCACCCACAGTCCTGCCACGGGTCGGTGAAAGAATTCTGGTGACTCCCGCACACATCGACCCAACGATGTCGCAGCACGAGCGCGCCTACGTTCACCGCGAGGGTCTCGTGGTCGACGAATGGGCCATCGACCTGCGCGGTTGGTAGTCAGCTCAACACAGCGGCGAGCGCGCGAAACGCGCGACCACGGTGCGAGATGGCGTTCTTCTCGTCTGCCGCCATCTGCGCGAACGTTCGGCCATCGCCATCGCTGGGAATGAAGAGCGGATCGAAACCGAAACCACGTTCGCCGATTTCCGATTCCGCGATACTCCCCTCGCATACCCCTTCGACGATCGTTTCGCTTCCGTCGGGCCACGCCACCAGCACCACTGTGACGAACCGTGCGCGTCGATCACTGACACCACGGAGAACATCGAGCATTTTGCGACGGTTGTCGGCGTCGCTGCACCCAACACCCGCGAACACGGCTGTGTCGACGCCCGGCGCACCACCCAATGCAACGACCTCGAGACCGGTGTCATCCGCAACGGCAGCCGTGCCGGTGGCAGCAAGAATCGCCCTGGCCTTCAACCGTGCGTTGCCCACTAGGGAGCCGGCATCTTCGACGATGTCACCGACCGACGACGGGCGGGGCGACAGCGTCCATCCCTCGGGCATCAATCCGGCGATCTCAGCGACCTTGCCCGGATTGGCCGTGGCACAAACAAGTTCGCGCATCGCGCGACGCCTCAACGACCGAGTGGACGACGAACCGGTTCGACCGACAGCACCGCGCGCTGCTTGTCGAAGATCTGGCCGAGACCGTGCGACGCGAGCGCGAGCAGGTTGTCGAGCTCTTCGCGACTGAACGCCAAACCTTCGGCGGTGCCCTGCACTTCCACGAACTTCGCATCACCGCCGGCGACCGGCTGCAGCATGACGACGTTCATGTCGACTTCGGCGGTGCTGTCTTCGACGTAGGGAAGATCGAGAATCGGCACGCCGTTCTTGATGCCGACACTGATGGCTGCGCAGTGCGAGTGCAACGGGTGCTTCTTGATGAGCCCGTTTTGCATCACGCGTGTGAGCGCATCGTGCAGTGCAACGAAGCCGCCACAAATGCTGGCGGTGCGCGTGCCACCATCGGCCTGCAAGACGTCGCAGTCAACGACGACCTGGCGCTCACCGAGAAGCGTCATGTCGCACGCCGCACGCAACGAACGACCAATCAAACGCTGGATCTCGACCGTGCGTCCGCTCTGCTTGCCCTTGGCCGCTTCGCGGTCGACGCGCTCGGGCGAGGAACCCGGAAGCATGCTGTACTCGGCGGTGACCCAGCCCTTGCCGCTGCCCTTCATCCAACGCGGCACGTCTTCGTCGATCGAGGCGGTGCACAGCACCCGCGTCTTGCCGAACGAGACGAGAACGGAACCCGCCGACATTTCGGTGTAGTCACGTTCGAACGTGAGGGGGCGAAGTTCGTTGGGCTGTCTTCCGTCGGGGCGTGTCATGCCGACCATGATTGCGCATTCGTCAGCTCGGGACCGAACAAACGCGAACCGAGGTCGGCAAACCATTCGGGATCACCGCTGGAATAGAAGCGATGTTCACCGGTGCGTCCCGCGTGTTCACCGAGCGCTGCCTCGTCGAGCATCTTCTTCACCGCAAAGGCCGTTTCATCGGCCGAAGAAACAAGAACCACGTCGGGGCCCATCACGTCACCGATCACGCGTGCGAGATACGGATAGTGGGTGCACCCCAGCAACAACGCATCGACTCCCGCCGACGACACCGGAGCCAATAACCGTTCGGTGAGCACACGCACCTCGTGACCCGAGGTTTGACCGCGCTCGACGAATTCGACGAGGCCGGGGCACGCCGCCGATACGAGCTCGATCGACCCATCGACTTCCTTCACCGCACGGTCGTAGGCACCCGAATCGACCGTGCCAACGGTTCCGATGACTCCCGCACGCCCATTGCGTGTCGCCTGCACCAGGGCACGCGCTCCGGGCTCGATGACGCTGACCACAGGAACGGGCAAGACCTCGGCGAGTTGCTCGAGGGCAACCGAGGCCGCGGTGTTGCAGGCAACGACGATCATCTTCACGTCGAAGTCGTTGACCAGACTCGTGGCGATCTCGTGCGCATATCGCTGCACTTCGGCCGGCAGCTTGTTGCCATACGGATAGCGCCCCGTGTCGCCGATGTACACGAGGTCCTCGGCCGGCAACAGGTCGATGACGGCCCGCGCCACCGTGAGGCCACCGAAGCCCGAGTCAAACATTCCGATCGGCTGAACCATTCACATGCAGGCTAGAACCTGCGGACCGTGAGTACGTTGAGTTCGTGCTCGGTGCCACACTTCTCGCGATCGGTGCCGCTTTTCTGCACGCCGGATGGAATTTCGCCGTCAAACAACCCGTACCGGGACCACTTGCCGACCGGTGGCACGCATTGTGGGGACAGTTCTTCGTCGCGGGCGTCGGTTGTGCGGTTCTCG
>CAYFLC010000030.1:0-14070 GCA_964343885.1 uncultured Bifidobacterium sp.
TCCCAATACGCGGGGAACCGACCCGGGTACATGTCGTTGAAAATGTCGAGGCTCGGCAGTTGGTGCAGAGGAATGCGGGGATCGAGAACCGGATACGGCTGGCCGCCGAACACCTCGACGTGGTGGCCGAGATCGACCAGTGCCTTTGTGAGGTGGCGGGTGTAAACACCCTGTCCGCCGACGTGCGGCTTGCCCCTGTACGTGAGGTACGCAATGCGCAACGGCCCGTTCGGGTCGACCCCATCCTTCATAGGCAGACGATGCTACCGCCGAGTAGGTTTTGCGCGCCTTTGGTTCTTCGTTGCTCTCGACAGGGCGAATGCGAATCCCAGAAGTAGGACGATGATCACGGGGGCATCGCCCAAGCGTGAGTACCACGTACGTCCTGACCGAAGTGGAACATCAGCGATCACCACCGCATCGTCGCTGATATTCGTTCGTTGAACGACACGCCCCGAGTTCGTGATGAAGGCCGAGAACCCGGTTGGTGAGACCTGGGCCACCCAGCGTCCGGATTCGATGGCGCGAAGTCGTGACGAGGCGACTTGTTGCGTCTGGAGAATCGTGCCGCGATAGGACGAGCCGTTGGTCGGATTGATGACGATCGACCCACCCAACTCGACGCCTTCATTCACTCGTCCGCCGAAGAAGATTTCCCACGAAATCGCCGTGGCGAGTTCGACTTCGTTGATGCGGTCACCACTGATTGTCGGCTTGTCGAGCGGAACGCTCAGCAGACCCTTTGTTGTGCCGGTGGTGGCATCGTGGGGCACCTGTGCGACCGGTGCGCCGATCGCGTGAAGAAGGCTACGCATCGGAACGTACTCACCGAACGGCACTCGCTTGCGTTTTTCGTAGAGGTCGGCAACCGTGCCGTTGGGAAGCACGACCACCTGTTCGTTGGTGAATGCGCGTGGTCCGGCGTCTTCGGTGACCCCGACGAGAATCGGAACGTCGAGACGCTTCGCCTCTTGCGTGATCTCGGCGAATTCCTTCGAGGCGGTGAATAACTTCGCGTCGACGATGTTCTCGGGCCACACGACGATGTCAACTTTGTCGGTTGTCGATATGCGCCGCGACACGTTGAGATGGCGAAGGTGCACGGTTCGTGCACTCGTGTTGATGGCCCGGGTGCCTTGTGGCCCGCCACCTTGTACTAGGGCGATGCGAACGAGAGGGTGGCCATCTACTGGATGTCCGCTCGGCGCGACCGCAAGCGCAACCGTGGCGGCAAGCACCATCGTGATGACGTGGCGTTTGCGTTCGGCGAGGAAGACCGCGGTTTGCCAGACGAACCACGTGAGGGCAATCGCGCCGCCAATCCTGACGATCGCAACGAACGGACCACCCGCCTGAGAGATTGCGAGAGATGCCAAGGGAATGCCACCGAACGGCCAGGCAAACCGTAAGGCCTCGACGAGCGTGTGCGCGAGAGGCTTCAGCGTTTGCCGGCCGTCGAGACCCCACGTCAATGCTTCGGCGGCTCCGTGCAGAACGGCGAGAATGAGGCAGGCAATCGGCCAGCCCGGTGCAGAGACGAACCACATCCACGCGGTGGCCGGCATGTACCACGCGAACCCAAACAATGAACCGGCAACGAACGCGCTGCGCCGTGACGAACACCGCTGCGACGTTCGATGGAACACCGCGACGCCGATGAAGGCGAGGGGCCACCAACCCCAAGGCGCCATTGACGAAGCGACGAAGAGTCCGGCAAAGACCGAGCGAGAGCGAACCGGCTTCGGGTGTTCGTGCGTCACGGCGACGTTGGCAACGGGCCGGTGATCAATTTGGCGAACACCACGAACCGGTAAGCGATGGAGTGTGGAGGGTGGCAGGCAAAAAGGGTGAGGGTCGCGGCAGCGCTTTGGCGAGTGATCCACATCGCGTTCGGCTTCACGATTTGGCGTTTGACGACACGAAATTCGTACTTGACGGCGTTGCGTCCGGAGGTCGTGAAGAAGATCGGATCGCCAACTTTCAGTCGGTCAATGCTGTACATCGGTGCGCCGTGACTGGTGCGGTGTCCCGCGATGACGGCGTTTCCCGGATTGCCGGGAATGGCGGTGCCCGGCCAGAGCCCGAGACCGCGCGCAAGGGACGAATCACCGATGCCCACCACGAGAGGCTTCTTCACGTTGATCGTCGGAAGCGAAAGTATGCCGAGCGTGGTTCCGGATCGAAGCTTTCCATGTGGGGCGGCGACGGTGTCGCCACGTGCCGCGAACGTTTGTGTGGACGGAATGACGAGGACCGACGATGTGATGAAGACCAGCGCGGCAGCGAATCTTGGGGCGCGCTTCATGTTGCCATTCTGGCAAGAAACTCAGTGTTCGCGGCGAACGATTCTGTCGGCGACCATGTTCGCCTGCTCGACACAAGCGGGTATTCCGATCCCTCGATAACTCGCACCCGCAAGGTGGACGTTCGGCAGCTCGGATGCAAGATGTTCTTCCACGTGTGCAACCCGTTCAAAATGTCCCGGCCTGTACTGCGGAAAACTCTCGACCCAACGTGTGAGGCGAATAGCCGAAGGTGACAGGTCGACCCCGAGGTGCAGTTTCAGGTCGGCAAGCGCGTACGAGATCAATTCATCATCGTGGTGTTCGTGCATCGGCGCGCCGTCGCGACCGAGTGAGACTCGAAGGATTGCGTTCTCTTCGTCATCGAGATGCGCCCACTTTTGTGACGCGAACGACACGGCCGTGACGAATCTTTGGTCGGGCTTCGGCACGAGGTAGCCACTGCCGGTTGCGCTGCGTGGCAACGAACGTTTCGGTATCGCGAGCGCAACCATGACGACGGAAGCGTGTTCCCACGACGCAAGAAGATTCGCGGCCAATGGTGCGGACTCTTTGACGAGGCCCGCCGTACGTCGCGCAGGGGAGCACAGAACGACATCGTCTGCGTCGAGCTCTTCGGAACCAATGTGAACGATGGTCTTTGATCCCGATCGCTCGATCGACGACACGCGGCACGAGGTGCGGACGTTGCCGCCCAATTGTTCGACGGCGTTTCGAACCGCATCGACGAGCGTTTGCATTCCGGTGATTGGCGCGGCAAACACCGGGTTCGACAGGCTGACAGGCTGAGGCTTGGGTCGCTTGCGAAGGCTGAGCAGAAGACTGCGGCCCTCACCCGCCAGTTCGGCAAGTTGCGGCATGCCGCGCAACGAAAAACGGTCGGTGTCGGTTGCGTAGATACTGCCAACGAGCGGGTCGATGAGTGTTTCGTGCACTTCGTTGCCGAGACGCCGCCGCATGAAGTCACCGAGGTTGTCGGGGTCGATCGGCGTGGTGGGAATCAGTGGTTCGAGTGCGGCCCGCAGTTTTCCGCGCGGCGAGATGAGTCGCGTGCGTGCGAGTTGCAGCGGTTTCTGCGGCACCCCGAGAAAGAGTCCCTCGGGTAACGGATGAAGACGTGAACGCCAGACCGATGCGTGGCCGGAAGCGGGCGATGTGAGTGACCCGCCGAGCCCTACGGATTCGGCAAGCGAGCGTGCCGTCGGATTGCGCAGGAGAAACGCATCGGCGGCTTCATCGACACCGGCATGACCCGCGAACGGCGTGGTCTTGATGAGTCCACCGACACGTTCACTCGATTCGATGACGGTGACCCTGACCGATGGATCGGTTGACAACAGGCGATGCGCGCAGGCGAGGCCGGTGACTCCTGCGCCGACGACGACGACGTGTCGACCAGTGCGGGTCGTCACCGCACCGCCTCGATCACCCGTTTGGCGAGGGCGTGCATGACGTTGCGGTCACTGTTCACGCACGTTGTGCGATCGAACGCGAGACCGTTCGATTCGGCATGGTGGCGGGCCTCGATGTCGAGGTCGTAGAGGACTTCGAGATGGTCGGCGACGAAACCGCAGGCGCACACGAGCACTCCGGCTGTCTCGTCGGTGCTTGTACCGAGTTCGTCGATGACTTCGAGAATGTCTGGGCCGATCCACGGTTCAGGGGTGCGGCCCGCTGACTGCCACGCAATCGACCAATCGTCACCCTCGCGCAGACCCAACTTTGAGGCAACGGCCGTGGCGGTGGCCCGCAGTTGGTCGGGGTACGGGTCGCCGGCATCGATGATTCGTTGCGGAAGCGAGTGAGCGGTGAACAGCACACGGGTCTTGGCGGGCATCGCGGCGAGTCGAGTGCGGATGTCATCGGCGAGGAAGTCGACGAATGCATCTTCGACCGCCCACGAATCGATTCCGGTCACGGCGATGCCGTGTGGCTCGGCTGCCGCGCGCGTGCGGTCGATGTACTGGCCGATGCTGTAGCTCGAAAAGTGTGGCGCCAACACGAGCCCGATGATCGATTCGGGGCTTTGCTGCGCGATCGCCTCGACAGCTTCCTCGATCATTGGATGCGCATGTTTCAGCCCGAGCGAAACGACGTATCGCCCCGGTGCGAGGGCATCCAGTTCGGCCTGCAGCGTGTCGCGTTGAGACTCGGTGAGTGCCGCGAGAGGTGACAAGCCACCGATGGCTTCGTAACGCGCCGTCAATTCCTCGAGCAGTTCGGGTGTCGGGGGTCGACCACGGCGGATATCGGTGTAGTACGGCAGGATTTCCTCGCGGCTGCGCGGTGTTCCGTATGCCATCAGCAGAACAGCAATCAACGTTGTGTCCTTTCGTGAACGTGTTCGACAACCGCGAGCAACACATCGGGGTCGCACTGCGGCGTGACCCCATGCCCGAGATTGAAGATGTGGCCGGGGTGACCGGCGTTCGAGTCGATCACCGCATCGGTGGCGGCAATGGCCGCGTCACGGCCGGCCAGTACGGCAGCCGGGTCGAGGTTCCCCTGCAGAACGACGTCGGCACCAAGGCGTTGCCGAACTGCGGCGAGGGTGATGGTGGGGTCGATCCCCATGACCGAAGCGCCGGCTTCGTGCATGGCCTCGAGCAGATGTGAGCAACCGACACCGAAGTGAATGCCGGGAACATCGGGGTGGAGATCGCGCAACTCGGCGAACAAGCGAGCGGTGTGCGGAAGCACGTGCGCGCGATACGTATCCGCATCGAGAGCGCCGACCCAGCTATCGAAAATCTGGAACGCAGCTGCACCGTGATTGATTTGTGCATCGACGAGGTTGATCGCATGCTGCGTCAGTCGATCCATGACATTCCACCACAGCCTCGGCTCGCTGTTGATCATCCGCAAGGTGTGTTCGTACGTGCGACTGGGACGACCTTCGATGAGATAACTGGCCACGGTAAACGGTGCGCCGGCAAAACCAAGCAGCGGGACGGTGAGTTCGCCAACGAGGATGTCGATGGTTTCCATCACGTAGGTCATGTCGCTCTCAGCCTCGAGTGGACGAAGCCGCTTGAGATCGTCGGCGGTTCGCAACGGGCGTTCAGCGACCGGCCCGGTTCCCGGTGCTACGTCGATTCCGAATCCGACCGCGTGTGATGACACGACAATGTCGCTGTAGAGAACGGCTGCGTCGACCCCGTACCGCCGCACCGGCTGCAGTGTGAACTCGGCAGCAAGGTCGGGGCGCTTGATTGCGTCGAGGATGCTTCCTTCGCCGCGCAACGCGCGGTATTCGGGAAGGCTGCGCCCCGCCTGGCGCATGAACCACACGGGCGTGTGCGACGCCGGTTGGCCGTGTGTTGCGAGGAGAAATGGTGCGGAGTTCATGGGTTCAAGCGATGGGGTTCATCGAGATCGTGACACCCGACCACGCAGTGCTGCGAATGCGAGCGAAAAGGAGATCGTTCCGATCAGGCCGACCGCGGCGAAGCCCTTGGCGATCGCGGCCACATCCCAGCCTCCATATATGAGGGATCGCAGTGCATCGAGCAGATATGTCGTCGGGTTGTAGTCGGCGACGGTGCTGAGCCAGCCGGTCAGGGCCTGTTGCGGGACGTACGCGGTGGTGAGAAACGCAAACGGGAAGAAAAGGAGAAACGCATTGTTGACCGCCGTGGGGTTCCCTGTCTTCAGCGCGATTGCGTAGGGGAACCCGGTGAATGCCAGGCCCCACAATCCGCCCAGCAACACGAAGACGATGGTGCCGAGAACGCCGGTTTCGTAGGTGATTCCGAGGACGAGGCCGAGAAGCACGACGGGAACTGCCATCACGCAGACCACCGCGAAGTCGGCAATCATCAAGCCGAGCAACAGTGTGGGCCTTCGGACGGGAGTGAGAAGCAACCTGTCGAGATAGCCGTCCTGGATGTCGATCACCAGCGAGCCGGCGCGTGAAATTCCCGTCACAGCGAACACGAGCGCGACGGGCAACTGGAATGCCTTGAAGTCGAAGCCGTCGGGGAATCCGCGCTCGACGAACGATTGCAATGAGCCGATGTTGACGACGAGGAAGAAGAGCGGAACGATCAGCCCGGGACCGACGGCCTCGGGGTCGCGGGCGGTGAGGCGTAGTGCGCGCATCGCCACGGTGCCGAGGTCGTGAAAGAACCCCGACTTCCGTGCGAGGGTCGTAGAGGTACCGCTCATTGCGCACCTCCGTTCGTTTGCATGCGATTGCCAGTTGCGTGAAGAAATACGTCGTCGAGGCTCGGCGTTCGCAGTGTGAGATCAATGACACGGACTCCGACGCCGGCGAGTGCAACGGCGACGGGGCTGATCGCCGCCGCGCCGTTCTCGGCCGATATCACCAGTTCGTCACCCTGAATTTCGACCTGCGTGACTCCGTCGATCGCATTCAGAGTTGTGAGAGCGGATGTTGCCGTGCTCGCGACGCGCGCGACGATGACGTCGTGGCCGATGGCGCGCTTCAACTCGTCGGGCGTTCCCTCTGCGACGATTTTGCCGCGGTTGATGATGCCAACGCGATCGGCGAGCTCGTCGGCTTCTTCCAGGTACTGGGTGGTGAGAAAGATCGTCATGCCAAGTTCGCGGTTGAGAAAGCGAACCTCGTCCCACACCTTCGACCGGCTGACCGGATCGAGACCCGTTGTGGGCTCATCGAGAAAGAGAACCCGCGGTTGATGCACGAGCGCGGCCGCAAGGTCGAGTCGACGTTTCATTCCACCCGAATACGTTCGAATGTAATCATCGATCGCATCGCCGATGTCGACGAGCCGAAGCAATTCCACGACACGTTCGGTACGTCGCTCTTTCGGAATGCCGTACAACCGACCCTGTAGGTCCAACAATTCACGGCCGGTTTGCTTGGGGTCGAGCGCTGCGTCCTGCAGTGCGACACCGATGTTCAGCCGCACGGTGTCGGGCTCGCGAGTGATGCTGTGCCCGGCCACGAGGGCGTCTCCCGATGTTGCGGAAAGAAGGGTGGTGAGCATGCGCACTGTCGTGCTCTTTCCCGCACCGTTGGGTCCGAGGAATCCGTAAATCTCGCCCGATTCGATTTGCAGATCAATGCCGTCGACAGCGATGTTGTTGCCGAACGCACGCGTGAGTCCACTGGCCACGATGGCGGGGGAGCCGGTCACGGGTTCGAGGCTATCGGCGCCGGCTCCGCAGCATCGCTTCGATCCGTGCAATACGCGTGCGTGCCGGTGGATGCGAAGAGAAGATACGTTCGTGCCAACTGCGATCGAGCGATGATCGGTCATTCGAACGCGCGTGGGTGAGTGCATGTGCCAGGTGACGACCGAAGCCCATTGCAACGACGCGACGATCAGCCTGAAACTCGGCGTTGCGACCGACGACATTGTTCAAACTCTGCGACGCGAGAAGTGAGGCCTGAAACAACAGGGCGAATCCGTTCAGTGCTGCGGACGCGGATCGAATGAAGTAGGCCGACAAGTCAAAACGACCATCGTGTCGGTGCTCGGCTTTCATTCTTTGTGTCTCTGCAAACGCGCGGAGTCCGAATCCCAGTCGTGCAAATGCAACTACGGGCAACGCGAACCACTGCGCGAAGGACAGACCGATCGTGTGCGCCCCGTGGTGATGGGCGAACTCGTGTGCCACCACGCCGACGAGTTCATTGTCATCGAGGTGCTGAATTGCAAAGGAACTGACAACGAGGATGTGACCGCCACAGGCGAAGGCGTTGACGTCGGCACTGTCGTCGACCGCGAGGATGAATCGGCGGTGAGGTTGCCCGGCCGAGGCGGCGACTATTCGAACCGCTGCATCGAGGCGCGAAGATTCGTTGGGAGCCGGGGTGCGAACTCCGAGCAAGCGGGTGACGAACAGGCGTTGGGTGATCGGAAGGAACATCACCACCGCACCGAGGGCAGCAACCGCCATGAACGTGGCGTAACCCGGGTCGAACACGATGTCAGCAGCGAGGAAACAGAGAGAAGTGGCCACGAACCATGCGGGAAGAATGGCGAGTACCGGAATGACCGCGGTCAGAGCAGACGAGTCGATGCGGCTCATTCTTCGTCCCGTCACCCTTCCGAGCGTAGACAGCATCGTGCGTACACTGTCCGCATGGCTGAGTCACCGGTGATGGAAGGCGCAGAGAGCTGGTCGCACGTCGGCACGCTCGATGCGGGAGTTGTGGTTGTTCATGGTTTCACTGGTAACCCCGGTTCCATGCGTGGGCTCGCCGAGGCATGCGCCGCCGCGGGCTTTCACGTTGAGATGCCCCGCCTTGCCGGTCACGGCACGCACGTCGACGACATGGTGCCGACACGATGGAGCGATTGGAGCCGCGACGCCGATGCCGCGTATGCGACGCTCGCGAAGCGCGTTTCAAAAGTCGTCGTGATGGGTCTGTCGATGGGTGGCACGCTCACGCTCTGGCTCGCAGCGCAACATCCCGAGACCGCCGGCATCGTGTGCGTCAACCCGGCAACGTTCCCGTTCGCGGGCGAGATGGTCGACGCGGTGCGTGGAATTCTCGAATCGGGAACCGAAATTATCCCGGGCATCGGCAGCGACATTGCTGACCCCGATGTCACCGAGAACGCTTATCCCGGTACACCGATTCGTCCACTGATCTCGTTTGTCGAAGAAGGTCTCGCGCCGTTGTCGTCGCGTTATGGCTCGATCGACGTGCCGCTTCTCCTTTTCACTTCAGTCAACGACCACGTTGTCGAACCGTCGCAGAGCGACCTCCTCGCCGACGCGTATCACGGACCGGTCGAACGGGTGATGCTCGAGCGCAGCTTCCATGTCGCCACACAGGACTTCGACAAGGGAATCATCTTCGAAGGCGCCGTGGCATTCGCACGTCGCGTCACCGGTATCTGATCGGACAACACCGTGCCCCTATCGCGCATAGTCGCGAGCATCCCCAGTCCTTCGGGCAACGCGATTGCCATCGGGTCTCTGCGCCTGAACGCGTATGGATTGATGATCGCTCTCGGCGTCATCCTCTCGGTTCGCATCGCGGGAAAGGGTCTCGAGCGACGCGGCGCCGGCACGACCGATGATCTGGGCGCGGTTGCCATGTGGGCAGTACCGGCGGGTGTCATCGGTGCGCGCCTGTATCACGTCATCACCGATTGGGGTCGTTTCTCTGGACATCTCGGCGACACGGTGAAGGTGTGGCAGGGCGGCCTCGGAATTTGGGGAGGAATCGCGCTCGGTGTTCCGGTCGGTATGTGGGCCGCGAAGCGCAGAGGGCTCGACGTTCCCATCGTCGTTACATGCTCGGCGCCGGGGATTGCGGCGGCGCAGGCCGTTGGGCGCTGGGGAAACTGGTTCAACCAGGAACTCTTCGGTCGACCGACGTCGCTGCCATGGGCATTGCGTGTCGACGCTGCAAAGGCGATCGATGCCGGATACGCGGCGGGAACGACTTTTCACCCGACCTTTCTCTATGAGTCGCTGTGGTGTGCGCTTCTCTGTGTCGCCTTGCTGGCGATCGATCGCCGCAGCAATCTTCGGCCGGGACGCCTCTTCTATCTGTACGCGGCGGGCTACACGGCCATGCGCTTCTTCATCGAGGGTCTACGTATCGACCCGGCCCACCACGCCGGTGGGTTGCGGCTGAACCAATGGGTGTCCATCGTCGTATTCGGCCTTGCCGTTGCCGCCTTCATGATTCAGGTTCGAAACGACCGACGCCACGCGTCTAGCGTGGCGAGCCATGGGGAACAGCACAGCGAATGACACCGTTCTGATCAGCACACCGGCAAAGGGAGTCGCACTGCTGACTCTCAATCGGCCCGATCGGATGAACGCCTGGAACGCCGACTTGTCGGCGCGCTACTTCGAATTGCTCGGACAATGTGCAAACGACGACGACGTACGCGCGATCGTTGTCACCGGTGCGGGTCGCGGCTTCTGTGCCGGCGCTGACATGGATGCTTTGCAGTCGATCGGCGGTTCGTCGGGTGGTGCGCCAAGCGCCGAAGCTGCATCGGGCTCGCAGTTGCAGTCGTTCACGACGACGGTGCCCAAGCCGGTCATCGCGGCGGTCAACGGCGCGTGTGCGGGAATCGGCATGGTGCAGGCCCTTGCGTGCGACATTCGCTTCGCGGCCGCTGGCGCGAAGTTCACCACGGCGTTCGGACGCCGTGGCCTCATCGCCGAGTACGGCATGAGCTGGTTGCTGCCACGCCTCGTCGGCACCGCGAACGCGATGGATCTGTTGCTCAGTGCGCGCGTTGTTCTCGCCGAGGAAGCGCATGCGATGGGAATGGTCAATGCCGTCTTGCCTGCCGACCAACTGGTCGACCATGCAGTTAGCTATGCGGCCGACCTTGCGCAGAACGTTTCGCCCACATCGATGGCCGTCATGAAGTCCCAGGTGTACGCCGACTACTCGGTTGGCCTTGCCGACGCCGAACAGAAGGCCCTGCAATTGATGAAGGAATCGTTGCGCCGGTCGGACTTCAAGGAAGGTGTCGCCAGTTTCATGGAGAAGCGACCCCCGAATTTCGCACCCGTCGCTCGGTAGCATTCAGCGCCGTGTCAGACCGCGACTCAGCTTCACGCCTTTCCGCGGCCGACGTCGCAAAGGTTGCCCGTCTTGCCCGGCTGAACGTCTCGCCGGAAGAGATCGACCGTTACACACGTCAGCTCGACGGCATGCTCGACCACTTCGCCGACATCGACAATCTCGATCTCGCGTCCGTTGAACCGATGACCCAGCCGTACCCGCTGGTCAACGTCATGCGCGCCGACGTCGAGCGGCCGTGTCTCGACCGCGACGAGGTGTTGGCCGTTGCTCCGGCCGCCGAAGATGGCCGGTTCCGCGTTCCTCCGTCGGGTGGTCTCAGTGAGTGACTTCGCAACCATCTCATCGGTCGCCGCCGACGTGGCGGCCGGTCGCGCAAGTGCGGTCGAAGTTCTCGAACAGCACCTCGCGCGTATCGACGCACGTGAAACCGAAGTGCATGCCTTCAACTTGGTCACACGCGACGAGGCGCGCGCAACGGCGACCGCAATCGACGCGCGCGTGAAGAAGGGCGAAAATCCGGGCCGTCTTGCCGGTGTTCCCATCGCGTTGAAAGACAACATGTGCACACGCGGCATCGACACCACATGTTCGTCGCGCATCCTCGAAGGTTGGAAGCCCCCGTACAACGCAACCGTTGTCGACAAGCTCGCCGCCGAGGGCGCGGTGTTTATCGGCAAGACCAATCTCGACGAATTCGCCATGGGATCCAGCACCGAGAATTCTGCGTTCGGCCCAACGCGCAATCCACTCGACACATCACGAGTACCGGGTGGCAGCAGTGGCGGCAGTGCAGCAGCAGTTGCGGCCGGGTTCGCCGCGGGAAGTTTGGGAAGCGACACCGGCGGAAGTATTCGTCAGCCAGCGGCGCTGTGCGGTCTCGTCGGGGTGAAGCCGACATATGGATTGGTCAGTCGTTACGGCCTCGTCGCATTTGCGAGCAGCCTCGACCAAATCGGTCCGTTCACCCACACGGTCGAAGATGCAGCGATCCTCACCGAGGTCATCGCGGGTCACGACCCGATGGACTCCACGAGCATTCCCCAACCCGCGCCGAACCTCGTCGGCGCACTGGGTGCAGGCGTGAAGGGACTGCGCATCGGACGGGTCAGCGACCTTCCCAAAGGTGCCGATCGCGATGTGCTCGACCGACTCGACTCCGCATTCGACGCGCTTGAAAAAGCCGGAGCGCAGATCGTCGACGTGAAGTTGCCGTCACTTTCTTTCGCACTCACCGCCTATTACCTCATCGCGCCCGCCGAGGCGAGCAGCAACCTTGCCCGCTACGACGGTGTGCGTTACGGAAAGCGCGTCGCGGCAGGCGACATCAACACGATGTACGCCGACACGCGCGAAGCCGGCTTCGGCGACGAAGTGAAACGACGCATCATGTTGGGCACGTATGCGCTGTCGGCCGGTTACTACGACGCCTACTACGGCAAGGCACTGAAGGTGCGTCGCCTCATCGCCGACGACTTCGCCCGCGCCTATGCCGATGCAGATGTGATCCTCACGCCAACGTCGCCATCGGTCGCTTTCCGCTTCGGTGCAAAGACCGACGATCCACTTGCCATGTACCTGTGCGACATCTTCACCATCCCGACGAACCTTGCGGGTCACCCCGCCGTCAGCGTTCCCTATGGAACCGGTGCCGACAACATGCCGGTGGGCGTTCAGGTCCTTGCGCCAACGCTTGGTGAAGCAACGATGTTCCGCGTGGCGGCCGAACTGGAGCGTTCGCTGTGAGCACTTCAACCACACAAGAAAACGGCCTGCCCGAAGGTTGGGAACTCGTCGTCGGACTCGAAGTCCACGTTGAACTCGCAACGAAGACGAAATTGTTCAGTTCGTCACCGAACCGATTCGGCGACGAGCCAAACACAAACATCGATCCCGTCACACTTGGCCTTCCCGGTGCGTTGCCGGTCTTGAACGAGCAGGCCGTTGAGCTGGCGATGCGAATTGGTCTGTCACTGAACTGCTCGGTGCAACCGTGCACATTCCACCGCAAGAACTACTTCTATCCCGACCTGCCGAAGGCTTACCAAATCAGCCAGTACGACCAGCCGCTGAACGTTGACGGTTATCTCATGCTTCCGGGCGGCGTTCGTATCGGCATCGAGCGCGCGCATCTCGAGGAAGACACCGGCAAGTCCACGCACTACGGCGGCACCGGTGGACGCATCCACGGCAGTGATTACTCGCTCATCGACTTCAACCGTGCAGGTGTTCCGCTCGTCGAGATCGTGTCGCGTCCCGACGTGCGCACTCCCGAGCAGGCTCGCCAGTACGTCAGCGAACTCCGCGCGATTCTCGTGGCGGTCGGCGCAAGCGACGCGAAGATGGAAGAGGGATCGATGCGTTGCGATGCCAACGTCTCGGTTCGTCGATACGGCGATCCTCTGGGAACGCGCTGCGAAATCAAGAACGTGAACTCGGTGCGTTCGCTCGGGCGTGCGATCGAATACGAAGCACGCCGTCAGGTCGACATTCTCGAAACGGGAGGCAGCATCCGCCAGGAAACGCGTCACTGGGACGAGAACGATGGCCGCACGCACACATTGCGCACGAAGGAAGATGCCGACGACTACCGCTACTTTCTCGAGCCCGACCTTGTGCCTCTCGCGCCACCGGCTGAATGGATTGATCGTGTGCGCGCAGCATTGCCGCCACTTCCCGCGACGCGTCGTGCATCGCTCGCACAACTCACAGGTGCCGATGTCGAAGGTGAAGCGATTTCCGTTGTTGTCGAGCGCGGTCAAGATGCTTACGTTGCGGAAGTCGCACAGGCTGGCGGCGATGCGTCACGCGCTCTCGTGTGGGTACAACAGGCATTCGCCGAAGAAGGCGAATCACCAAAACTTCCGGCTGCCGACCTCGCTGCGCTCACGAAGATGGAAACCGGTGGCAAGATCACTGCCACGCAGGCGAAGGTGGTTCTCGCCGACATGCTCGCCGCCGGCGGGGGAGACCCCGCAGCTATCGCAGCATCGAAGGGTTTCGAAGCGCTCGACACTTCCGAGATCGAGGGTTTCGTCGACCAGGCGATAGCCGCACAACCCGATGCGTGGGCCAAGTATTGCGCCGGCGAAGAAAAGGCCGCCGGTGCATTGGTTGGCTCGATCATGAAGGCGAGCAAGGGCAAGGCCGACGGCAAGATCGTCACCGCGATCCTGCAACAACGTCGCGGGTCGTGAAGCGCACACCTCTTCTTCTGTTGTTCGTCACGGCAGCACTGGGCCTTGCCGCGTGCGCGCAGGATTCCGCCGAACC
>CAYFLC010000031.1:0-589 GCA_964343885.1 uncultured Bifidobacterium sp.
TGCGTGAGAACGCCACCAAGCCGGCACCGAAGTCGAAGGGCAAGAAGGTCTCGCGTCCGAAGGTCACCATCGGAACCATGATCGAAACTCCGCGTGCGGCAGTGCGCGCCGACGAGCTGGCCGAGGTTTCCGACTTCTTCAGCTTCGGTACCAACGACCTCACGCAGCTCACGTTCGGTTTCAGCCGCGACGACGTCGAAAGCCGCATGATGCCGGCGTACCTCGAAGCTGGTTTGCTGAAGCGCAACCCGTTCGAGACCATCGACCAATCCGGTGTCGGAGAACTCGTGCAACTCGCCGCGCAGCGCGGACGCAAGGTGAAGCGCGACCTGAAGCTCGGCGTCTGCGGCGAACACGGTGGCGACCCCGAATCCATCGGCCTCTTCTACGCGGCCGGACTCAACTATGTCAGCTGCTCGCCGTTCCGGGTTCCGATCGCGCGTCTGTCGGCCGCGCAGGCGGTTCTCGGCGGCCTGTCGGGCGACACGAAGTAAGGTGACGTGAATTAACCACGCATCACCGTTGCTTTCTTCGGGCTCCCGCTCTTACGTCGACCTCGACGTGGGGGCGGGAGTCTGGCTTTTCCTGG
>CAYFLC010000031.1:599-10906 GCA_964343885.1 uncultured Bifidobacterium sp.
GTCGTGTTGATCGTGGGGCTGCTGCTCGTCGATCTGCTGGTGGTGCACCGCAAGGCGGGTGTCATGTCGACCAAACGGTCGCTCGTCGAGTCACTCGTCTGGATCTCGCTTGGTCTCGGCTTTGCGCTCTTCGTGTGGGCCGAATTCGGTTCGGGTGCGACGGGTGAGTACCTCAGCGCCTACCTCATCGAGAAGAGTCTGAGCATCGACAACGTGTTCGTCTGGTCGGTGATTCTCACTCATTACCGCGTTCCCGAGCAGTACCAGCATCGCGTGCTTTTCTGGGGCATTTTCGGAGCCCTCGCGATGCGCTTCGCGTTCATTTTCGCTGGTGTGGCCGTGATCAAACGCTTCGACTTCACCATGGTGATCTTCGGCGTCTTCCTGGTCTGGACCGGGGTGAAGTTGCTCGGCGGAGACGAAGACTTCGACCCATCTGCAAGCAGACCGATGAAGCTCTTTCATCGCGTCGTGCCCAGCGTCGACGCTCTGGATGGCCAAAGGCTGGTCACGCGCCATCTTGGTCGTCGTGTCGCAACTCCATTGCTCGCGGTTCTGGTGTTGGTCGAACTCACCGACCTCTTGTTCGCCGTCGATTCGGTGCCGGCCGTCCTTGCGATCAGCCACGAGCAGTTCATCGCGTTCTCATCCAACGCCTTTGCAATTCTCGGACTGCGTGCGCTCTACTTCGTTCTCGCCGATGTGCGTCACCGTTTCGCGTATCTCGAGAATGGCATCGCCGTCATCCTCGTGTTCGTCGGCGTGAAGATGGCGATCACGCCCTGGTGGCACATGCCGACTTTCATTTCGCTCGCAGTGATCGCTGATGTGCTCGCGATCTCGATGCTCTGGTCGACCCGCCACACCCACCCCTAGGGTTTTCGGTGCACCACGGTGCGGTTTTTGCAACAATTTGCACCGAGAAACCGCGACCCCTCGCGCATGTCGCCACGGCGGGCACTGAATTGACGGGAACTACACTCGTCGCATGGCGATCGCTGCTGACGACATCGAGGCGTTGCGCCAGCGAATCTCGATCGTCGAAGTCGTGCAGTCGTACGTCGCACTGCGTCGCGTGGGTCGCAACTGGGTCGGACTGTGTCCGTTTCATGCCGAGAAGTCCGGGTCTTTCAACGTTCGTGAAGAGACCGCTCGCTATCGCTGTTTCGGGTGCGGAGCATCGGGCGACATCTTTCGGTTTGTCCAGGACATCGAGCACGTCGACTTCGTCGGCGCGGTCGAGTCGTTGGCGGGAAAGTACGGATATCAGCTCACCTACACATCGGGAACAGAATCGAAAGACCGCCAGAGGCGCAAGCGCCTCGTCGAAACGATGGCTGCCGCTGCCGACTGGTACCACGATCGTTTGTTGAACTCGCCCGATGCGCGTGCCGCCCGTGACTACCTCCGCTCGCGGGGCCTTGCCGGCGACGTTGCGCGGAATTTCAGGCTGGGCTGGGCACCCGATGATTGGGATGCCATGTCGCTCGCGCTCGCGAAAGACAAAGGGATCACGCACGACCTTCTCCGCGACACCGGTCTTGCATTCACGAACAAGCGCGGGAAGTTGCAGGACGCGTTTCGAGCGCGCATTCTTTTTCCCATCATCTCCGACACCGGCGACGTGCTCGCCTTCGGCGGGCGAATTCTGCCGGGAAGCACCGATCCGGCGAAGTACAAGAACTCACCCGAGACACCGATCTACTCGAAGTCGCGCACCCTCTACGGCCTCAACTGGGCGAAGGCCGACATCGTGAAGGAAGACCAGGTGATTATCTGCGAGGGATACACCGACGTGATCGGTTTCCACCGAGCGGGTATCACCCGTGCCGTGGCAACCTGCGGCACCGCCCTCACAGAAGAGCACGTGCGGATACTCAAGCGTTTCGCCAACCAGGTCGTGCTGGCGTTCGACGCCGACGCGGCTGGTCAAGGCGCAGCCGAACGCTTCTACGAGTGGGAAGCAAAGTACGAGGTCAGCGTGGCGGTTGCGCAATTCCCGAAGGGGCAGGATCCGGGTGAACTCGCCCAGACCAACCCTGATGCACTGCGCCGTGCTGTCGACACTGCCCAACCGTTTCTCGGTTTCCGGCTCCAGCGCGTTCTCGACGCGAACCCCACCCGCACTCCGGAAGAGCGTGCCCGCACGGCCGAACGAGCGGTGTCGGTGATCAACGAGCATCCCGACGTGAACGTTCGAAAGATTTACGCCGGCCAGGTGGCCACACATGCCGGACTGCCAGTCGCCGACGTCGTCGCGCGGGTCGAACGCCGATCGCGCAACGTTCGCTTCGAAGTTGCCGAGCCAACCGTCATCGGACTGACAGAGAACGCTGAGTTTGTCGCCATTGCGGTCTTGTTACAGGAGTGGGATGCGATCGCGCCGTGGCTCGTGGAGGAGTTGTTTCCCACCGATGTCATGCGCCGCGCATTTCTCGCGGTTGCCGAAACCTCTGGTGACCTCGAGTCGGCTATCGACTCGGCCGATCCCGAGGCGCGTGAAGTGCTCGAGCGCGCCGCGGTCGTCGACATCGAGGCTGATGGTCGAGCCGAAGCGATGAATCTCCTCGCTGCCGCAGTGCGACGTGCCCTGGCATCGCACCGAGGCGTCACGGACCCCGATGTTCTCCGAGCCGACCGCGATGCACGTCTCAATCTCGAGGCTCTCGAATCTCGTGACACATCCGATGCTGCCGCGACGGCACTGTTGGGGTGGTTGTCATCGCCGGTTTCCGCTGACTGACTTTGCGTGAATTTCACCCCTCCGAATGAATCTATTGTTGTGGTCGTGGGGGAGAAGTCGTGGCTGTGACCGAACGTGGCTCAGATGCCATGCGCCTGTACCTCAACGAGATCGGCCAGCATGATCTGCTCACGGCCGAAGACGAACGTCGACTCGGCAAGTTGATCAAGGATGGACAAGAGGCCGCGGAACGTCTGACGGGCGACGAAAAGGTCGAGCCGGGCGAAAAACGGTCGTTGCGCATGGCGGTGAAGGCGGGTCAGGACGCGAAGGAAGAAATGGTGAAGGCCAACCTTCGTCTCGTGGTGTCGATCGCCCGCCGCTACGACGGCAAGGAACTGCAACTCGCCGACTTGATCCAAGAGGGAAACATCGGCCTCATGCGCGCTGCCGACAAGTACGACCACGAAAAAGGCTTCAAATTCTCGACGTATGCCACGTGGTGGATCCGCCAGGCAATGACCCGGGCGATGGCCGATCAAGGCCGCAATATTCGTATTCCGACGCACATGATGGAACTGGTCAATCGAGTCCAGCGGGCCGAGCGCGAACTCACGTCAGAACTCGAACGAGACCCGAGCCCCGAAGAAGTCGCGCATCGTTGCGACCTGCAGGTTGACAAGGTTCTGGAATTGATGCAGTACGCAATCGGTACCGTCAGCCTCGACACGCCGCTCGGCGACGACGGCGACGGCGGTGCCTACGGCGACATCATCGCCGATGCCAACGCGGAGTCGCCGATCACGGTGGTTGAACGCAACGCGCTCATCGACTCGGTGAAATTCGAACTCGACACCCTTCCCGAGCGTGACCGCGAGATCGTGGCGATGCGCTTCGGTATTCCCGACGGCCGTCCGCGCACACTCGACGAGGTTGCGGCCGAGTTCGGAGTCACCCGCGAGCGCATCCGTCAGATCGAACAAAAGACGCTTGCCCGCTTGCGCCATCCGCACAACTCGGCGCGCCTCAGGGCTTTTCTGGACGACTGATTCAGGGGGGCGCGCTGCTAGCCTGCCCGATGCCCTTCGGGGGTAGCTCAGTTGGCAGAGCAACGGACTGTTAATCCGTCGGTCGTGGGTTCGAGCCCCACCCCCCGAGCAGACCACTTCCGGGTCGACAACTCACGGGCCAGTAGCTCAGTGGTTAGAGCAGGGGACTCATAATCCCTTGGTCGTAGGTTCGATCCCTACCTGGCCTACCAGTTCACCCGATCCGCTGTGCGATTTCGTGAAACAGCGGAATCCCGATCGCGAGGTTGAAAGGGAACGTCATGCCGAGTGCGGCGCCAAGCGACATGCCGACATCGGCTTCGGGAAGACCGACGCGAACCGCTGCAGGAGCAGCGATGTAGCTGGCACTGGCAACCATGGCGGCGAACACCGCGGCGCCACCGACCGACAATCCGGCGGCGGTTCCCACCAAAACGCCGATCGTGCCGAAGATGAGCGGCATCGCGATCGCGAAGACAACCAAGCGCATACCGACCGCACGCAGCGTCTTCAGGCGTTGTGCGGCCAGCGTGCCGAGGTCGAGGAGGAACAGCACCAGAACGCCCGGGAAGAGATCCTTGAAAATCGGGGTGACCTTTTCGAGGCCGGCTTGCGAGGCGAACGAGCCGATCAAAAGACCGCCGACGAGGAGCATGATGCTCTTCCCGGTGATCACTTCGTGAACGGCAGAACGAAGGTTGCGGCCACCGAGGGCGCGGCTGGCGATCACCATTGCAACGACGATTCCGGGAACCTCGAGCATCGCAACAAGCGCCGGAAGGAATCCCTCTTGAAGAGTCCCTGCGGCTCGCGCGAACGATTCGGCAGCGGTGAAAGTGACGGCAGATACCGAGCCGTAGTGCGCCGCCATCGATGCCGCATCCGCGATGCCGAGCCCGACGAAACGCCGCGCACCCGAGTACGCGACGACCGGCACCAGCAGGCCAAGGGCGAAAGTGGCAATCGTCGGTGCGGCGATGTCGCCGAATGCAGCGTGGCGAAGTTCCATGCCGCCTTTCAAGCCGATCGAAAACAGCAGATAGGTGGATAGCAACGACGTGACTGCTTCGGGAAAGCGAAGGTCACTGCGCAGCAGCGTGGCGATCACGCCAAGGGCGAAAGCCAGTACGGCCGGCGAACCGAGGTTGAGTGAAATCAGATCTGAAACGGACACGGCCGCTAAATATAAGATATGGAAAACCTGAAATCAAATACAGGTGATCTAATTCATATATCTATTCGCCGATGGCCCTCAGCAGATCACCAACGGTGTGGTGCGCTTCGACGGGGTGGCGCAGTTTGGCTCTTCGGTTCACGGTGTAAGTGTTCCGACGACCGACACGTTTGCGGCTCACGATGCCGGCGGCTTCCAACTCGGCGATGATCGCGGCGACCCGCCGTTCCGTGATGCCCACTTGATCGGCGATGTCGCGCAGTCGACCTTCGGGATCACGTGCAAGACATACGGCCACATGACCGTGGTTGCTGAGGAATGTCCAATCGGGCTTGTCGACCATGGCGCGAACGAATCTAGACGTTCTGCGCGCGCTGCTTCTCGACTGCGATCTTCAGAATGACGCGCTCGGACTGGATCTCCATGCCGTACTTCGTTCCCATGTAGCGCATAGCGCAAGCGTCGATATGGTCGCGTGCGGCCTGGCCGCCAACCTCGCCGACGCAACGCCCGCGAACCTCGGCGTACGCGTAGGCGTTGTCCGCCTTCCAGATGGCGACGTTCACGATGGGGTTTGCCTTGATCGCGTTGTACTTCGCGCGGTGGATTTCGGTGTTGATGAGAATGTGATCGTCGTCTGCGTCGACCCACATGACGTGGCTCGCGATGCGTCCACTCGGCAACATGAACGACAAGGTCCCAAAATTGGGCCCCTTCGCAAGATCACGGATCGCCGGCTGCAGTTTTTCGAATTGACGGGGGGAAGACATGGCGGGAACGTTACTTGCCCGCCATGTCGCCGAGGCGATCAGTCGTCGCCACCGCCCTTTGTGCCACCTTCGCCAACAGCCTGCACGCCGTGCCATACCGATTTTGCACCCGAGTGACCCGCGTCGTAGACGTACTTCGTTGCGACAGCGCCCGAGAGTACGGTGGCCGAGAGCAGGGCAACGGGAACCCACTTCGGGAATTTCGACTCGCCGTTACGGCGGCGGCGCCACAGCTCCTCTGCTGCCGCGGCGACAGCGATCACGCCGAAAATGACCGCTGGGCCCTGCGCGGCGTCTCCCTTCTCGGTGTGATCATGCAACAGCTGCTTGTCCACCTGAGAACGAACACCACCCTCGAGGCTTTCCCCTGATCCAGCTGCAAGTAGAACGCCGATGCCGCCGATTGCGGCCGCGCACGCTGCGGCAACGATCATCGGCTTGCGGATCTTCGGCCAGAAGGCCGCGATGGCGAGCAACAACGCGACAGGAATGAGGACGACGGGGATGTGGACGAGAAGGGGGTGAGCCGGAACGCCCCCGATGTTGTCAAGCGAAAACACTTCGTGGTTCTTCTTTCTTTGTTTGTACTTGTTGGTTTCCCATTTGTGAGAGCGGTCGGCGTGTCGCCGGAGTTTTGAGGGTAATCAGCCGCGCGGTTCCGAACGCGCATGCCAGAGCAACCATTGCAATCGTCAACGCGCCGTACCAGCGAGAAGATGCATCGGTACCGGCCGTGATCGCGTGCCACGTGACCATGATGAAGGCGACGTAGCTGAACATGTGGATCGCTCGCCAGGTTTTCTTCGGGAGTTTCTTCATTGCCCACGACGTGACCTGAACGGCCGTAATCATGTAGACGGACAGCACTCCGAGTGCAACCGCGCGCGGGTGCCATTCCGAAGCGAACGGTACGAAAAGGCTCTTCAGCGTGAAGTGCGTGTAGTTATCGCCGATCAGCGAAAAGATGTGAAGTGCCGTCGACGCGAGAAGCAACGAGCCCAACCAGCGGTGTAGGTCGAGCAACCACGCCGGACGGTCCCATCCGCGGAAAAGGCGGGTGGCGAGAAGGATGCCCCAAGCACAGGTGATGAGAACGAGAACCCACGCAACCGTGCCTGATGCACGCGACAGATACCACCAGAAGTGACTGCTCATCAGCTGTTCTTCTCCTTCGACTCGATGGCGGGTGTGAATGCGGTGAATCCGCTGGTCGTGATGGGCCGACCGGCAACGGTTTCGAAACGGGCCGCGAGGCCCCGTGACTCGATCATCGCCCCGGCGAGAGGGCTTCCCGTTACCAGACACGCAGTGGCAAATACCTCGGCCCACACTGCGTTCGACGCAATGACGCTTGCCAAGGCGAGAGCTCCGTCGCGTCGCTCGTCGGTTGGTGCTCCGGACGACGGGTTGATGATGTGATGCCCGTTGTGCCAGCGCTTCGCGTACGTCGACGATGTTGCTACGGCTCCCGACCGCAACACGACGCTCGACGAGCCGAAGGCTGGATGCGACATGGTTTCGATGTCGATACGCCAACCGAACCCTTCCGGAGATTCTCCGACACAGCGAATGTCGCCGCCCATGCTGACCAGCGTGCCGAGCGCGCCCGATAGTTGCAGGCGCTCGGCGATGATGTCGGCGGCAAGACCCTTGCCGAGGCCACCCGGGTCGAGGCTTGCTCCGCCAAGCAGTCGGCACCACGTCGAGCCGTCAACGGTCTCGAGAAGTACGTCGCGCGGCGAAGGAGGTGCGATTGGATGAGACGGTGAACAGCTCAATGCAGCATCGCCGGCGAGCGACTTCGTGTATCCGGCATCAATCAACGACGGGAGGATGAACGGATTGAAGAGGCCGTCGGTCACCTCAAACGCGGCTACCAGATGGCGAATCAATACCTCGGTGTCGGGCGAAATGCGTACGGCTCGACCACCTGCGGTGTTGAGTCGGTAAATGTCGGACGTCGGGATGAAGCGACTCCAAGCGGCCTCGAGGGACGCGGCCCAACTTCGCGCATTCGCGAGCAACCTTTCGCCGTCTGCGGTGCTCTGGCACACGATGACCACGTGGGCGGTGTTGCCCATCGACGGAAACGTGTCGGATACGACGACGTGTGATTCAGCGAGAGCCGCCACTTGAACCTCGGCTCGGAGCGGGCGGAAGGGTCAACTGCGTCGGCGGCTGGGCCGGAGCGATTGGTGCCACCGTCGCGGCGGGAGCGGTGTCGACCGGTGCTGCCGTCGCGGGAGTCGCAACCGGCGTCGTATCGACCGGTGCCGCCGTTGACGGTGCAACTTGCGGTTGAATCACTGCGAGGCTCGCGGGAGCGGTTTGAACGACCGCATTTTGATTCGATTGAGCTTTGGTTGTTCCCGGTGTCGCCGCACCGGGAAGGGTGACGGTCCCGTCGGTTGCAGGAAACTGAGTGACGGAATCTGCCGCGGCAATCGCAGGTGTGCCAAGCGGTGCGAGTGCGGAGGGTTCACTCGCAACGGTCGGCTGAATGCCTGCAGCGTTCGACTGCGACGCATCGCCGGGGGTTTGGTCGGCAGATCGTGCGCGTTCCGCTGCGCCGAGACCAGCTGTGATGCCGAGAATCGCGGTAGCCGAGAGGCCCGTCGACAGGATTCGTGCCGAGCGTGCAACGTGGCGGCGGCGACGAATGATGCGATGCTCAGTCATCGTCGTTCTCGCGTTCGTGCGTATCGCGGTCACCGTCGTGGTCGTCGCCTTTGCGGCTTCCGTGGTCATCACCCGGTGGAGGTGGCATGAGGTTCCCATTGCGCGGATTGCCGACTGCCGCGACGATCTGTCCGCGCACGAGACGTGCCGAGAACTCGACCGTGCGCGACGACGAAGTGAAAGTGATGCGAACATCGTCACCGTCGTGGCTGTACTGGTTGGTCACTTTGTAGCCCGAGCCCGGAACAAGATCGACTGCTTTGACCGACAACGCACCATTTGCTGCGGTAACTGTGACGGTCGCAATGCCGTTGATCGTGAACTGCTTGTCGACCGGCGTGGCGGTGGTTGTCGTGGGGGCCACCGTGACGGTTGGTGTTGTTGTCGGCGCAGCCGGTGGGTCCGAAGCGACGGTGGTTGTCGGCTCGTCTACTTCGACACCGGCATCGTTCTGGGTGACCGACTGCGACGCATCGGAACCGCTGTTCATTTTGGCCGGCAAAGTGGTGCTCGGTGTTGTGAGAGAACTGTTGGCGGGAACGAGTGATGCGGGTTCATCGACCGACATCGGCGCTTCGACGCCGTTCACAACGTCGGCCAAGCCACTTGCAGTAACCGAACCCCCGGCGGCGCCACCCGCGACGTCGAGATTGGTTGCCTGGTCGTTGAGGCCTACCACGGTGGCAAGCGCGGGCGAGCCCTTCGCCGTCGAGGCGGTATCGAGGATCGAGGAGTTGAGTACGAGGGCCGCGCCGCCGGTGGCGAGCACTCCGGCGATGGAGAGGGAGGTGGCAAGTCCTGCTTTCATGCACATCAACCTAGGAATCCGACTTCCAGAGAACGGTGAAAGGAAATCCAAGAAACATCCAAGATTTCGAGGCCGCACCTCGAGATCAAGGTGATGAGCCTGCTTGTCGGCGACAATGATGCCGTGAGAATCCTGCTGGTGGAAGACGATGCGTCGATCGCAAAGGTCGTCGGCAGGGGTCTGGGGGACGCCGGTTTTGAGGTCGTTCACGTCGCTTCCGGGAAGGACGCCCTCGCCGCCGAGGGCTACGACTTCGTGCTGCTCGACCTAGGGCTACCCGACATTGACGGGCTCGATGTGTGTCGCCAAATCAGAACCAAATCTCACGTTCCCGTCATCATTGTCACCGCGCGGAGCGACGAGCTTGATCGGGTCGTCGGCCTCGAACTTGGTGCTGACGACTACGTCGTGAAGCCGTTCGGAATGCGCGAATTGATCGCGAGAATCCGCGCGGTGCTGCGGCGCGGTGGGTTGAGCGATGCACCATCTGCTGATGCGACGATCACCATCGGTGGCCTGAGTGTTAATGAGCGAACACGGACTGCGCTGCTCGACGGAACCGAACTGGTTCTCACGCCGAAGGAATTCGATCTGCTCGCGTATTTGGCAGCAGAGCCCGAGGTTGTGCACCGCCGTCACGACATTCTCGAACACGTGTGGGACACCGAGTGGTACGGGCCGACGAAGACCCTCGACGCGCACGTCGCCGCGCTGCGCAAGAAACTCGGTAATCAAGACTGGATCGAGGCGGTGCGGGGAGTCGGTTTCCGTATGCGGGTGCCGAAGTAATGCGTCGTCGTCTGGTTCTGGCCGTCGTCGGTCTGGTGGCGCTGATCCTGTTCGTGCACGACGTGCCGCTGCGTTCGCACCTGCAGCGCGTCGAGAAAGATCGCGTCGTCACGGCGCTTGAACGTGATGCATCGACTCTGGCTGCAAAAGCCCAGCAGCTTCTCGTTGAAAATGACCCGGCCAACTCCGCGACTCCGGCAGGCACGACGCTCGCTCGACTCGTCGAGGATTACGCAACACACGGAACAGCTCTCGTTCTGATCGTCGACGCCGACGGTGCGGCGCAGGCTGCAACCGATTCCACCGTGCAAGTCGGCAGCTCGTATCTCAACCGGCCTGAAATCGCGTCGGCGTT
>CAYFLC010000031.1:10916-12861 GCA_964343885.1 uncultured Bifidobacterium sp.
GTTGTGGGAGAACGTCGCAGCGTGACTCTTGGTCAAGACCTTGTCTATTCCGCGGTGCCTGTGCTCACTGCCGACCGAGTCATCGGCGCAGTGCGGCTCACGTATCCGAAGTCGGTTGTCGATGGCAGAGTCGCACGGCGCCTGCGTGGTCTCGCATTGCTCGCGACGATCTCGTTGGTTCTTGCCTTCTTTGCCTCGTTCGTCGTCGCGACGAGTGTCGTTCGACCTTTGCGGAACCTCCGTCGCAAGAGTGACGACATCGCTTCGGGGAACCTCGCGGCCCGCGCCGAAATTGTCGGCCCTGTCGAAATACGCGAGCTTGCGAAGTCGTTCAATGAGATGGCCGAGCGAGTCGAGGCCATGCTCGCCGAGCAGCGTGGTTTTGCGGCCGATGCATCTCATCAACTCCGTACGCCGCTCACGGCCTTGCGATTGCGTGTCGAGCAGGCACTCGCAACCGTGACCGAAAATCCGAACGCAGCGAACGAATCGATAGCAGAAGACCTTGAGGCAGCCGCAAACGAACTCGACCGACTGTCGCGGCTCGTCGAGCAACTACTTGCCCTCGCGCGCACGGAAGCGCCGAAAAACCTCGTGTCGGTGTCGCTCGCCGAAGTGATCGAGGGACGCCGCGCACTCTGGGTGCCGCTGGCCGAGGAACGCGGAGTCGACTTCGTGTGCGGACCGATCCCGGAAGATCTCGCAATCGATGCGACGCCGGAAGCTCTCGAACAGATCCTCGACAACTACATCGACAATGCCCTCGACTACGCGCCCGAGGGAACAACGATTCGCATCGACGTGACGAGAGCGAACGATGAAGTGTCTATTTCGGTCACCGACAACGGATCGGGCATGTCGACCGAATCGCGCGAACGGGCATTCGACCGTTTCTGGCGCGGAGCAGAGAGTCAGAATCGGCCGGGTGGAAGCGGGCTCGGTCTTTCGATCGTCGCGCAGCTTGCCGCTGCATCCGGGGGACGTGTTGCTCTGCGCGAGAACCCCGCAGGGGGATTGATTGCGGTTGTCGTTCTTCGTGCGTCTCAGCTGCGACGACACGACGACAACAGCTCGTTGTAGCTGTCGATCACTCGCGAGTCGTTGACCAATTCTGCGGCGGTGAACTCGTAGTACAAACCTGATGCCACGCACTCGGCGTTGACTCCCGGTTCCGAACGCCAGATGTAGCTGAGATCGCCACTCCGCCAAAAGAGTTGGTTCGTATCGTCAGCCGTTGGCAACACGGGGTCGGCCTTCGGGCCGGGATCACAGGCGCTGATCGTGAAGAACTCGCCGTGATCCTTGATGGCGGCGTCCTTTCGGCTGGGGTCTTTCGCCCATTCGCCAAAGGCTTCTCGCAGCTCTTTCGTTGCCGACGTGTTTTCTCCACGCATGTTGATCGCGGCACAAAAATCTTTGTGGTGGTAGTAACCGGCATACGAGGCATTGCCCCACAAGTCGCTCAGACGCAGTGCTTCGGGTGCGCCCCATGTGCTCACCAAGAGGAAAAAGGTGTCGAGCTGGCTGATCTGCCCACTGACGGCGGCCTTGCCGTGCTTCGGGATGTCAGGAGTTTCGATCTTCTCGGGGTCGTCGTTGTTGAAGTACTTCGACGGCAGGATCGTCTGCTCGAGTGACGTCGGCTGCTTCTTCAGGAACGCATCAAGCAGGACCGCGCGGCCTTTGCGCTGAAGTGCTTCGACGAAACTCGGCCCGAACACGTACGGCGAGATCTGTTGTGCCGAGACGATTTCGGGAACCGCTGCGACTTCGGGATCGTCGCTGGCCGACGTGCCCTCTTCGTATTGCTGACGTTCGTCGTCGGAGAAATTGTCGCTGACATACGACTGTTCGACCGACATCGCGTGTCCCTCGATCAATGCCGTCAGCGCCTCGTCCTGTCCGGTGTCCGCAACGCCCTCGCGAATTCGGGCGAGCCCGAAGA
>CAYFLC010000031.1:12871-13913 GCA_964343885.1 uncultured Bifidobacterium sp.
CCCGAAGACCTGATCCTGCATGGCGTGCGTCAGTTCGTGAACGACAGTCGCGCGTAGCGCGGGCGACAGCTTGGTTCCATCGTCGTTCTTGCCGAGTCGGATGACCATCTCGCGGTCTTCCGGCGAGTAGTAGGCAAGGATGTTCCCCGCATTCAACGTGTTCTGGTCTTTGAACAGGTCGACATTGCCCTTGGCGACTCCGAGCGTGCGCAGAAGCAGGCTGGTTGCGTCGTAGAAGTCGCGGTCTTCCTTGCTCAGGCTGCTCTTGTCGTCGGTGACGAGCTTGTCGAACTCTTTGTCGTGAAGGAAACGTGTCTTCACCGCGTGCTCGAAACGGAATTTCGTGCGGCGCTCGACGTAGCCGGCGAGTTTCGCGACTCGCGGGTCCCACTTCGAGGGCCATTTGTATGCGAACGGCTTCCACTGCCCGAGACCCCACAGGCCCGCCGACAGTGCAACGACAACGAGGATTCCGATACCGATCCTCAAAGAAGTGCGTTTCGCCATCATCGTTCGTCAGTCCTCCAACCACGACGGTGCGCGTTCGAGAAGGTCGAGGCTGACCTCGCGGCACTTGTCGAGCATTCCGCAGAGCCCTTCGTCGCGCACCGCGTAGACGTCGGCGAGCGGAATGGGTACGCGGGCAACAAGGCTCAGGCTGCGCTCCGGTGCATCGGTCACTGAAGGGTACGAGTCGATGGCGGACACCTCGACGGGAAAGTCGAGGCCGCCGATTCCGGCAAGTTCGGTTGCGAGCACCAAAAGATCGGGCGGGTGCGGCAGCGGCGGCAAGGTCCACGTGAAGAGCAGTTGGAACTCGAACTCGCGCGGCGGGTCGTCGTCGGGATCGTCCATCTTCACGACGGCGTCCTCGAACCCGAGCAGAACACGAGGGTCGACCTCGAGAGACAAGTGGAGGTCGATCGGGCCATTGCAGGCCTCTTCGGGATGAAGGTCGACTTCCCACATTTGGCGCAGCGAGTAGGTCTCGACGAAATGGCGCTCGTCATGGACGTGGAATCCATGGTCGACAGCGTGGGAC
>CAYFLC010000032.1:0-13894 GCA_964343885.1 uncultured Bifidobacterium sp.
ATGACCTGTGGATGCGTGACACCGACATGTGCTGCGGTGTTCGCAAGGTTGCACCACTCGAACAACTCCTCTCGAACCGTTCGTCTTGGGTCACGGGATTGCGTCGCGACGACGGCCCGACTCGCGCCAACACCCCGATCGTTCTTCACGATGTGTTGCGCGATGTCATCAAGGTGAACCCGATCGCCAACTGGACCGACGCCGATGTGGCCTCGTACATGATCGAGAACAACCTTCCGCAGCATCCCCTCGTCGACCGCGGGTATTCCTCGATCGGTTGCTGGCCGTGCACCGTTCCGAACGACGATCCAAACAACCGTCGCGGCGGACGCTGGGTCGGTCAATCGAAGACCGAGTGCGGACTACACGGCTGATCGACTGCCAATTTCTGACGTTCCTAACGGAACGCTGGCATCACTTCTTTGGCGAAGAACTCAACCGCTGGCTCCCACACACCCTCGTCGCGCGGTCCGTTGAAGTAGACGGCGAGCTCGTCGAACTTGATGGCATCGTGCCAGCGACGGATCTCGTCGATGCACAGATCAGGTGTGCCCGCAATGGCTCGATTGTGCACGAATTCGCGGAAACCGACTTCTTCGTCGTTCGCGACACGCTGCAACACCGGGTCTTCCTCGTCACCGCGCGTGCCGGCATGCCAGTAGTACTTGTGGAACTCCCGCGCCGGCTTGAACCACTGCTCTTCAACGATCTCCTGCGTCGGCGCGGCCCACGTTTCGCGCATCAAACAGATGTACGGCTTCACGCCTACTGCGGCGCACTGTTCCCGATAACTGTCGGCGAGTGCCTTCACCACCGGCAACGTTTCCATCGGAAGTGACAGCCATCCGTCGCACACCGTCGCTGCGCGCTTGATGCCGCTCTTCGACGTGCCGCCACCGAGTATCGGAGGGTTGGGTCGCTGCACACTCGGCGGGTCGACCAAGTTGTCGCGAATGTGGAAGAACTCGCTGTCCCAACCATGGCGTCCCGTCCCCCATGCGTGCTTCATATAGCGAACCATGTCGGTGAGACGTCGCCCGCGCGTAGAGAAGTCGACGTTGTATCCCTCGTATTCATAATCGCGGTATCCCACGCCGACGCCCAGCGTGATTCGTCCACCGGAAACCTGGTCGACCTGCGAAACCTGCTCGATCACGTTGACGGGATGGTGAAGGGCAGCAAGGTAGATGCCGGTGCCGAACCGAATGTTCTCGGTTCGCGCAGCGAGAGCGCCGATCACGACCATCGGAGCCGACGCATCGGGCGTCTCTTTGGTGAACGAGTGATGGCCGATGTAACCGGTGTAGAAGCCCAGTCGGTCGAGCATCTCGGTGGCCCTGAACATCCGCTCGTAGGGCTTCTTTGCTCCGGGTTCTATCAGTCTTGGAATGAACGAGCTGATCTTGAACTGTTCGACCATCAGATTGCTCGGGCCGTGGCGGCCGCCTGATGGATTGCTGCCATGATCGAGTTGGTTCCGGTGACGTCACCGATGAGGTGCACGTTCACGCCGGCAGGTGCATACTCGGCGATCTCGCGATTCGGATGGTTGTACGTCACGAGAACGACCGTTCCCGCGGGAATCGTTCGACGACGCTCGGTGAAGGGCACACCGATGAGCACTTCATCGGGCGTGATGCCCTGGATGTAATGACCACCAATGAAATCGAAGTTGCCCGACATCAGGCGTTCTTTCGAAGCCTCGACGGTTGCGGCAGGAAATGCGATCTTCGCGCCCATTGAGTCGTAGCGGCTGACCATGGTCACCTTTGCCCCCGCATCGACGAGAGCGTCGGCAACCGAGATCGCCTCGAACGTGCCCGTGTCGTCGTAGATGAAGCAATCGCCGTTGATCTCGGCACGACCGCCAAAACCAAACACGTCCCACGATGTGTACACGTGCGGAAGATCGGCGCCCGAAATGGGAGTTGCCGGTGTGCTCAACTGGAACCCGTCGCGACGTGGAGTTGTTCCGGTCGCGACGATCACTTCGTCGGCCTTCTCGCCCTCGATTGTGTCGGGATCGGCGAACGTTCCGAGGTGAATACGCACGCCCAGTCGTTCGATTTCACGCGAAAGAAAATCGGTGATCGCTGCAAGGTCGCTGCGGTGCGGCGCGCGCGATGCGATCGACACCTGGCCGCCGAGTTGTCGCGTGGCCTCGTAGAGCACGACCTCGTGCCCGCGCAGCGCTGCCGTGCGCGCTGCCTCGAGACCGGCTGGTCCGCCACCGATGACCATGACCTTCTTCTTCACCGGCGCAGGGCCGACGGGGTCGAACGTCACAGTGGTTTCGGCCGCGGCGGCAACGTTGACGACGCAACTGAGCTTGCCCGTCGCCATCAGCTGCGCGACGCAGCCCATGTTCGAACCGATGCATGGGCGAACCTGGTCTTCCTCGCCGCGCTGCGCCTTGTTCACAAGCTCGGGATCGGCGATGAGAGCACGCACCATCGACACCATGTCGCCCGCACCGCTTTCGACGATGTGGTTCGCGTGGTCGAGGGTCATGATGCGGCCAACCACCATCGTCGGTTTCGACACCGCACGCGTGATCACTTCGTTCGCCGGCATTTCGTTGCCGAGTGGGTCTTCCATCGTCGTCAACAGTTTGTGGAAGCGCCAATACGAGCCCATGTGAAGCGACACGTAATCGACGTACTTCTCGACGTATTTGGCGATCTCGGCGTTGTCATGTGGCGTCAGTCCGCCGGGAATGTATTCCTCGTTCGGCAAACGGATTCCGACGCAGAAGTCGTAGCCGACGACACGGCGGATCTCTTCGAGTGCTTCAACAAGGAACCGCATGCGGTTCTCGAACGAACCACCGTATTGATCGTCACGCAGGTTCGTCGCGGGTGACATGAACTGCTGCAACAGGTAACCACTCGAAGCATGCACGTCGATGCCATCGAGCCCACCCTCGCGGATGCGTCGGGCAGCGTCGCCGAAGGCCTTGACGACGTCACCGATCATGTCGGTACTCATCGGCATCGGAATCGTTCCGACGTTGGGACTGGGAATCGCGCTCGCTGCGTACGGGAAAGGGGCCTTCGCAGGTCGTGCGGCGGCACCGGGGTGGTACACCTGCGCGAAGACCTTCATGCCGTACGGCCGCATGCGATCGGTGATCGCCCGGTAGATCGGAATGATCGAGTCGTTGTACAGAGGCATCAGCGACGGTGCGCTGTCGTGAACGCTCGTTGCTTCGAGGGTGCTCATCGCGACGCCGCCCTTCGCCCGAGCCTCGTGATAAGCGATCAGCCCTTCGCCCGACAACAAAGTTCCGTGCGCCGACCTGACGACCCGGTTCTTCAGTTCAACTCCGCCGACGGTGATTGGTTCGAACAACTTTGCGTAGCGCATGATCCCTCCCAAGATTCACGAACCCAACTCGTCTGGCCCAAACCCAGACAAACGGCTGCAATTTGAGAATAAGCGATGACGCCGCGCCGACGAACGTCGGAACGCGCGAACCTCAGTGAATCGTCACCGTGCCGGCATTGCCGTCGACGGTGATCTTCGCACCGTCGGGAATTCGACTGGTGGCGTTTTCGACCGACGGCACGCACGGGATTCCGAGTTCGCGTGACGCGATCATCGCGTGGCTGCCCACCGCGCCAACGTTCACCACAACCGCCGACGCCGCGAGGAACAACGGTGCCCATGACGGATCGGTCTGCGGTGCGATCAGAACGTCGCCGGGTTCGAAATCGTCGAGCTGCGACGGGTCGAGAATCACGCGCGCCGTTCCGGTGGCGACACCACTCGATGCCGCGACGCCCTTCAGCACGTCGCCCGATTTGGCCTTCGCCACGGCAGCCGCAGTGCGGCGCTTCCACTGCGAAATCGGCGCCACCTTGCCGTCGACCGCGAAAGGCGGTTCGAGATCGAACAGCGTCTTGTAATCGGTATAACGCTGCGCGAGGCGCTCGGTGTAGCGGTCGGGATGGATGCCGAATTCGTCGACCTCGTCGGCGAGCAGCATGAAGATGTGGTCGACCTCTCCGAGCAGACCCGCCGCCACGTGGCGCCGCCCAATTTCGCGCATCGGCTCGCGGATTTCTCCGACGAGTTTGATGCAGTTCGCCTTGTAGCGCTCGCGCGCGCTGAGGAAAACGTTCGATGCGCGCATACCGGCCTCGAACGTTCCGAGGGTCTCGGCATCGCCGGCCAACTTCGCACGCACGTCGGCGAGAACACGGTCACGTTCCGCGACCGCCTCGACGCGACGCTTGGCCGGATCCTGCGAATCGTCCATCAAGCGCATGCGGTCGGCAACGGCCAACGCCACGTCGGGCTTCGTTTCCCACGACTGGGCGATGACATCCCATTCGGCGGGTCCACGCGAGCCGTAGTGGAAAAGGAACTCATCAAGAGCGGCGACGAACTTCTTCGCGTCGGCCGATGCAGATGCACGCAGACGGTCGGTCAATCCCGAAACACCCTTGTCGAACTCTGCAGTCAGATCCTTCGATGCGCGAACGAGACGTGAAAGCCCCCAGATCGCGCGCGGAGGCTCGGCCGAGTCGGCCTCGATTCCCGCCAGCAGGCGAACCGACATCGTGGGGTCACCCAGTGCCTCGCAGATTGCACCAACGACGCCGGTGCCGATCGACGACAACGTCGATGCGATCATGCCGCTCATCATTCCTTGGCGCAGCATGGGGACGATTGAACGCGCGCGGTTCATCAACTCGAACGTGTCGAGCGTCGAGAAGTCCGGCCGGGTTGCTCGCGCAGTATCGGCCATTAACTTGTCGGCCTCGATCTGCGGATACGAATCGGTGGTCAATACCCAACCGGCGGTCTCACCCAACTTGGCTGCGTGACGTTCGGATTCGTGCCACGCCTCGGCCTTGTACACCGGAACCTCGTCGCGCTCGTCGAAGAATGCCTTGTCGATCGCTTCGGGTGATGCACCTGGCATGCGCGCACCGAACAAGCGGGTGTACGACAACGGGTTGTACACGTAACCGCCGAACACTCCGAACATCGTCGGATCGATCGGGTTCTCAACCTCGTCCCAATCGAACACACCGATGGTGCTGTAGGCATCGACCAGACCCTTGCCGAGCGAAGTACGTAGGTACGTCGTGGCGAAGAACGGCGAAATCGGATCGGGGAAAACGTCCGCCGCGTTTCCTCGGGTCCATGCGGGGAACTTCACCCCGGGTTCGGTGTCTGCAATCCAACGGTCCATGAATCCGACCCTATTCCTCTCGCGGTCTCAACTCCGAATGAAGGTCACACTTCGGCGAAAGCTCTGCGCTTTTCGTGACTGCATATAGTGGCACCATGCGCGTCAGGGGAATCCACCACGTCAACGTCAACGTTCACGCACTCGATGAGTCGCTCGATTTCTACGTCAACAAGCTCGGCTTCCAGCCGTTCGATCGGCCCGAAATGAGTGTCCGTGGGGGTTGGCTGCGCATGGGCGAGCAAGAGCTCCACATCATGGAAGCACCCGGGGCCGTCATCGACAAGAAGCAACACTTTGCCCTCCTCGTCGAGAGCATCGACGAAGCCGCCACGCACCTCGACAGACACGACGTGAAGTTCCGCAGAATCCACAACGACGACGGGCGCAGCGACCAGATATTCATTCACGACCCGTCGGGCAATCGCATCGAGATCCAGGAGCCGGCATGAGCAACCTCGCCGCGCTCGAATCTTTGCGCCGGCGAATGCGAGCGATGCATTCGCTGTATCACGACGCCACCTCGACCATGACGGTTGAGCAGGTGAATCACTTCGAGCGAGGCGGGGTCGTGCCCATCGCTTTCAGTCTGTTCCACATCGTCAACATGATCGATGCCTCGTTCATGTTGATGACGGGTGCACTTCCGATCTGGAACGACGAATGGTCATCGCGCGTCGGAATGTCAATCAACGATCACGGCAAGCACCGAACGGTCGATGAAATGGAGAACCAACGAATCGGCGACTACGCGGCGTTCATCGACTACATGAACGCGGTCTTCTCACGCACCGAGGCGTGGCTCGACGAGGTCGACCCGACCGAACTCGACCGCGTGGTTATTTCGCGCCCGTTCCCGCCACAAATTGCCAGCACGTACTCGGCGCGCGTGGCGGGCGACGCCGGCATCACCCTGCTCGACGCGGCAGAGTGCTGGATCTACCAACACGGCCTGCGCCACATGGGCGAAATCGAGCACGCCCGCGGCCTCGTCGGGCTGAACGGCATGACGTCGTAAGACGGCAGCCGATCAACACGGCATGACGTCGTAGTTATTGGGCGGCGATGGCGTGCATCGCGCGCGCACCTGCCAGGAACGCAGCGCGGCCGGCTTCGTCGAGAACGCCGTATGCGGGCGCCACCATGTCGTCGGTCAGCTTCTCGGCAACGTCCCACTTCGCGCGATCCGCGTCGGTGACCGTGGCGACGTCGTCGTCAGACCACCCGAACATCTTCGCGTCCGACGGGCGCTTGATGAGATGAGCCATCTTCGAAGTGAGACCAGCGGCGCGGATTGCGACAAGGTGCGCACTCCCACGGAATTCGCGCAGAACGGTGGCCAGCTGCATTGCGCGTCCGGGAACGTCGGAAACGAGTGGCTCGCATTTCATTGCCGCGTACAGACCCAGACCATCGGCATCGGCTGCGTTGTTCACCGCATCCGCTGCGGCAACGAATGCGTCGAGCCCCGAGATTCCCGCAAACTTCGCGCGTCCGAACTCGGCACTGCACTGCAAGTGGGCGCGCCCGGCCGAGCGTGGATCGCACTTCGCCTTGGCCGACTCCCACGCGCCACCGATGACCGCCGGGTTGAAGTATCCGAAATTGGCTGCGAGTGCCGCACCGTCGCAATTTCCGAGCACACCTCCGCGACCGAGCACGTAAAACTCCATCCCGTTTAACCCGAGTTCCTCACCGACCACACGTGTCTCGGGTGTGAAATAGAAGCGGTATCCCGTATCCCCGATCAGTGGACATGCTTGTGCGAGAAAGTCGTTGAGGCTCATGCCGCGAGACTAGTGCCGTCGAAAACAGGCCGCGTCGGGCAGACTTGGCGGGTGACCCCCTCCGGATTGATCGGCGCGCTTGCCACCGCGCTGTCGATGATGTTCATCTGGCCCCAGGTGTTCCGTATTTACCGCAACAAAACCGTTGAGGGCCTTGCTCCGTTGGGGGCTCTTCAAGGCATGTCCGGCTCAATCTTGTGGGCAATGTACGGCCTGTCGAAGGGCGACCTGCCGTTGTTCGGCTCGAACACGCTTGTTGCCACTGCGGTCGGCCTCATTTGTCTGGCCATGACAAACCATGGCGTGGTTTCCCGGAAGGTGCTCTTCACGGTCGTTGTCGGTGTCATCGGCGTTGGTTTTGTGTCGGCAGCGATCTCGCCCACCCTTGTCGGAGCCGTCGCTTTTGTGGTTGGGGCGCTCTCGATCATTCCGCAGACAGTGAAAGCCCTGCGCGACCCGAATCTCTTCAGCGTGTCGGTTTCGAGCAACACCTTGCTCTTCTTCACATCTTCCGCGTGGTTGGTCTACGGGCTGATGATCGGCGACGCACTCGTGGCTACACCAAATTTTCTTGTTATTCCCTGTTCGGCCATCATTGTTCAACGTGCACGCGCTTCGCAGCGACGCGTCGCACGGCTCGAGGATTCCCTCACACATGTCGGTTGACCCCGAACTCGACCGCGACTATTCGCCCAGCTCGGTTTCGAAGACACCGGCAGCCGACTACATCATCGACTACGGCCGACGCAGCCAAAAGGTCGTCGCTGCACTCGGCGAGCGGATCGAACGATGGTCGTACGGTCCGGGCGTCGACGAATACGTCCTCTTCGCGCGGCATTCGCTGGTGGCCCCCGTTCTCGTGTTCATCCACGGCGGTTATTGGCGGGCATTGTCCGCTGATGAGTGCTGCATGTGGGCAAGCGACGCACTCGACCTCGGCGTCTCGTTTGCCAGCATCAACTACACACTCGCGCCAACGGCCACTCTCGACCGCATCGTCGCGCAGTGTCGCATGGCAATGGACTGGATCAACGAAGGATCCGGGCTTCAGCCCGTGCGTACGATCGTGTCCGGCTCTTCCGCAGGAGGTCATCTGGCAGCAATGGTTTCCACAGCCCGACCAACGCCGCACAGCATCGACGGTGCGGTTCTCTTGAGTGGCGTGTTCGACCTGCGACCCCTCGTGAACACCACCGTGAATGATGCAATCAACCTCACGACCCCCGACGCCGTGCGACTCAGCCCGGCTCACACGCGCGTGAATCCGGTCTCAGCGGTGCGTACGGTTGTCGGCTTCGAAGAAACAGCGGCATTCAAGCAACAGAGTGCCGATTACGCCGCGAAACTTGCGTCATCTGGCATCAATGCCACCAACCACATCGTCGACGGGCGCGACCACTTCGACCTGATTTACGATCTCGTCACGCCGGGCACGCTTCTCGGTGACATGACGATCGAACTATTGAATTCCTGAAACCTTCCTCTGACAAGCACGGAGCAACGATGACGACGCTCGACGAATACACATCCACCGCAGCCCGTCTCGATGCAGAGAATTCTCTTCGCACCGCACGGGACCGATTCGATTTACCCGAGCACGAGTCGTACTTCCTCGGCAACTCACTCGGTCCCCTCACCCACGCAGCACGAGCTGCGGTTCTGAAGACTGTCGACGACGAGTGGCGCAACGGCATCGTGCGCACCTGGCACGATGGCGACTGGCTCGACCTTGCGGGAGCAACCGGCGATCGCGTCGCAGCGGTCATCGGTGCACCGAAGGGGTCGGTCGTCGCCGGCGATTCCACCTCGGTGGCGCTGTTCAAGGCCCTGTCAGCGGCAGCGAGCCTGAACAAATCGCCAGAGCGACGTGTGCTGTTGTGCGACCAACGTAACTTCCCAACCGATCGGTACGTGGCGCGCAGCGTCGCCGACCTGCACGGGCTCGAGTTCGTCGAGGCGGAAGTCGAGTCCATGCTTGCCATCTTCGGACCGCACATTGCGGTCATGACCGCCTCAATGATCGACTTTCGGTCGGCCGACCTTCACGACGTGGCCGGCATCAACGCCGCTGCTCATGCTCACGGAATCCTCACGGTGTGGGACCTCGCACATGCAGCCGGAGCCGTGAAGTGCGACGTCGCCGTGAACGACGTCGACTTCGCCGTTGGATGTGGCTACAAGTACCTGAATGGCGGTCCGGGTGCGCCTGCGTACATCTATGCAGCGGCGCACGTCGCCGACCGTGCGTCACAGCCGATTCCCGGATGGTTCGGCCATGCAGAACCTTTCGCCTTCGAAGACACGTACCGTCCCGCCGCGGGTGCCGCACGGTTCTCCAGCGGCACGACCCACGTGCTGTCGATGAAAGCGATGTACGCCGCACTCGGCGTGTACGCCGACTACTCGATCGACGACATTCGAGCCGCATGCATCCGGCTCGGCGACTTCTTCATCGAGGGATTCGACGCATTCCTGTCGACAACCGGCTTTGCTCTCGGATCGCGCCGCGACGGCAGCCGACGTGGGGGCCACATCGCATTGCTCCACGACGACGCCGAGCGCATGTCGAAAGAGTTGATCGCGCGCGGGCTCATCGTCGATTTCCGGCCACCCAATGTGATCCGCGTTGCATTCAGCCCGCTGTTCCTCACGTTCGGCGACGTAGCCAAGTTGGTAGGCGAACTCGCCCACCTGAATTAGCGACCGTTCGACGCCACTACTGTTGGTGCATGGCAACCATCCTGGCTCACATCACCGTCGCTCCCGGCAAGGAGCGCGAATTCGAAGACCTCGCGGCGCGCCTCGTGAAGGCGACGCATGACAACGAAACACGAGTCATTCGCTACGAGTACTGGCGAGGAGCCGAACCGAACACTTACTACGGCCTGCTCGCTTTCCAGGACTACAACGCATTCCTCGAACACCAAACGTCCGACCACCACGAGACCGACGCGAAGAAGATGACCGGAATCTTCACCGACTTCAAGCTCGAATGGCTCGACCCCATCACCGATGCGAGCCCACTGCCGTCGACCAACATGCAACCGCTCATCGACGGTGCATCCGACCTGTGGAAGGCCTACCACGAGCGCATGCCGGCCCAAGTGGCCGCATGGTGGTTGGGGATGCGCAAATAGTCGGCACACTTGTGCCGTGACCGTTTCGCAGATCTTCGATCCATCCCGCTGGAACCACGTCCACGGGTTCGATTTCACCGACATCACCTACCATCGGGCCACGGAACACGGGACGGTTCGCATCGCGTTCAACCGCCCCGAAGTGCGCAACGCATTCCGGCCGCACACGGTCGATGAGCTTTTCACCGCACTCGATCACGCACGTCAAACAAGCGACGTCGGGTGCGTGATCCTCACCGGCAACGGTCCCTCGCCGAAAGACGGAGGCTGGGCATTCTGTAGCGGTGGCGACCAGCGCATTCGCGGACGCGCCGGATATCAGTACTCGTCGGGCGACGACATCGCGGCAAGCGACCCCGCGCGCACCGGTCGCCTGCACATTCTCGAAGTGCAGCGCCTCATCCGCTTCATGCCCAAGGTCGTCATCTGCGTGGTTCCCGGATGGGCCGCCGGTGGTGGACACAGTCTCCACGTCGTGGCCGATCTCACCATCGCATCGCGACAGCACGCACGTTTCAAGCAAACCGACGCCGACGTGGCGAGCTTCGACGGTGGCTACGGTTCGGCCTACCTCGCGCGTCAGGTGGGCCAGAAGTTCGCCCGCGAGATCTTCTTCCTCGGCCGCGAATACAGCGCCGACGACGCGCACCGCATGGGCATGGTGAATGCAGTGGTCGACCACGAAGAACTCGAAGCCACCGCCCTGCAGTGGGCGAAGGAAATCAACGGCAAATCTCCCACGGCTCAGCGCATGTTGAAGTTCTCGTTCAACCTCATCGACGACGGTCTGGTAGGCCAGCAAGTGTTCGCAGGCGAGGCCACTCGCCTCGCTTACATGACCGACGAAGCCGTCGAGGGGCGCAACTCGTTCCTCGAAAAGCGCGACCCTGATTGGTCTGCTTTTCCCTGGTACTACTGAAGCACTTCGTGACGGCTTCGATTCGCAACGCATCGGGCCCGAATGACCCGGCATTCGATGACTTTCGGTTGCGCGAACGCCAACTGAACACGCGCCTCCACCGGCGTGGCGAACGAAGTGACGCGAAGTTCATCGCCGAAGGCGACCTCGTGGTGATGCGAGCCATTCAAGTCGGCCACGTTCCCGAACGCATCATCTGCGACCCATCGATTCTTCCGGCCCTCGAAGATTTCGTAACGGGCTTGCCCGACACGAATGCCGTCGAAATCGTGGTTGCTGATGAAGCCACGCGCAAAGCGGCGACGGGCCTCGGGGTTGCGCTCAACATCGTCGGGCTGTTTCCGAAACCCGTCGGAGTCGACCCAGAGGTGCTCGTCGAACGCAACGAACGCGTCCTCGTGCTCGCCCAAGTCGACAATCCGACCAACGTCGGGGCCATCGTTCGCAGTGCCGCTGCCTTCGGGTTCACCGGTCTCGTACTCGACGCCGAATCAGCCGACCCTTTTGCGCGCCGCGCACTGCGCGTCGCAATGGGCACAACCTTCCAGCTCGACATCGCACGTACCAACGACCTCGAATCGTTGTTCGAGTCGTTGTCAACTCACGGTTTTGCATCGTTCGCAATGACACCCGACCTATCGGCGACGCCACTGGACGAGGTGAAAGCTCCTCGCCGCGTGGCACTGCTGCTCGGTTCGGAACGCGACGGTCTGCCGGCCCACGTGATGGGCCGCGCGACCCACAAAGTGCGCATTCCGATGGCCGACGGAGTCGACTCGTTGAACGTCGCCGCAGCCGCTGCCGTCGCTTGCTACGGCTTGACCAGCCGCATCGGCTGATCATTGCGCAGGTGTTCGGCAGCCTTCACGAAGTAGTCGGTCATCCGCCCGCGAATTTCGTCGTCGACGACGAGTTCGTTCACCGCATTCAGCATGCAGACGAGCCAATGGTCGCGCTCGAGCTCGCCCACCACGTACGGCATGTGCCGCGCGCGCAACATCGGGTGACCACGCTCATCGCTGTAGATGTGCGGGCCGCCCCAGTACTGCGCGAGAAACAGCGCGAGCCGACGCGAGGCAGCCGGCAGGTCGGACGGATCGGGATACAACGGCAACAGCACCGCATCGGTCTTTACGCGCTCGTAGAACCGATCGGCAAGCGCGGTGAAGAAGTCCATACCACCCACCACGTCGTACACCGTGGGCTCGTCGTTCTCGATCGTCACGAGAATTCCGGGTCGACCCAGTCGGGGAAGATGTCGGGCAGGCCATCGCTGACCTTGTCGGGATAACGAGCCGGACGCTTCTCGAGGAAGCTCTCCACCCCTTCCTTCGCATCTGCCGTGCGACCTCTCGATTGGATGCCACGGCTGTCGACACGGTGCGCGTCCATCGGGTGGTCGGCACCGAGCATGCGCCACAACATTTGTCGCGACAGTGCCACCGACACCGGCGCGGTGTTGTCGGCGATCTCGCGGGCAATGGCGATGGCGGCGGGCATCAGGTCGTCGGGTTCGTGCACGCTGCGCACCAAGCCACCCTCGAGTGCTTCCTCGGCCGTGAGCAAGCGACCCGTGTAGACCCATTCCGCCGCTTTCGAGATTCCGACGAGGCGCGGCAGGAACCACGACGAGCAGGCCTCGGGAACGATGCCTCGCTTGGCGAACACGAATCCGATCTTTGCCTTCGTGCTTGCGAGACGGATGTCCATCGGCAGGGTCATCGTGATGCCCACACCCACCGCCGCGCCGTTGATGGCTGCGATGACGGGCTTCTTACAATCGAACACACGCAACGACACCAGACCTCCGCCGTCGCGCACCACCCCGCCGCGTGGAGCCTCGTCGCTGCCACCCTTGGCAAAGGTGCTCCCACCTGCCGACAAGTCGGCGCCGGCGCAGAACGCACGTCCGCTTCCGGTCACGATGACGACACGGACGTCGTCGTTGTTGTCGACTTCGTCAAATGCGGCGCGCAGGTCGCGGGCCATCTGGTTCGTGAAGGAGTTCATCGCGTCGGGACGGTTCAACGTGATCGTTGCAATGCCGTCGTTGACGTCGAAAAGAATGTCGGTGTAGGCCATGCGCCTTTCTACCGCACCGGACTAGACGTCGAGGAAGCGGCTTGCCGCGATACCCGAGCCGATGGCTCCGGCGAGTGCCCCGATGGCGAGCAGGAGAACCATGATTCCCGAGACGTAGCCGCTCGGCACAATGAGGGCGCTGACGCCGGTTCCGGGTTTGAATCCGGCAACCCCGTGGTCCCACGCGCGGTTCAAACCCCACAGGCCGGCGCATGAGATGACGCCGCCGATGAGGCCGTGCAACAGGCCTTCGAGCATGAAGGGGATACGGATGAACCAGTTGGTCGCGCCGACGAGTTTCATCACCTCGATCTCACGCCGACGTGCGAACATCGCCGTGCGAATGGTGTTCCAGATCAACGTCACGGCTACGGCGAGAAGGACGAGCGACATCACGATGGTGACCGTTCGAACGAAGCCCGACAACGTCGAGATGACCTCAAATTCGTCTTCAGCGAGGCTGACGCCCTGCACCTTCGGGAGACCGCGGTACTGGTCGCCCAGACTACGCAGCAATGCCGAATCATTGGTGAGCGACACAATCTTGAATTGCGTCGGAATGTTCTCAGGTGTGAGAAGACTGAGCATCGTGGGGTCACCCGCAAACAGCTTCTGCGCCTCGGCGTAACTTGCCACCTTGTCGAGGTACACCAGCTTCGTCACGTCGACGACGTTGGGTTGTGCCTTGATGACACCTTCGACGTAGCCGACGTTCTCGGGCGTGGCATCGGGCGCCATGAACACGATCATTTGCACATCGCCCTTCCAG
>CAYFLC010000033.1:0-13869 GCA_964343885.1 uncultured Bifidobacterium sp.
GTCGTGGGTTCAAATCCCGCCAGCCCGACAAATTTCCGATGGATCATTTCCGCCTTCATCCGGTTCTCTTGATTGTCCTTGCGGCAATCTTGCAGCCGGCAGCCGTTCGCGCCGGGCCCACTGATCAGGTCGGCCGGCAGCGGGTCGTTGTCGAGGTGGAGTCGTCGCGGTCGACTGAGGGAACTCTGACGCTGCTCGAGACCCGCAACGGAACCAGCCGCGTAGTGCTCGGGCCTGTGCCGGCCCATGTGGGACGTGGCGGCGTGAGCGCTGCTCATCGAGAGGGTGACGGGACGACACCGATCGGAACCTTTGCGCTGACATCGGCTTTCGGGATGAAACCCGCTTCCGGAACGAAGCTCCCGTACGCACAGTTGAAGGTTGGGGACTGCTGGATTTCCGATGTGCTCGACCGTGCCTACAACACGCGAGTTCGACGGACGTCGTGCGCTTCGCCAAACGAGAATCTCTACCGCATCGGCATGGCAGGCCCCTACCGATTGGCTGTCGTGACCTCGTACAACACGATGCCGATCGTCCGGGGGAAGGGGAGTGCGATCTTCGTTCACGTGAACTCGATCGACTCGGCGGGTCGAGCCCGGCCGACAAGTGGCTGTGTGAGTGTTTCCTACGCAGTCATGAAGCGGCTGGTTGGTCTGCTTGATCCTGCTGCGAGCCCAACGCTGACCGTTCGCGTCAAGCGCTGAGGATGTCGTCTCGCGTCATCGTGAGCAGCATGACGCGACAGACGCCCATCGATTCGAGTTCGCGGTAAGTGGGGTGATTCGCATCGGTGAGTTCACGTGAGTACGGCAGCCAGACACTGGCAGCGCTTTCACCGAGAGCGTGATTCGCGCAGCCAAGGATGTGACTGACCCGCGGGTGGTCGGCACGTACGTTGATGCCGCAACCGGCGGCGGCCGCCATGTGTGCGAGCCGTTCGCTGTTGACGCCGACGACGACGGGAATGTCTGCGGATGGTCGCGGGAAGCGGACGTCGGTATTGGCGTCGCCGTTCCATATCGAACGGATGACCGACAGTGCGTCGATGACGCGGTCTTGGCGTCTGTGTGTGCTGGGTTCGAGTGCCACGTCGAGTGCGTCGAATTCGCCGGCGAAAAATGTGTTCGGTGCTGCACCGGCTCCGAGGCCGAGTACGGCCCTGCCGTGGGACGCGATGTCGAGGCTGGCGGTTGCCCCCGCGATGACGTGGGCGGGGCGGGCGGCCACGTTGTTGACGAGAACACCGAGTCGCAGTCGCGAGGTGCATGCGGCGATTGCGCCCAGGAGAACGTGAGGATCGAGCATGTCGCCCGGAGCCTGGTCGACCGGGCGCAGCGACGCGAGGTGATCGAGGACCCACAGGCCGTCGAAGACCCCGGAGTCGGCACGTCGGGCGCAATCGAGGAGTTCCGGAAACGGTGCGAGCGACTGATTGATGTGAAGGTCGATGCGCACGGTACGAGTCTTACACTTGGTTGCGATGTGTGGCAGATTCGTTGCTTCGACACCAGTGTCGAACCTCGCGACGATCTTCGACGCCGAAGTTGGCGAAGTGCACTTGAAGCCAAGCTGGAACGTGGCTCCCACGAGTCGCATCGCCGGAATATCGATTCACGATGATCATCGGCGAATCGACACGTTCGTATGGGGTCTGATGCCCAAGTGGCGGGCGTCGAAGGGAGCGGCAGCTCCTTTGATCAATGCGCGAGCTGAATCGGTGGCCGAGAAGCCGTCGTTCCGCAATTTGGTGCCCGGAAACCGCTGCGTGATTCCGATGACCGGGTATTACGAATGGCTGACCGCCAAAGAGGCGAAGCGAAAGATTCCGTACTTCATCCGGCGAGGCGACGGAACGCCGGTGGCTGCGGCCGGGTTGTTCGACATTGCCGACGAACAGAGCGGCGGATACCCGCGGGCATGCATCATCACGGTTGCGGCAAATTCCCGATTGTCAGCGGTGCATGACCGAATGCCGGCTGTCCTTGAAGGAGACGCGTTGATCGCGTGGCTGGAAGGCGACACTGCCGAGGCATTGTCTGTGCTGAAGTCGGCTCCGGATGAGTCTCTGTATGCGATCGAGGTGTCGACGAAAGTGAATTCGGTACGCAACAACGATGAATCGAACATCGAGCCGATCGAGTCGCAGTTGCCACGCAGTTTGTTCGAGGGTTAGTTCACGAGAGTCGCAGGTGCTGAGTGATGGCCGTCGCCGCAGCCTGTAGTTCAACCGGGTCGACGTGCGCGGCGGCGTTCGCGAACGAGACGTCGCCCATGTCGTTGGCGGGGATCACGTGAATGTGGCAGTGGGGGACTTCGAATCCCGCGATGATGAGGGCAACGCGGTCGCTTCCGAAGGCCTTTTTCTGCGCTGCGCCGACGGCGTGAGCGGTTTCGAAGAGTTTGTTACGCACGCGAGCTTCGACATCGGTCCATTGGTCAACTTCGGCGATCGGCACGACCAGGGCATGGCCGGTTGCTATCGGGTTGATGGTCATGAAGACAACGAGGTCGTCGTCACGGTGGACGAACGTTCCGGGAAGTTCGCCGCGAATGATGCGGGTGAAGATGGTTGTCATGACAAGTAGCCCCCGGATGCGCTGAAAACTTCGCCCGTACAGTACGACGCTGCGGGCGATGCCAAGAAGGCGATCACCTCGGCAATCTCGTCGGCAGTTCCCATTCGACCCATGCCGATCTGCGAAACGATCGCACCGCGCATCGTTTCCGAGAAGTGGGCGAGAAGTGGTGTGTCGGTGTAGCCCGGACACACGGCGTTGATACGAACGCCGAACTGTGACACTTCGTTGGCCGCTGCTTTGGTGAGTGCGATGATCCCAGCCTTCGCCACCGAGTAGTGCGGCGCAGACGCGGATGGGCGTTGCCCGAGAATCGACGAGATGTTGATGATCGAGCCTGTTCTGCGGGGTGTCATGTGCGCGAGCGAGGCACGCGTGCCATAGAAGACTCCGTAGAGATGCGTGCGGATCATCCGATCCCATGCGTCGTCGGGCATGCCGACCAAGGCGTCGATCGGTGAAGGCTCTATGGAGGGGTCGATCCGCGCCATTTGGTTCAGAACCATTTGCTGAAAGCGTTCGTTGTCGGGGGCAGGGGCAAAGCCGGCGTTGTTCACCATGATGTCGAGTTGTCCGTGGCGCTGCACCGCGTGTGTCACCGCATCGTTCACTTCTTCGGATTTGGTGACGTCGCAATGGACCGAGGATCCCTCGATTTCGGCGGCCACTTCTGCCGAGAGCGCGTCGTTGATATCGGCAACTACGACCTTGGCGCCGCGACTGGCGAACAGCCGTGCGGCCTCTGCACCCAAACCCGAAGCTCCGCCGGTGATCAGAGCAACCTTGCCATCAAGCATCAATTTGTTTGTGGATTCCGCCATGCTTCGAGACTAACCAGCAGGGATCTAGGGTAAATCCCGTGTCAGAGCTGTTTTCGCGCAAGAGCGTCGTCACCCTGCCGAACTTGATCACCTTGGTGCGTCTTGCCTGCCTGCCGATATTCCTGTGGCTGCTCTTCGGACGTGAGTCCCGTCTGGCGGCCGGGGTGATGATCGGGTGCCTCGGTGCAACGGATTGGGTTGATGGTTGGGTTGCTCGACGGTTCAACCAAACCTCACCGTTCGGCACATTGTTCGATCCAACCGTCGATCGTGTGCTCTTCATCGTCGGGCTCTTGTCGCTCGGAATCGATGGAGCAGTCCCACTTGTGATCGCGATCTTGATCCTCGTGCGTGAGGTGGGAATCGGTTTGACGATGGTTGTCGCCACCGCCTTCGGCATGGAGCGTTTTCCCGTCACGTATCTCGGGAAATGGGCGACCTTCATCCTGATGTTCGCGGTGCCGGCCCTGACGCTCGCGACGTCCGGCATCGCCCTCGAGCCCTTGTTTGCATTGGTTGGGTGGGTGTTGGTCGTGCCCGGACTCGTTCTGAGTTACGTCACGGCCTGTCAATATCTGCCGAAGGTCAAGGAGCATTTGCGTTCCGGACGGCAGCGCCGAACTACGGTATAGGTCATGCGGATCCCCGAAGACCTCCTGTACAGCAGTGATCACGAGTGGGTTTCGCGGTCCGGGAACGTCATTCGCATGGGCATCACCGACTACGCCCAGGACGCGCTCGGCGACGTGGTCTTCGTGCAGGTTCCGTCGGTCGGAGCGAGAGTGGGTCGTGGTGACTCGTTCTCCGAAGTCGAGAGCACGAAATCCGTCTCCGACATTTACGCGCCGGTGTCCGGAACCGTGTCGGCTGTCAATGATGCCCTCGGTGGCTCACCTGAGCTCGTGAACTCCGACCCTTACGGGGCAGGTTGGATCTGCGAAATCACCATTTCCGACGAGTCCGAACTCGCAACCCTCCTCGACGCCGCCGGGTACGGCAACCTGACTGGGGCCTGAGCGGGTGTCGTACGTCTACTGCAACCGTTGTGCACATCGCAATCCGCCGCAGGCGGCTTTCTGCAGCGTGTGCGGGGCGGTGCTCGACAGCGGCGTCGACCGGACCATCACTTTGACGAGGGTGGACACGCTCCAAGACTCTGCCGGGCATGACGACGACGTGATTTTCCGCACCTCGGAACTGCCCATCGGCGGCGCAGTGCTGGTGTCGCGCACGGGCGAGCAGTACGGTGATCGATTCCCATTGGGTGGAGGAACCACGAATATCGGCCGTCACCCAAACTCTGACATCGTGCTCGACGACATCACCGTTTCCCGCCGTCATGCGCAGGTCGTCTATCAGGACGGTGCGTTCTTCGTTCGCGACGTCGGTTCTCTCAATGGCACGTATGTGAACCAGCAGCGAACGGAAGAAGCCCGCCTTTATCACGGAGACGAAGTGCAGGTGGGGAAGTTCCGCCTCGTGTTCTTCGACAGGACCGAATGACCGTGTCGGATCGCAACTACAAGAGCATCGGAGAAGTCCTCGGGCTGCTTCTCGAAGAGTTCCCCAACGTCACCATCTCGAAGATTCGTTTCCTCGAGAGTCAAGGTCTGATCGAGCCCGAGCGCACGCCGTCGGGATACCGCAAATTCACCGATGCAGAAATCGAGCGTCTTCGTTACATCCTTCGCGAGCAAGAGACCAACTACCTGCCCCTACGTGTGATTCGCGACCGGCTCGATGAGTCAGGTGCTATTCCGCGTGACCCAACCTCGCCGACGTCGTTGCCTCCGGCATTGCGTGACCACACGGTCGGTGACATCAGCAGGGAAATGGCGCGTATTCACCAACTGAACATTCCCCACCTCGACGACGAGAGCGCAGAGATTCAAATAGATCCAGAAGTTCTTGCACAGGCCGAACGGCAGCACCCCGCGGCGCGTCGGGCGGCGGCAAAGCCGGCGGCTTCGCCGGTTGCCGCGGTTGTCAAACCCTTGACAGCCGTCCCGGGCGGCCCGGTTGCGCACGAAGATTTGATCGAACTGAGTGGGCTGTCCCCGGCTGAGATCGCATCGCTCGAGCAATTCGGCTTGATTTCGTCGCGACAAGTCGGCGGAGACACCTTCTACGATGCAGCGGCACGCGAAGTGGCAACGCTGGCGAAGTCGTTCATCGATCTTGGCATCGACATCCGTCATCTGAAGTCGTGGAGGCTGGCGGCAGACAAGGAAGCGGCGCTCTTCGAGCAACGTCTGATGCCTCTCTTGCGTCAACGCAACCCGGAGGCGCGTGCGCAATCGACCGAGATGCTCGAGTCGCTCGTCTCTCTTGCGGGTGACCTTCGTCGTGTCCTCGTGCAGCAGGCCGTTGGTCAGTTCCTCGAACCCCGCCAGTAGGGCGTTCGCTCTGTATCGTGCGAGCATGAACGCGGGTGGACGATCGTGAGCAACGAAGTCGAAGTCGTCGGTGTGCGCCTCGAGCTGCCGGCCAATGCCCCAGTGCTCGTGTTGCGTGAGGTCGAGGATCCCCGGCGGGTCATGACGATTCATGTCGGCGGCCCCGAGGCTTCGGCCATACACAGCGCTCTCGAGGGGATAGAACCCCCGCGTCCGTTGACGCACGATCTCGTGATCGACCTTCTTGTCGCGATCGGCGGTCGGATCGTTTCGGTTGAAGTCTGCGAACTGCGGGATCAGACCTATTACGCCGAGATTTCCCTCGAAACGGCAACCGGAACAAAGAAGGTGTCGAGCCGCCCCTCTGACGCGATTGCCCTGGCCCTGCGAGTTGGTCAGCCGATTTACGTGGCCTCAGCGGTGCTCGACGAGGTCGGCCGCCTGCTCCCGGATGAACCCGATACTGAAGACGACGAGACCGTGGTCGACGAATTCCGGGACTTTCTCGACACGATCAGCCCTGAAGACTTCTCTGATCCTTCCTCCTAGACTGACGGAATGCGCGAGGGGATCAGCGGCACGAAGGCTGCGCAGATTGGTTTTAGCGGCACGAAGGCCGCGCAGATTGTTGGCATCTCATACCGTCAACTCGATTATTGGGCTCGAACCAATTTGGTTCGGCCGTCAGTGACGTCGGCAGCGGGCAGCGGTTCGCGACGCGAGTACTCGTACGGCGACCTTCTCGAACTGAAGGTCATCAAGAATCTTCTCGACGCCGGCATCAAGCTCGAATCGGTGCGTGAAGTATTTCGGTACATGCGCGACCACTTGCAGTCCGACGTTGTGTCGGCGCACATCGTCATCAGCGGATCGTCGGTCGTGCTGTGTGACGGCGAGAATCTCATCGACGTCCTTCGCAACGGTCAGGGAGTCCTCAATGTTCTCCCTCTCGCCGGCGTGAAGGATGATGTCGACGCGAGCATCGTCACCGTGGGTAACCGTTTGGTGGCCGATGCTGAGCAGCGTCGCGCTGCCGGAATGTGATAGTGCTGAAGACAACCGCCCTCCTCGGTGCCCATGTGGCGCTCGGGGCGAAGATGGTCGAATTCGGTGGATGGGACATGCCGGTCGCCTATCCGACGGGCACGATCGAAGAGCACATGGCGTGCCGCAAGTCCGCGGTGATGTTTGACGTGTCGCATCTGGGCACGGTTCGCGTCGAAGGATCGGGCTCGTTCGATCGTCTTCAGAGCGTGCTGACAAACGATCTCACGAAGATTTCGCCCGGCCGTGCCCAGTACACGCACCTTCTCGATCCGAGCGACGCGTCGGTTATCGACGACATCATCGTGTGGTGGGTCGACGACGAAGTATTCGACGTCATGCCAAACGCGTCGAACACCGATCGGGTGGTCTCGTATCTCGGTGGTGTCGATACCACGTCAACACGAACGGTGATTGCCGTTCAGGGTCCGACCGCACGCGAATGTGTGGCTCGCGTTTCTGCAGCGGCTTCGTCGGTGGCAAGAAATCGTGTCGAACGAATTGAAATCGCGGGCATTGCGTGCTCCGTTGCCGGCACCGGGTACACCGGCGAAGACGGAATCGAGATTGCGATTCCGAACGAAGCAGCTACGACGATCTGGAACTTGCTGATTGGCGCGGGTGTCCTTCCCGCGGGCCTTGGTGCGCGCGACACCCTGCGTCTCGAGGCAGGTTTACCGCTTCACGGGCACGAGCTGGGTGCGGGTATCACGACTTTGCAGGCCAATCTCGGTTGGGTCATCGGTTGGAACAAGACCACATTCCAGGGCCGCGAGGCGTTGGTTCTCGAGAAAGAGACTGGTGTCACGAGAATCCTTCGGGGGATTGCCACCGAGGGCCGTCGCCCTGCTCGTGAAGGAAGTGTTGTCACCACTTCCCACGGCCCCGGCGTTGTGACGAGTGGAAATTTTTCGCCGGTGCTTGGTCACGGGATAGCTCTGGCATTTCTGCCACCAACGGCGACCGAGGGAGATCAGGTGTCGATCGACGTGCGGGGGAGCAGCGTTGTCGGACGGGTCGTGGCTTTGCCCTTCGTCAAGAAGCAGGCTTCTGGGGCTTGATGCCCATCAGGTTGCCCATGGCGGCCATCGTCTGAAGCGCGAAGCCCACTTGAGGCATCACCGCACGCAACGGCCCCTCAATGTCGTCGAGAAGTGTATTGATGCGCGTGGCGGCAGAGTTCAGGTTCTTCATCGTCTCTGCTGTGTTCTCGAGGGTCTGAAGGAGAAGCTCGACGGATCTCTTTCCTTGGTCGATGGTCTTGCCACCCTCGGTGATGACCTTGGTTGCCAACTCAACGGGATTGATCGTCATCACGAAAGCGATCACATCTTCCAGGCCGGCGAAGACATTCGGTGCCTCGGCCGATTGATTCTGCGAGTCGTCAGACTGTGGAGCCATGGGACCGAGCGTATTCCTCGAGCGGAGTGCACGAGCACACGAGGTTGCGGTCGCCTGCGGCAGCGTCGATTCGCGAGACCGGCGGGAAGTAGGACCTGCCGAGGGTGAGAATCGATGGATACAGGGCCGTGCGACGCGTGTACGGACGATTCCAGTCATCGCTCACGTCGGCCACGACGTGTGGGGCGTGGCGAAGCGGTGAGCTGTCGATGGAAGTCGTGCCGGCCTCGACATCGGCGATCTCGCGGCGGATCGAAAGCATCGCGTCGACGAATCGATCGAGTTCGGTCTTTTCTTCGCTCTCGGTGGGTTCGACCATCAGGGTGCCCGCGACAGGGAAGCTGATGGTCGGTGCGTGGAAGCCATGGTCGATGAGTCGTTTCGCAACGTCGTCGACCGTCACGCCGGTGGACTTTGTGAGAGGACGAAGATCGAGGATGCACTCGTGGGCGACATGGCCATCTTTGCCGCGGTAGAGAACCGGGAACGCGTCGGCAAGGCGAGTCGCGATGTAGTTGGCGTTGAGGATTGCACGTTGCGTAGCCCTGCGCAGACCTTCGCCCCCCATCATGGCGATGTACATCCACGGGATGGGAAGGATCCCGGCGGAACCGAATGGAGCCGCCGATACCGGCCCGACGGGCTGGGTAACGGCGGCGTTTGGTTGATTGAAGTTGACCACCGCGGGAAGGAACGGTTCGAGATGTTCGCGGACGGCCACGGGGCCCACGCCGGGTCCGCCACCTCCGTGAGGGATACAGAAGGTCTTGTGCAGGTTGAGGTGGCTGACATCGGCGCCGAACTTTCCTGGCTTCGCCAGTCCGACCAGGGCATTGAGGTTTGCGCCGTCGACATAAACCTGGCCACCTGCATCGTGCACCATTGCGCAGATGTCGACGATCGCCTCTTCGAAAACCCCGTGAGTCGAGGGGTAGGTCACCATCAACGCTGCGAGACGTTCACCCGTTTCGGCGATCTGCTTGCGAAGATCGGTCACGTCGACGTTGCCGAGGTCGTCGCACTTCACCACGACGACCTTCATGCCCGCCATGACGGCACTCGCGGCGTTGGTGCCATGCGCCGACGACGGGATGAGGCACACATCGCGTCGGTAGTCGCCACGCGAGTGGTGGTAGCCGCGGATCGCGAGTAGTCCGGCGAACTCGCCCTGGCTGCCCGCATTGGGCTGCAGGCTGACCGAGTCGTAGCCGGTGGCTTCGCACAGCCACCCCTCGAGCTCGGAGATCATCTCGCGTGAACCGACCGTCGTTTCATCCGGGGCGAATGGGTGAAGATTCGCAAACTCCGGCCAAGTGATCGGGAACATTTCGGCCGTTGCGTTCAGTTTCATCGTGCATGAGCCGAGGGGGATCATCGTTCGATCGAGTGCCAGGTCCTTGTCGGCCAATCGGCGCAAGTAGCGCAGCATTTCGTGTTCGGTGCGGTAGGCCGTGAAGGCGTGATGTTCGAGAAACGTGTCGGTCCGCGTGTCAGTGAGCGGACTGTTGAGCGTCGTGGCCCAGAGGTCGTCAACTTGGTCGGCGCACCCGAAGAAGCCCGCAATCGTCGCGATGTCGTCACGTGTCATGGTTTCATCGATCGAGATTCCGACCATGTCGGCTTCGGTATGGCGGAGGAACCAGCCTTCGTTGCGGGCGATGCGGATGATCATGTCGGCGTCGCCCCGCGGCTCAACCGTCAAGGTGTCAAACCAAGAGTCATTCACGATGTTGTGTCCGGCGTTCGCCAGAGCCGTCGCCAAGACGGTCGTGTAGGCATGCACGCGACTTGCGATTTCGACGAGCCCTTCGCGACCGTGCCAGCTTGCATAGAAGCCGGCAATGTTCGCAAGCAACACCTGTGCCGTGCAGATGTTCGACGTGGCCTTCTCGCGACGAATGTGCTGTTCGCGAGTTTGGAGGGCGAGACGCAACGCGGGGCGGCCCTCGGTGTCAATGCTGACCCCGACGAGGCGACCGGGAAGCGATCGGGCATGCGCCTCGCGTGTGGCGAGAAACGCCGCGTGCGGGCCTCCCATGCCCATCGGTACGCCAAAACGCTGCGACGAGCCGACAGCAGCATCGAATCCGAGATGGCCGGGGGGAGTGACGAGGCAGTGGGCGAGAAGATCGACCGCAGCGATCGTGAAGCCGCCGACTGCATGTGTGTCGTCGACGAAACGACGGAGATCTGTGGGCGAAGGTATGCGCCCCGAGAGTCCGGGGACGGACACGAGAGCGCCGAATGGAGCCACCGAGCCGATTTCCTCGAGTTCTCCGACGTGGATGGAAATGCCGAGGGGTTCGGCGCGAGTATGCAGTACGGCGAGAGTCTGGGGCAGAACGTCGCGGGCGACGAAGAAGACATCGGACTGGTTCTTCGCGACGCGGTGCGCCATCGTCATCGCTTCGGCAGCCGCGGTGGCTTCGTCGAGCAACGACGCGTTCGACAGGTCGAAACCGGTGATCTCGGTGACCATCGTCTGGAAGTTCAGAAGTGCCTCGAGGCGACCCTGTGAGATTTCCGGCTGGTAGGGCGTGTACGCGGTGTACCAACCCGGATTTTCGAGCACATTGCGTTGGATGACGGGCGGTGTGATGGTGCCGAAATAGCCCATGCCGATCGCACTGCGGCCGACTTCGTTTTTCGATGCGTACTCGCGAAGATCCGCAAGTGCGCGCTGCTCGGATCGTGCCGATTCGATGTTCAGACCCTCGGTGAGTGCAATCACTACGGGCACCGTGAGCTTGGTCAACGCTTCGGCATCGGTAACGCCTACGACGGCACACATCGACGCTTCGTCAACGAGCGATCGCGAGATGTGGCGATGCTCGAACTTCTCTTCGCCGAAACTTGCGGGTGAAAGACGCATGACATCTCCTCGTCGGGATGCCCCAGCTGTCTTCGGTACCTGAGAGCTTCGCGGAAGAACCGCTTTCTCCTTCGGCGGGAGGCGAGCCTCCGCTTTCCAGCTTGTGGTTCCCGACGGTCCTTTTGCCTGAGAGATTCCGGGGCGGTTGCTCCTTCGGCGGCCGGCGAACCGGCGCTCTCCCGTGCGAGAGTTCGATTGTGCCCCGAAACTACACCGTGCGAGTGCGAGGGGGAGTGTTGTGCGCTACTTGCGAGCTGCGCGTTCCTCTTCGTAGGCGGCGATGGCAGTGAGTTGCGCGCCGAGCGTCGAGTCGACCCAACGTGATCCGGCGGCGATGATTTTGTCGTAGCTGGCCTGGGGTGCCGCGAGTTGTCCCTGGAAGTGGGGCATCACGTATTCGGCGAACAGTTCGTAGCTGCGCTTTGTTGCCTGCCAGTCGGCAAGATCGGCACCCAGGAACAGGTAGGCGCCGAAGCCTCCGGTCTTGTCGTCGAGACGCCGCAACTGCTCGATGGCCATGTCGGGTGTGCCGATGACCATGCGACCCGATTCATTCGCAAAGTCGACGAAGTCGTCGAAGTCTGTTGGCGGAGCGTCACTCGGGTCGCCCACGGGAATGATGTGCGAGAGGTAGTCGAAGACCCATTGCAGGCCGTAGCGACAGTTCTCGCGAGCCTGTTTTTCGGTTTCAGCGATGTGCATCGGCCCCATCAAACGCCATTCGGCGCGATTTGCAGAGTGTCCGTTGAGTGCTGCTTCTTCCTGCCAGACATTGAAGTTGTAGTCGAGGACTTGGAACGCGGCGGGCTCGGTTGCGGCGATCGACAAAAGTCCGGTGCCATAGCGACCTGCGAGTTTTGATCCTGACGGCGAAATGGACGAGGCGACCGCAATCTGAAAGTTCGAGTAGGGCTTCATCTGAAGAACCGCTTCGTCGCAGATGAACCAATCGGTGTGTTTCGTGACGGTCTCTCCGCGGAACAAGCGCATGATGACGTCGAACGACTCTTCCATTCGCGGGCGCTGCCGATCGGGCGGAATACCGAGCATCGCGGCGTCACTCGTGAGCTGACCTGGCCCCGCGCCGAACATCATCCGTCCGCGCGTCAGGTGATCGAGCATGACGATGCGGTCAGCGAGGATCAGCGGGTGATGGTAGGGAAGTGAATTGACGCCTGTTCCCAACTTGATGCGGGTCGTGCGCTGTGCGGCGGCGGCGATGAACACTTCGGGCGACGCGATCAGTTCGGATCCGGCACTGTGATGTTCGCCGATCCACGCTTCGTCGTAGCCGAGCTTGTCGAGCCACTCGATGAGTTCGAGGTCGCGGTGGAGGAGAAGCGTCGGGTTGACGCCCGTTCGGTGCATGGGTGGAAGGAAGATGCCGAATCTCATGGCGCCTTTCTAGTCGACGGTTTCATTCGATCGTGCCGTAAATCGAAAGGCCCGATGTCGTGTCGAGTTGGTTCGTGCATTCGGCGACCACGATTCGCAGTTCGACGGCGAACGAATCGATGACCGTGTCGTGGCCGGCGCTGACGGTCATATGAAGCGAGGCCGGAGGCCCCTGGCGATCGACGTACCAACCACGACGTCTCAGTGCGTCTGCCACGCTGTGAACGTCGAATTTCTCGTCGCGCGAACCGATGCAGATGAGCGTTGAGTCCGGTTTCGTCATGACGAAAAGGGGAGGCGTGGCGTTGATGGCTTCGACGAGGGCGAGGGTGGTCGCACGGGCACGGCGGGAGAGAGACCTGTATCCGTCGATTCCGAAGTGGGAGATCATCGCCCACGCCGATGCGATGGGGCCGCCGCTCTTTGTGCCGAGGATTCCTGAACTGCCATACAAGCCGCCCAACCAGTTGTCGGTGATGAACACCTGGGCGTTGCGCAGCTCTTTCGTGCGATAAAGGATGACACCTGCACCTTTCGCGGAGTAGCCGTACTTGTGCATGTCGACCGAGATCGAAGCGACACCGGGAACGCTGAAGTCCCACGCAGACGGGTGGTCGATGAAGGGGAGCACCATGCCGCCGATGCACGAATCAACGTGAAGGGGAATGCCGCGATCAAGCGCGAGTTGGCCCAACTCAACGATCGGGTCGACGACGCCCTGCGGGTACTGCGGCGCCGAACCGACAAGCAGAACGGTGTCGTCGTCGATCGCATTAGCCATTGCGGCGACGTCGGCACGCCAGTCGCCGCGCACCGGCACGCGACGATTTTCGAGGCCGAAATACGACGCTGCCTTTTCGAACGCGGCGTGAGCCGAAGTCGGCAACACGATGTTGGGACGACGAATTTCGGGTCTACGTTGACGGGCTGCGTACGAAACCGTCAAGAGACTCTCGGTGCCCCCCGAGGTGAAGAAACCGGCCGTCGGGTCGGGTGCCTGAAGCAAGCGGCCGACGAACGACACCACATCGGCTTGCATGCGACGAAGGCTCGGAAAGGCTTCGACATTCAGGGCGTTCTCGCCGGCGTATGCCCTGTAGGCCGACTCTGCCAGATCCAGTGCCTCGCTGGATGCCAAGTACGCAAGGCTGAACGCTCGGCCTGAACGCCAGTCGATATCGCTGCGACGCAAACCTTCGAGGTCTGCGAGCACCTCGGCCGTTGACCTCTCGGGCGTCATCGCCGCAGAGTAGTGCGATGTGTCGGACACCTACGGAAACCCCTGTGGCATTTGAACCTTGCGAAGATTACATAAGATCTATTATGGGCGTAGCCGCACGGAATCCAAGGGGTCGGCACAG
>CAYFLC010000034.1:0-13636 GCA_964343885.1 uncultured Bifidobacterium sp.
GCAACTCCGGCCACCACGCTGGCGGCCACGATGCCCTTCTTGAGTGTTGGCTTGTTCTTCACTTGTTTCTCCTGGTTTGGGGGGCTTCTGCCCTTTTTGCCTCAGCGGTCGCTGTGACGGGGCATACCTTCGTCGTCGTTCTCAGGAATCTTCCTAAGAAAGGGTAAGAGAAGGTGAAGAAGCCCTCCCGAGTTCGTCAAAGACGTGGAAACCCTTGTAAACAAAGGGCTCTGAGGCTCAGCTATGCACTGATTTTGCCGCCGTGCGGCCCGCAATGCGCCCGAAGGTCGCCCCGTTCGACAGTGAGTTGCCGCTGCCCACGTAGCGGTCGCCGATGACACCACCGGTTACCTCGCCTGCTGCATACAAGCCGGGAATCACTTCGCCGACTTCGTTCACGACACGCGCTTCGCGATCGATGCGCAATCCGGTTTGCGTGAAACACACGGTTGCCGGGCGAACTTCGGCTCCGTAGTACGGCGGATACGCGATGGGGCGCAGGAACTTCTTGTCCTTGTCGTAATCGTCGACACCGGTTTCGCATCCGGTGTTGTATCGCTTGATCGTGCCGACGAACTTGTCGACGGGAAGACCGAGTTCTTTTGCGAGTCCTTCCAATGTTTCGGACTTCTTGATGCGACCGCGACCGATTTGTTCTTCGACCATGATCGGATTCCAGTTCGGACTGTTGCGTCCTTCGCGACCGGGAATTGCTTGTTTGTACGTTTCGACTTGTGGCCCTTTGTCGGGGTTCAACACCACGTCGTCGAAGATCGCGAACGCAACGTTGCCCTGTGCCGACATGAAGCCGTCCATCAATCCGTAGGGCGCGTTCTCTGAACCGAACCGCTGGCCATCGCGGTTGACCAACACCATCCAACCCGGCATGAACGCTTCGAGTGTCGTCACGAAGTTCGGGTGCAACAACCGCAAGCCACGGCCGTGGCCCACCAACTGCGCATCGACATCGCGTGTGAAGTTGATTGCATCACCACGTGAACCATCGGCGCCGATGTACCACATCCAGTCGCCCGTGCCGTACGCGCCGGGGAAAAACTCTTTCATCATCTCGGGATTCTTCGCGAAACCACCCGATGCAATGATCACCGCGTGCGAGCGAATTTCATCTTCACCGACGGCAACTCCGACAACGCGACCATTCTCGACGAGCAGACGATCGACACGTTGGCCGAGTGCGATGTCGATGTCGCGTTCGCGTGACTTCGCGTGCAGCGCATCGATGATGCCCTGGCCGCCGTTCACCGCGCAGTGACAACGCGGAACAATTTCACCACCGCCGAAAATGAGATCCTCGTGGAACTCAACACCGAGATCGCCCAGCCAATCGACGGCGGGTCCGGCCTCGTTGCAGTAATTACGAATGACACCTGCTTCGACCATCCACTGGTTCAGCGACATGTAGTCGTGGAACAGCATGTCGGCCGAATCTTTGATGCCGGAAGCCTCTTGATAGCGCGTCGGCGCACCCATCACGATGCCACCCGACAAACGCGATGATCCGCCGACCACACCTTCGCCTTCGGCAACGAGCACGCGCTTCAGGCCTGCTTCCCACGCACTGTTCGCCGCGGCAAGCCCCGCGATTCCGGAACCGATCACAACGACGTCAACATCGACTTCTTTCTCAGCCATAGCTCCCCTCCAGAAACCCGACCCGTGCGACCAATCGGCCGCCAGAAGGAACGCTAGGCGCGTGACACTTCGACGAACGTGTCGTGGAACGCGACTCCTCCACCCATGTCGGTTAGTTCGTCGGATGTCAGGTCGTTCACCGATTTCGCGCTTCCGTGCGCAGAATCCCACCACCCGAAGGGCACGGCAACGAGACCAGCAGCCAACCGTTCAGTCACGCGCACGGGCAACCTCAACTCGCCACGGTGATTGTGCACCCGGGCAGTGTCGCCATCGCCCAGCCCCCTGGCCGCTGCGTCACCGGCGGTCATCTCGACGTACGGGCCACCCTCGCGTGGGCCATGTGCCGGTAGGTGCGAATAACTGGTGTTGAGGAACCGCGTGTGTTGTTTGGGCGTCAGCATGACCAACGGGAAACGTGCGTCGCGTTCGACAGGCACGTACGCGATGCCGCGCACGTCGCACTTTCCATCGGCGTGGCCGAACACACCGTCGGCGAACAGTTGGTGATCGGCGTTCGGTAACCGCACGAATCCGTTCGCCTCGAGTTCCGCAAGGTCGATTCCATTCACCGACATCTCAATGAGTTCCAGATCGGATTTGTCGAACATCGGATCAGCCAAACCGAACGCCTTTGCCAATCGACGGAACAACTCGGTGTTCGCCACCGATTCACCGAGGGGTTCGATCGCCTTGCCGTTCCAACCGAGATACAAGTGACCCCACGACGGCATGATGTCGAGGTTCTCGATCTGTGTCGCAGCAGGAAGCACCACGTCGGCGTACTTCGCCGTGTCGGTAATGAACTGTTCGCTCACCACCGTGAACAGATCGTCGCGCATCAAGCCCTCGCGTGTTGCGGCGGCATTCGGACACGTCGACACCGGGTTGCCGTTCCACACGAACAGCACCGTCACGGGCGGCATCAGGTTCGCATCAGTGAGCACACGCCCCAATTGGGTGAACGGCAATGAACGCACACGGGCCGGCGACGACGGCTGGAACACGGCACGATGAACGTTTTCCTTTGCCCATGAATGAACGCTGCGCGACAACCCACCGCCGCGATGCCGCCATTGCCCCGTGATTGCTGGCAGTGCCGTCATCGCGCTGAACATCACGCCACCGTTGGCGCGATGCTCGGCGCCAATGACGGTGCGAATGAACGTTGGCCGTGTCGTGGCGTAGTCGCGCGCCAGTCGAACGATGTCGGCAGCCGGTACTCCGGTCTCGCGTTCGGCACGATCCGGGGTCCACTCGGACGCAGCGGCCACCAGTTCGTCGAATCCGCGCACACTGTTCGACACAAAATCGGCGTCAACCAAACCTTCGTCGACAATGACCTTGATCATCGCAAGAATCAGCGCGGTGTCGGTTCCCGAGCGCGGTTGGATGAACCAATCGGCGGCGTCGGCCGTGACGGTGCGAATCGGATCGATCACCACAACGCGCGCGCCATTCGCGCGGGCACGCTCGACAAACGGCCACAAGTGACGATTCGTCAACTTTGTGTTCGTTCCCCACAGCAGAACCAACTTGGCGTGCTGCACGTCAAGCGGATCGGTACTCAACGCGCTGCCCGTTACCGCCGAATATCCCGTGGCTGCGACTGCGCCGCACAACGCACCATGAGTCTGTGATGCACCCAGTGCGTCGAAGAAGCGCATGTCGAGCGAACCGCACTGCAAGTGCCCCTGATTGCCCGCCGACGACCACGGAAGAACCGTTTCACCGCCGTGCCGTGCGACCGACTGACGCGTGCGCTGCACGATCAGATCCAGCGCTTCTTCCCACGTGGCGGAACGAAATTCACCGAGCCCCTTGGCACCAACGCGAATCAAAGGTGTCAACACCCGATCAGGGCTATACACGCGGTCGAGGTAGTGGTTCACCTTCGGGCACAACTCACCCTGCGAATACGGATGCTCGGGATTGCCACGCATCTTCACCGCGCGCCCAGAATCGTCGACGGTCACTTCCCATCCGCACGAATCAGGACAGTCGTGCGGACACGTGCCGAGAACGATGCGCATTCCCCAATGTTCGCAGGTCGTTATGCTGAGCAAAGGATGCTTTTGCTCGTCGCCGCGCAGCGCACAGAGGGTGCGTGGAACTGGATCAAAGACCAGGGCCTGCTGATCGTCACCATCATCTCCGGCGCCTTCTTCGCCACCCGGGTGATCGGCCACATCGCCCGCTACCAGGCCCGCCGCATCGAACGCATCAGGGCGAAACTTGACCCACTGAACCACAACCCCATCGGCGCGTACCAAGGGGCCCTCGTTGGCGCAGCACGTTGGGGTCTGAACTTCACCATTACCGCGGTCGCTTTCGTCTGGATTCTTCTCCTCCTGAACCTTCCCGCCGCGGCGGTAGTTCCACTCGTCTCGGTCGTCGGTGCCGGCCTCGGCTTCGGCGCCCAACAGATCGTCGGCGACGTGCTTGCCGGCATCTTCATCATCTCCGAGCGACAGTTCGGTGTCGGTGACGTTGTTAACGTCGGCCCGCTGGTGCCGGTCGGCTGGATCGAGGGTCGTGTCGAGGAAGTCACGTTGCGCGTGACCAAGATAAGAACCTTCGACGGTGATCTCTTCACCATCGCAAACGGTCAACTGCGCCAAACCGTGAACCTCTCGCGCGACTGGTCGCGCGTTCTCATCACGGTCCCCGTTTCGCGTGACGCCGACCTCGACGCCACCATCGATCAGCTGAACCGCATCGGTACCGATATCGCCAACGATCCTGATTGGGCGCCGCTCATTCTCGAAGCTCCCAGTGTCCTCGGCGTCGACGACATCGGTGCCGATTCATTCGACCTTCGTTTCTCGGGCCGCACCCTTCCCGCCCAGCAATGGAAAGTGGCTCGCGAGATTCGCCGTCGCATCGCAATCGAAGGAGCACCGTGATGCGCGAGACCCGAGTGCGCAAGGTCGGCCGTGCCACCATCGGTTCGGCCATCGTGTTTGGTGCGTCGCTCACGCTGTGGCTGACGCAGCGCCCCGAAGACAAGCTCAGTCAGACCCCGCAAACGATTCCGTGGCCCAACGTCAGCTGGGTGATCGTCACCACCACATCGACGACAACCACCACTGAACCAAAAACAACGACAACCAAGCCGAAACCAACGACCACCGAGCAAACCACAACGTCGATTGATCCGTCGTCGACATCGACCTCGCTGTCGGGGGACACCACCACATCGGTCGACTCGGGTACGTCAACAACGACCGCTGGCTGAGACAAAACCAAAAAGGGTGGCGATCCTTTCGGACCGCCACCCCTCCACTTGGGTGATTCGTGTGGTTACTTGCCGATCTTGGCGACCTGTGCCTTGGCCAGGTCGAGTGCCGCACCGGTGAGTGCTGCGTAACCCTTGATTTCAGCAACCGCAGGGGCGCAAGAGTTGACGACGTAGTCGACGTAGTTCTTGATCGCCGTGTTCTGGGCAGCAGTTCCAAGACCCGCAGCCGTGTTGGCCATTCCGTACGACACTGCGGTGATCGGGTACGCACCACTCGTGGTGGTTGCGTAGTCGAAGGTCACCGTGCCAGCCGTGCTGTCAAGCGTTGCCGCTGCAACAAACTTCGCAGCCGAAGCCGCAGTCGGAACCGACCATTCACCTGCACCGTTCTTCACCTTCGCTGCGTAAACGCCCTTGCCGGCGGACTGGCGTTCGTTGATGAACGAGATTTCGGCGTAACCGATTCCACCGTCTTTGTTCATGACTCCGTTGGCGACACCGTCATTGCCCTGCTGGGCGCTGAACGAACCGTCGGTCGGAACCGTTCCAGGGAAGGCCGAGGTGAACGCGTCGTTCGTCGCCTTGGTCCAGATGGTCGGCTGGGTCTTGTTCAGGTAGTTGGCGAAGTTGTTCGTGGTACCCGAGGTTTCCTTGCGGTAGTACACCGTGATCGGCGTTGCGGGAAGCTTCACAGCCGTGGCCTCGAGGGTCATCGTTCCGACGTTGCCCTTGTCGAGAACAATGTTGTATTCGCTCTGAGCAACGTGCTTGGCGTTCGTGATGGTCACGATCCCCGTCGTGGGCTTCTTGTTGTACACCTTCGTCACCTTGCCGGTTGGGTCGGTGGCGGTGATGATCAGGTTCTTCGTCTTCGAGGTGATGAGACCCTTCTTAATCGCAACCTTGATGTCAGCGGTGCCGGCCTTCTTGCCTGCCACGATCGAGGCCGCGAAGAAGCCGTTCAAACCGGTGAGCGTTGGCTTGGCAGCGACCGGATTGTCGGCGACGATTGCCGCATCGTTCCACTTCGTGATCTGGCCGGCGAAGATCTTGGCGATCGTTGCCGAGGACAGCTGCAGGATCGTTCCCGCGGGCTCCACGTTGTCGAGTCGGTAACCGATGCCGATCGCGCCCGAGATCATGGGGACAAGAACGAACGAGCTGCGGTAGCTGGTGTCGGCGGTCTTCGGCAGCGAGTCGGACATCGCGAACTGGTAGTCGTTCTTGTAGAAGTTCGTACGACCGGTGCCCGAGCCAACGCCCGTGTAGTTCACCTTGTCGCCAGCGGCGTTGTAAGTGGAATCCGCTGCGAACGTCGCACGGCACGATTCCATCAGGTTCAACGGGAACGTTGCTCCACCTGCGGTGATGGTTTCGGCAGCGCTTGCCATTCCGGCAAATCCACCAAGGACTCCGACCGCGACTGCAAATGCCGCGAGCTTCTTCCGGGCTTTCATGTGTATGTGTCCTCCAGTAGGGGTTTGGTGACACACACCGTAGAAAACGAAGGAAACGCGATTCTGAGTTTCGGGTGAACGAATCAGCAGGACCAAGTGAACAACAAGCAAACAGAATCGCTTGTTTTACACAAGAAATTCAGCCGAAACGACCCTGAACGTAATCAGCGGTACGTTGATCTTTCGGCGAGGTGAACATGATGTCGGTTTTGTCGGCCTCGATCACGCGACCGGGGTGTTCGGCGGCGAGGAAGAAGGCGCAGTAATCCGACACGCGAGCAGCCTGCTGCATGTTGTGGGTGACAATCACAACGGTCATCGACTTCGACAGCTCGACGATCGTTTCTTCGACCTTCAGCGTCGAGCCCGGGTCGAGAGCCGAGCAGGGCTCATCCATGAGGAGCACCTTCGGCTTCACAGCCAGGGCACGCGCGATACACAAACGCTGCTGCTGTCCGCCCGAAAGAGACGAGCCCGACGCCTTCAAACGGTCCTTGACCTCTTTCCACAGGCCGGCGCGGGTGAGACACTCTTCAAGCAGTGAGTCCTTGTCATCGACCTTCAAGTTGGCCAGTTTCAAACCAGCGAGAACATTTTCTTTGATCGACATCGAAGGGAACGGGTTCGCCTTCTGGAACACCATGCCGATCTTCAGACGAATGGCCGCAACGTCGGTCTTGGGCGCATAAATCTCTTCACCATCGAGAAACACCTCACCCGCCATTGCGGCGTGCGGAATGAACTCGTGCATGCGGTTCAGCATGCGAAGAAACGTCGACTTGCCGCATCCCGAAGGTCCGATGAGGCCCGTCACCGTATTCGCCGGAAAATCAAGCGACACATCTTCGAGCACGTGGTGGTTACCGAACCACGCGTGCACGCCCTTGGTTTGAAGTCCAGACATGTTGACCATCCATTCATCGAGATGAGAGGGTTCCGTCGACGGCGCGAATTCCCGGGCCCCCGCAGGTGTTTCTGTTTGCGAAATCTTGTTGTTCTTGAGTTCCATGTGTGATCCGCCTTACTTCCGTGTGCGTCCGCCAACGACACGCGCAACCGTGAACAGGATGAGAATGAGGAACAACAGAACCAGCGCGCCACCCCAGGCGCGGGTGAGTGCAGTGTCGGTGCCCACACCGAAGTTCTGGTAGATGTACATCGGCAGCGAACCGATCGGCTCGCCGGTCATCTTCCTCGAGAAGATCGCCGAATAGAACGCCGTCATGATGAGCGGTGCCGTTTCGCCCGCGACACGCGCGATACCGAGAACCGAAGCCGTGATCAGACCCGAACGGGCCGCGGGAAGAATGATGCGGAATGTCGTTGCCATCTGGCTGGCTCCGAGTGCGTAGGAAGCCGAGCGAATTTCTTCGGGCACGAGCTTCAGCACTTCTTCGGCGGTGCGCGCAATCGTCGGAAGCATGAGGATTGCAAGTGCAAGCGAACCGGCAATACCGCTGAACGAGAACCTCGACACCACCGTGGCGTAGATGAAGAGGCCGGCGACGATCGACGGCACACCACTCATCGCCTGCACCATGATGCGAACAAAGCCAGCCAGGCGCCCACGAATTTCGGTGATGTATGCCGCGGTGAGAATTCCCAGCGGAATGGCGATGACGCATGCAACGGCGAGGATCAGTGTGGTTCCCAGGATTGCGTGCGACAAGCCGCCCATGCCGAGGTCGTCATCGGCTGCGGTCACCGACATGTCGTTGGTGAAGAAACCTCCGTAGATCGCCGGCCAACCACGCTTGGCCACAGTTGCGAGAATCGACAACCAAGGAATGAACGCCGTGGCGAAACCCATGGTGACGATTGCAGTCACCATCTTGTCGATCGCCTTCACCTTGTCGTGGCGAGATCCGAAGATGATCGAAACGATCACAAAGTAGATGACAAAGGCGAGGTAGAAGCCCATCGGCCCCGCGAGACCGGTGACCAGGTTGGTTAACGCACCGAGCACAACGGCGATCAAGACGGGCAACAACACCTCTCGGGCGGTACCCACGCGATTCACCCACGGCCGGCTGGGTGTGGGCAATTCGGCTTCGACGGTGCTCACTTCACCCTCCGCTCTGCACGCGTCACGATGACCGAGGCTCCGAAGTTGACGGCGAGCGTCAGGGTGAAGAGCACGAGGCCGGCCGCCATCAACGCCTTGAGTTCCAGGGGGGATGCCTCGCCGAAGCGGCTTGCGATCAGCGACGCAACGCTTCCGCCCGCCGAAGCCAGAATCTGGAACTTCACTTGGAACACGAGGTTCAAAGTGAGCAACACGGCAATCGTTTCACCGAGCGCGCGACCAAGACCGAGAAGCATCCCGCCGATCAGACCGCTACGGCCGAAAGGCAGCACCACCGTTTTCAGCGCGCCCCACCGTGATCCTCCGAGTGCATAAGCAGCGGCGATCTGGTCTTGCGGGGCACGTGAGTACACCTCGCGAGTCACCGACATCGCGATCGGTAGAATCATCAGGGCGAGGACGAGCCCCGAGATGAACGGAGACGCATCGAAGTTCTCGTAGTCAACGTGAAAAATCGGGATCCAGCCGAGGTACTTGTTGATCGAACCCGCCCACCCCGAGGCCATCGGCATCAAGACCAGATAACCCCAAAGGCCGTAGATAATCGACGGAATCGCAGCCATCAAGTCGAGTACCGCGACAAGCACGGCCTTCAACTTCTTCGGCACGTAGAACTCGAGAAACAGCGCCGATGTGACCACGAACGGAAATGCGACCGCCATCGCAATCGTGGCGACGATGATCGACCCAACGAGCATCGCAGCGACGCCGAATTTCGCGTTCTGTACCGTGCCGTCGGCACCGTCCCACGTTGACGTCGTGATGAAATCGAAGCCGAATGCTTTGAAGATTTGGAATCCGCGGAAGAACAGCAGCCCCGCAATGAGGCTCATCACCACGAATGCAGTCATGGCCCCGGCGGTCACACCGTTTCGGAAAATGCGATCGCCGAGATTTCGTCGAACGACGATGTCGCGCCTGGCCGGCGCCGACGAAGGGGGGCTGTCGAGGGCAACCGTCATACCTCTGAGATCGTTTCAAACGCTGGTTTCGCGAAAGCGACCTCAAGGTGTACGGGAGGTGAACTAGGACAAATTTCTCGACTGAATGGCCCTTAAATGGCCACCGGAACCACGTCGAAGACGTTCACGTCGACCAGACCATGGTCGGTGATCCGTAGGTCGGGAATCACCGACAGGCCGAGGAACGAGAGCGACATGAACGGCGCGTCGAGAGTGATACCAAGACCCCTCGCCACCTCGACCACGTGATCGATTTCAGCAGCCACCTCGTGAAGGGGCTTCTCGCTGATCAGCCCGGCGATTGGCAACGCAACCTCGGCGACAACCTTGCCATCGAGCACCACCACTTGTCCCCCACCCATTTCGGCAACGCGTGCGACCGCAACGGCCATGTCTGACGCGCCTGATGCATCGCGCGCACCCACAACCATGATGTTGTGCGCATCGTGAGCAACCGTTGACGCAATCGCACCGCGCTGAATTCCGTAGCCCGACACATAGCCGAGGCCTATGCGGCCGGTCGCCTTGTGCCGCTCGACAACTCCGATGCGTGCAATGTCGTTGGCGGGGTCGTTCACGTCGAGAATCAACGAAGTGGTGCGAACCGTCCCCGACTTCACACCGATTACTCGTGCTTTGCCCGTCGCCGGCGGCTCGATGGTCATTTCGGCAACCGACGGAACATGATGCAGTCGCACGCGCCCGTACAAACTCTTCGGTGGCTCGACCGACGGCACCACATTCGGCAACACCTTGCCGTCACGGGCAACAACACGGCCCTTCTGCAGCACCATCGATGGCCGGAATCCGTCCAAGGAATCAAACACCACCACGTCGGCCTGGTAGCCGGGTCCGAGCTGACCGAGATGGAAGAAGTTGTGGTACATCGCCGGGAAGTACGACCCCACCAGCAACGCGTCGATTTCATTCAGTCCCGCACCAACAGCCAGGCGGATGCAGTGGTTGATGTGTCCTTCGTCGCGCAGCAGGTCGGGTTCACGATCGTCGCTGCAAAACGCCGAGCACAACGGCCCATGATGCAGCACCGTCGGCAACAACTCGACGAGGTCTTGACACACCGAACCCTGGCGCAGGAACAACCACATGCCCTTCTGGCGCTTCTCGTGGGCCTCGTCGGGCGCGAACGATTCGTGACAACTCTCGATTCCCGCCGCGAGGTACGCGTCGAGAGCGCGACCCTTCAGGCCCGGAGCATGCCCATCGACCTTTCGCCAACCAGCAGTGGCGATGATGTCGCGAAACATCGGATCACCGTTGATGACGGCCGGGTAGTTCATCACTTCGGCGACACCGATCGCACCCAACTCGTCGATGATCTTCTTCACGTCGGCAGGCGTGAACGCTGCACCCGCGCTCTCGAACGGCGAAGCGGGAACGCACGACGACGCCGCGACGCCGAAAGTGAACGGCATCTTCTCGGCCGCATCGACTACGGCACGAATTCCTTCGAGCCCAGCCACGTTGGCGATCTCGTGCGGATCGGCCGCCACCGCTGTGGTGCCGTTCGGCAGCACAGCCTTCACGTATTCGTCGACCCACAGCTTCGACGACTCGAGGTGCATGTGAGCATCGACGAATCCGGCGACCAATGCCGCACCGTCGACGTCGAGCACCTCGACCGCATCGCGGTCACCCCAACCGACCACTGCACCATCACAAATGGCCAGGCTCGTGGAAATCCATTCCTTGGTTGCCGGCACCAGTACCCGCCCGCCGCGAATCAACAGGTCGGCGGGTTCGTCACCTCGGGCGGCAGCCAGTGCTCTGAGCGTCACAGGAGGTCGTGCCATAACGGAACGCTAGTCGAATGTCGGAAACCTCGGCCACGATGACAAACTGTTCATCGTGGGTTCTCGCGACGGAGACGGTTGGGTCGACTGCGACTGTGGTCGTTATCACTGGGGTCTCTACGGTGCCGCAGGACTTTTGTTGGTCCGCCGCGATCTACCCGAACCGCACGTACTTCTTCAGCTCCGCGCGGCATGGACACACGGAGGCGGCACGTGGGCGCTTCCCGGCGGGGCGCTCGATTCACACGAAGATCCCATCGCTGCCGCCAAGCGTGAAGCGTGGGAAGAAGTCGGCATCGAAGAAGAACACCTCAGCGTCGTCGACATCTTCAGCGACGACCACGGCTCGTGGGGTTACCACACCGTGATCGCCCACTGTCACGGCGATGCAAACGCCAACATTGCCAACGGTGAATCAGAAGACCTGCACTGGGTGCACGTCGACCACGTGCACACCTACGAACTGCACCCCGGCTTCGCAGGCTCGTGGCCGCACCTCCACCCCCGCGTCATCGCATCACTGCAACCCTGATCAACATAAAGGAAAAGGGCCGCGACACCGAAGTGCCGCGGCCCTTTTGAGTTTTCAGGTGAAGGTCAACCAACTGTGACGTTGATCGTTGCCTTCTTGCCCTTGATCTTGCCCCTACTGGCCTGCGTGATCAGGATCTTGCAGTTGCCCTTCTTGCCGATGCTGACGATGTTCGACCCCATCATCTTGCAAACACCGGCCACCTTGTAGGTGATGGCACCTGCACCCTTGACACCCGAGAAGTTCTTCAGAACCATCGCACGGGTGATCTTGCCCTTCAAGGAAAGCGTCGGTCCGTTGCCACCAGTGCTGGTGTTGCTTCCGGTGCTTCCACCATTCAGCGACGTTCCGCTCGACGAAGAGGACGAGCCACCGATCGAGTTTTGCAACGTAACGGTGCATGGCTGGTTGTTCACCTTGATGCAGAACGTCTTCGACGGCAGGAAGCCGGCGGTACGAACTCGGTAGTAGCCCGACTTCGTGGCGCAGATCTTTACTGTCGCGGTTCCCTTGCTGTCGGTCGTTGCCGTTCCGGTACCCGAGCACGACGCCATCGCCGAAACACTGGACTTGCTCGGTGTCCCGCCGTTGTTATTGCCGTTGTTGTTATTGCTTGAGCCAGGTCCCTGACCGTTGCAATAGCCCTCTTGGACCGACGACGTGCCGGACCAGAGCCCGCCGACCTTCATTTCGCCACACACTTCTTCGGCCTTCGATTCCTTACTCGGAATCGCGTCACCGTCCTCGTTCTTCAGTGTCACGGGGACACTGACCGAACCATCGGAAGCTGGTGTCACTTCTGCCTGGACGCTGTCAGCCGCTTTGACGACGGCCATGTATGGCATCGTGACGGTAGTTGCTGCGCCGGTCGTGGTGGCATCGGCTGACGTACCGCTGAAGTTGACCTTGACCTTCTGGTTCAACTGACCATCGTCATACACGACTTCCGCATCGTACTGGCTCGACCGCGACTCGGGCTGGAACGACTTCCACTTCACCGTTCCATCAGCACCGGTAATAAACGTCGGTGGCGCAACGAAGCAGTACGCGCATTGCGCAGCCTGCATGAAGCCCTTGGTGTCGGGTGCTGTTGCCGACCACGACGAGTTGCCATTGCCGTTGTTCGCGTAGTTGTACGTGAGGTAGTTGTTGCGCAGAGTGATAACCGCGTTCGGCACCGGTGTCTTGTCGGTCAACACCACCGACACTGTCCGATCGACCACGGGCTTGCCAACGGGCACGACAACGCTGATCGACCCTGACGCAGGAACGTTCACAACGATGAGAGCAGCCTGCAAGTACGAACCGTCCTTCAGCGTTCCACCCTTCAGGGTGAAGCCCACGGGACCAGTTGCCAACTGCGCAAGCGTGACTTGGCCCTGATCATTCGTCGTATCAGTGGCCTTCGTACTGCTTCCCAAGTAGTCGGGCTTGTCGAGCAATGTCCAACGGACGCTCGATCCGGTCAACGGCGTTCCATCAGAAGCAGTCACGGTGACGACCTTCTGGCTCTTGACCAATCGTTCACCCGTGCTCACATTCATGGGGACGTAGTCAGGGTTGTCGGTCGACCCACTGATCGAGTCGAGTGCATAGAACTTTGCGTTCTCAGCAGGAATGAATGCACTAACACCTGTGAGCGTCGCACCGGAAGTCGGCTTGTAACAACCGTTGCAACCAAGAGCCCACTGGTCTGCCGACAGGATGCCGGACTTCGTCATGAAGAACACCTTGTTCACAGCTGACTGCGAGAAGATCGAAATCGGCTTCTCCATCACGGCGACCGAGCTCACTTCGCTCGGGAAGGTCATCGACCCGTTGGCCCACGTCGCGGTGCCGCAGGAAAGCGTTCCCTGCGCATATACACACAGACCTAGCCCGTTAAAGGATGTCA
>CAYFLC010000035.1:0-12381 GCA_964343885.1 uncultured Bifidobacterium sp.
AAGGCCTCACTGCCTTTATCGAAAAGCGCCTGCCGAATTGGAAGGGCCGCTGATCACAGTTCAGTGAACGAGTACCTGCGCAGGCAGGCGGGCTTCTTCGAAAAGGTTCTTCGTACGTCGATCACCGGGCAAGGCAAGCCCCCGGATGGTTGTGCTTTCGTGTGTTTCTTTCGCGTAGTCGATGATGGCGGCTCGATCAACGTCGTTGTCGCCGGTCAACGAATGGATGACGGACTGTCCGGCACACGTCGTCACCACTCCTTCAGCCTCATGACAACGGAAGACCTGACTTTCTGCCCCTGGAGCAGATCGAAGAACTGAAACCAGCCACGCATATGCCTCAACACCCCTGGTTTCCGTGCGCTCGAACAGGAACCGGGCGATTGCCGAGTCAACCGACTCGGCGGACGACGAGAAAAAGGTCGCACTCATCGTGGGACCCTGGCGCTGACCGCCTCGAGGACGAGACGACGGCGACGATGACTGCGTTCGTATTCACCGATGGCTCGGATCTCGCTCTCCGTGGATCGAGAAATCAGATCGACAACATCTGCCGAAGTGAGCAAAGCAAAATCCGCCTCGGCCAGTGGCAATCCTCCGCCGGCTTCAGCGTCGGAACTGTCGGGTGGCGATGCTGTATCAACGCCTTCAGAGACCGTGCTACCAGCTTCGTGGGTCTTGCCGTGCAAGTGGAGAATCGACCACACCCGTCCGACCACACCGTCAACGACGAACTTTCCTATGGCGTGTGATGACCTGATGTGCCTCTCGAAAGACTTCATGAAGTCACGACACACTGTGGATGAAGTCACGACACACTGTGGTCACTTGGAAAATATCGGACAATCGTCGTCGCCGACGGGACAGTTCGGTGCCGACCGACGCACGAGCAGGAAGCATGAAGTGCACATTTCCTCGTCGGCACGACGCGGTTGGAGGGCGTCTCCGTCCGGAGTCCGGTCGTCGACTTCCTGTTCCTCGTCGTCTTCCTCGGGTGCATCATCAGCTGCGACCAACCGATCCTTCAGAATCGTGTCGAGGTCGGCCTCGACATCGTCAGGCGTGGTGAGGTCTTCATCTTCGTCGTCGTCTGCGCCGCGTCGCGCAACCGGCACGATTTCTTCCTCTGAGTCTTCATCGAAGTCCTCGTCTTCGGAAAACTCGTCGTCGTCGCTCTCGGCGAAATCATCCCCATCGATATCGTCATCGAGTTCGTCGGGGTCGATGTCGGCATCGATCTCGGTGTCTTCAACCTCTTCGTCGTCACCAAGGGTCTCGGTATCATCGAGTTCCTCGACAACTTCGTCGACCGCCTTCTTTTTCGAGGACGACGCCTTCTTCGCGGGGGTCTTGGCTGCTTTGTCGGGCTTGCCCTTCTTGCTTGCCATGACGCGAAACCTCTTTCTCGGTGCTACTCAACGCTTGCAGAATCTGCGCGGGGATCATAGGCAGATCCCGGCCTCTCAGGCGCGCACCATAGGGGGTGGGTCACCCCCTGAAGCAAATCGGGCCGACCCCGTGACATATCTCGGTTGTGCTCAGGCGTTGCGCTCGCCTCGGCGCGCCTCGGCGCGCCGTTCGGCCTCGAGGCGCTCCAATTCGGGGGCCTCGGTTGTCATATGGACCATCGCATCGGCAATCGCCTTGTGACCGGCTACATCCCGGATCATGCGGTGCATATCGAGGGCAACCCGCCTGTACGCAGGGTGGCCCTGCGGACTCGACCGCAACTCGAGCATATGCATGGCTTCCCGCGCATTGAATTGCATCGAGTAACGAATTCTGTACGCCATGCTGACGGCGTAGGGAGCCTGGGCCGGATATTCCGGGAGCAAAGCGTCATAGAGTGCCGCGCTGCGCTCCATCACTTCATCGAAGTCGCCGGCCCTTCCGGAGTCGTCGACGATCTCGGGTCGTACATAGCCGTGGTTCGGTGTGAGAGGTTGCCATTCGATTGTCAGCATGCGGTGACGTTGAAGGTCGCGGAAGGCTCCGTAGTCGGACAGCACATCGAAGCGATAGTCGGTACGTTCGAATGCGCGACCCGGACGATGGCGTCGGTTTGACCGGTCACCGACATAGGCGCGAATCAACGACACTTTCTCTTCGTGTGACATCGTCGCGACCCGGCGCATGATCTGAGATTCGGACAGCGCGAGGTGCGAATAACAGATCGCAGCGATCAACTTGTCCTCGCCATCGGGGTCGAAGTCAACGAGGCGGACCGACTCGTTCTCCTCCCTGTCGGGAATACTTCCGTCGAACAGCGCGTGAACGGCGAGGTCGGTCTCGGTCGCGGTGTCGGTGAGATACTGCGACCAGCGCCCACCACGGTCGGGCTGATCGACCCGGCGCAGGAAGCTCGGTATGACCTTCCTCAGCTCATGAAGCATGAGGTCGGCATACAGGCGGGCTTCAGGAAGGGCGCTGGCGCGCATGCGCAGGAGAAGCGCCTCGAACGCTTGACCGCTGCCGTAAATCCCGACGTTTGACAACGCAGCCGCCGGTAAGGCGCCTCTGACTGCGTCGAGCGCCTTTGCGCGGGTCGCCTGCCGATAGACAAAATCGCTGTCGTTCGGCCCTTGTGGCACGACTTTGCGCACGTGGCTGGTCAATTCCTCGACGAGGCCACTGTATGAGTCGAACATGCGATCCATGTCGCCGACGTAGCGTGTGCCAAACCGGCCTGACAGGATGTCGGGATCGCGGTAGAACCGATAGCGACCACCAAGACGGATGTCGTAGGAGATGTAGCGCGTGCTCTGCTCGAGGTAGCTCATGAGGCGTCCCCACTCGAGGACTTTGGTCAAGAGATTCGAGGCCTGCTCGCACGCTAGATGTACACCACCTAGCTGGGCGACGGAGTCGTCTCCGTATTCGACGAAGACCTTCTCGTAGAGGTCTTCGGCTCTGGCGACACCGATGGTTGCGTCGAACGTTTGGTCGCCTCTGATGTCGAGTTCGCCCACGAACTCGTCGAGGAACAATCGGCGCAGGCTCTTCGCACTTCGGCTGTACCGGGCAAAGAGAGCCCCCTTCACGACTTCGGGAAGGTTGACGAGCGCAAAAACGGGTGAATCAAGATTGGTGAAGTAACGCCTGAGGATGTCTGTCTCTGATGGGGTGAATTCCTCGGGTACGTACACCGTCACGATTGACCATGCTACGAGTCAAGGACTATCCCCCGAGGGATCTTGTGGCGGATTGCGCACCGTTGCCGTCTAGAGAGCGCCCTCTGGAATTCCGCCGATTGCCGCGAATTCGGCGCGGGCTGCGGCGAGGAGTCCGGGATTCGTCCACAGGTCGATGGCCGTCATCGCCAATACCTTGGCGCCATCGAGCGCTGCTCGGTCGCCGTCGGGTCCCCCTGCGAATTCGGTGAAACGCGCCGTGTGGATGGGCACACCGGACGGAGCAACCTTGATGATCGGGTGAATAGAAGGAGCGAGGTAACTGACATTGCCCATGTCGGTCGAACCGACAACCATGTTCTCTGGCACGGGCTGGGTGAATTCGCGACCGATCGCGCGACCGTTGGCGACGTACGCGGTGAGGATTGCAGCAGAGTCGCGCACGTCGGCGTAAGAATGATCTTCCCATTCAAGGTCGACGGTGCATCCGGTTGCCTGAGCCGCGCCGAGAAAGCATGCCTCGACGCGCTTCTTCAACGGTTGAAGGGTCTCGAGCGTGTCGGACCTCACGTACCAATTCATCGATGCGAACTTTGGCACGATGTTCGCTTTGTCGCCGCCGTGGGTGAAAACGCCGTGGACCCGCTCAGTGGGGCGGATGTGCTGGCGCAGCGCCGCGATCGAGTTGTAGGCGAGAACTGCGCCATCGAGCGCATTGATTCCCTTGTGCGGAAACGCCGCCGCGTGTGCCTCGCGGCCGTGGAAGTTCGCACAGCACTCGTGGATGGCAATTGCCCGCATCGCCGTGAGATCGACGTCGCCGGGATGAACCATCATCGCTGCATCGAGATTGCGAAATGCGCCGTTGCGGGCCATCGCGATCTTTCCACCGCCACCTTCTTCTGCCGGAGTTCCGAAAACCTCTAGCGACACACCGAGCGACCGAGCAATAGGGGCGAGTGCGAGTGCGGCCCCGAGGCCGGCGGCGGCGATGACGTTGTGACCACATGCATGACCGATTTCGGGCAAGGCGTCGTACTCGAGAATTACTCCGACGCGGGGCTCTCGGTCGGGCCCTTGCACGACGGCGTGGAATGCGGTCTCTACCCCGTACGCGTGACGAGTCACGTCCGCGAATCCGCTTTCAAGGGTGCTCGACAAGAGAGCGTGCGCGTGGGTTTCTTCGTAGTTGAGTTCGGGGTGTGCGTGGATGTCGTGGCTGATATCGATCAATGTTGATGCGAGAGCGTCTATCGCGGCGCACGCCTCGTTCTTGAGATCGGATGGGTTATTGAGTTCAGCCGGCGACATGATGCGATTGTACAAACCACTTGTTGGCGTCATTCGCCGTGGGGTAAAGGAATGTACACGGCTGAACCGTCGGGAACGACGTGGACACGCAGTGAACTCACCCCCCGGTGGCCAATCTTCGAGCGCACACGCACCGGCTTGTCGAAAGTGGTGTGGTACTCCACTGAACTTCCGCTGCGGACTTGTGGGTGTGGAAGGTGAGTTTCTGTACGTGTGCGGCGGAAGAAGAGAATTCGCTGGCGAAGGGCCATCGTCCGATCAAGTTCGAGCCAGTCGAGCCGCCCGTCATTCGGGTGTGCCCTGGCGAAGATCCGTCGTCGGTCCACGAACGAGGTGGACGAGACGATGCAGTACCGGCCCCGAAAGCGTGACCCGGCGACGACGTGCGTCGGGGTCGTGAACGTGATCACCTCGCCCGATTCGATTGTCATTTCGACACGCAGAAGATCGATGGGAAGTTCCCGCCACCTTCCGATCGATGGCGGACTCGTATCGGACGAATCAAGACCCAGTTCGGCGCACAAATCGGGGTTCAGTGGCTCTCCCCCGCCGTGATGTGCAACGATGCGGCCCCACTCCTGACCCTTTTCGATGGTCACTACTGCCGTCCTTCTGTGCCGACGACGAGGCCGCGGTACATGGAGTCAGCGGCCTTCCTTGCACAAGTTGCGAGTGCGGGATTCAGCGAAGTGCGTTCGAGTTGACGAAGGAGATCGACAATTTGCCGGATGTATCTGACGAAGTCGCCGGCCCCCATGTCGGGAAGAACTGCCAGCACCTTCGCAAGGTTGCCGCCCGACGCCCATACGGAAGCTGCGCGGGAAAGGCCGTTATCGGGAAAGCGGTGTACCGGCAAGCCGCTCGATTCCTCGTCGTCCCGAATCTCGATGCTGAGCTCTTCGAGTCTCTCTATCGAAGCTTGAGCAGCGCCTGATGGATACGGATGGTCTACGTCGTCGGTCGCACGTCGCTCGTACACGAGGGCGGATACGACCGCGGCAAGATCGGAAACTGAGAGGCCGTCGAATATCCCACAGGCCACCGCTTCGGCAATCAGCATGTCGCACTCATGGAATATGCCTGCGAGCAGTGAGCCGGTGGGCGTCAGCGACCACTGATCGACGTAGCCGCGCCGTCGCAAGATGTCGAGTACCCGATCGAATGTTGCCGCCACTGTGCGAACCTCACCGGCAAGCGAGTCCTCGATTCGTGCGATGTCGCGGCGAATGCGATCGGCATTGTCTGCATGGCGCATCTTCTCGCGAAAGTGAGGATCGTCGCTGACGCCGTCGAGATCTGTCGCCGGCACGGCCGTGCCGAGATGACGGGCGCGGTGATGCTGGAGCCGTTGGGACGCGTCCCGAACATCGGCCGGGTTCCAGACGGAGAAACCATCAGCAAGTTCCATGCGACCCACTTTCGTCGGGGTCGTTTCGAAGTCGTCGAGTAGGACACCACGTACGCCCTGACGGCCGTCGAGCAAAGTGACTTTGAGGCCACGTTTTCGGGCTGCGGTCGCTACAACAAGAAAGCGGTCATCGATGCCGTCGATCCGACCGCTGATGACGTCGCCCGGTGATAGGTCATCCCACAATGCACGGTCGTGACGGCTTCGAGTGGAAGGGTCAAGGCCGTGTCCCGAGCGCGCGCGAAAGGCCCAGATGTCGCCGTAGGAACTTTCTGCCCGACCGACCGCGAGCGCCAAGGCTTCTCTCCTGCGTTCGAGTCGGGACTGCATCGACACAACGTTCGAGTTCGCCTGGAACTGCGCGAACGAGAGATTGAGAAGATGGCGTACCTCGCGTTCGGAGTGCGTACGCACGAGATTGACCGTCATGTTGTAGGTGGGTCTGAACGCCGAAGTGAGGTTGAACGTTCTATTCGTGACGAACCGGGCAACTTCGTCGATCGAGACGAACGGACTCCACAGGGTCACCGCGTGCCCAATGTTGTCGATACCCCGCCGTCCGGCTCGGCCCGTCAGCTGGGTGAAATCGGATGTTTTCAATGGGACGTGGCGCTCGCCCGTGTAGCGGGTCAGCTTGTCGATGACGACCGTTCGGGCGGGCATGTTGATGCCGACGGCAAGGGTCTCGGTGGCAAAAACAACCTTCAGCAGACCCTCGGTGAAGGCTTCCTCGACCATTTCTTTGAAGGCCGGCACCAGACCTGCATGGTGTGGCGCGACTCCTGCTGACATCAGGTCGACGAAGCCATCGAAGTCGAGAGCGATGCGCTCTTCCCTCGTGAGCCTCTCAGCGTGCTTGTCGGTGATGGCCCGAATGCGACGTATCTCGCCGGCGTTGACGAAAGACAACGCATTACGACGACACGATTTGGCTGCCTCGTCGCACTGATTGCGGCTGAAAATAAAGAAGATCGCGGGCAGCATGTCGTTGCGCTGCAGCTCCTCGACGACTTCGGTGCGCGAAGGTGGACCCACTCGCCCACTCCGACGGGTCTTTGTGCCGCCCGGTCGAGGGCGACTTCCTTGATCGTCGGCCAGAATCTTCTTCAGCCGCGGGTTGGGGCGTGTTCCCTCGAGCGTCGGAAGTAACCGGGTCTGCCCCGTCGCCTTGTCGTAGAACGCGTGGTGGTGTTCGAGTGCGACCGGACGGGTGGATTCAACGATGGCTCGTGTGTCGCCGCGAACCGTGGTGAGCCAAGCAGCTACTTCGCTGGCATTCGATACCGTTGCCGAAAGACAAACAAGTGTGACCTCCATCGGCAGATGAATGATGACTTCCTCCCAGACGGGACCGCGGTATTCGTCTTGGAGGAAGTGCACCTCATCGAGAACCACGTAAGCGAGGTCGTCGAGCGCTGTCGAGGCTGCATAGATCATGTTGCGCAACACCTCGGTGGTCATGACGAGAATGGGAGCGTCAGAATTCAGACTGGTATCGCCCGTCAATAGCCCGACATTCTGGACACCAAATTCGACCTGAAAGTCGCGGAATTTCTGGTTAGACAGTGCTTTGATCGGCGCCGTATAGAAGGCCCGTCGTCTTTCGGCCAGAGCCTTCTTGATCGCATGCTCGGCGATGAACGTTTTGCCCGAACCTGTGGGTGCTGCAACCAACACGGAAGCACCGTCGTCGATGGCAGCGCAGGCCTCGCGTTGGAATGGGTCGGGCTTGAACGTCATTGGTTCTCTGTCATCGACCGCTTCCGTCGACGCCACGCCACGAAAGAGCCGATGAGGACCGCAATGACGTACAGCAGACACATGGGAATCGAGAGGGCGAAAAGAGAGACCGGGGAACCATCCGGGGTCATGACCGCCGCGGTCACGAAGATGATCATGACCGCCCATCGCCACTGTCGGACCAACTGCAACGGCGTGAGTATGTTCGTCAGTTGCAAGAAAACGATGACGACCGGAAAGAGAAATCCGACACCGAACGCGAGGATCATGAAGAAAACAAGATTGACGTATTTCGTTATCTGGTAGGCCTGCTCCACGTCGGTGCCGGACCAGCTGATGAGGAATTCGAGTGACCGTCCGAGGGTCCAATAAGCCAGGTACCCGCCGAGCGAGAAAAGACCTACCGTCGAAACGATGAAACCCACGGCGTAACGCTTCTCGTTGCGATGCAGCGCAGGAGCCACGAATCTCCACAGCTGCCACACGATGACGGGTAACGCCAGTATCAGGCCGCCGTACACGGAAATCCGCATGCGTGCCGAAAATCCGTCGATCGGACCCAGGCCGTACAGCGTTCCGTTGCACTTCAGGTTCGGTTTCTCTTTGCAGATGGTTCGGTACGGCTCGGTGAGGAACTTAAGGAGCCGCTCATACTGCAAGAGAACGAGGAGCATTCCGATCGCCACGGCCAAGAGCGAGCGGACGATTCGAAAGCGCAATTCGGACAGGTGCTCGATGACGGTGGCCTGATCGTTCGGTCTGCGCACACGTCGCCGCCCTCTACGAATCTTCATCACGTGTTTCCTCGTGGCTCGATTCGGGTGTGTCGTCTACCTCGTAAGGAATGAATCGTGGATCGTCGTTGGCTTGGCTTTCGGGCGTGTCGTCGGCGAAGATTCGACGCGCGTCGTTGGCAGTTTTCTTCAGCTCGTCGAGCGGTTCGCTGAATGTCTTGGTGACATCGCTCTGTATCCCGGCGGCCACGCGACGGACTTCGTTGTAGAAACGGCCGAAGGTTCGTAGCGCATCGGGCAACTTCTCTGGCCCGAGGACGACGAGTCCAATCAGCAGCAAAATCACGATTTCGCCGCCGGTCAGATTGAACACGGAACTCATTCTACGAAGGCACAACGTGGCGACCTCACTAGATTGAGACGGATGATCGGTTTCGCCCATCGGGGAGCCCGTGCGTACGCCCCGGAGAACACCCTCGAGGCGTTTCAGCTGGCACTTCGCCTCGGAGCCACGGGTCTCGAAACGGACGTCTGGTTGACGCGCGACGGCATACCCGTGCTTGATCACGACGGAGTGATTCGAAAAGGTCTCAAGCGTTCGCCCATTCGCCGATTCAACCGTGTCGATCTGCCCGCCCACATACCGACGCTCGACGAACTGCTCGAAGTCGTTGATGTCAACATCCCCGTTTCAATCGACGTCAAGGATCCCGAGGCATTTGACACCGTGATCGATGCATTTGCATCACGTCCGGGTCGCGATCCTCATGGGGTATATATCTGTCACCCGGATCTTGATCTTCTTTCCCGCAAACGCGTGGACATCGATTACGGGCGGTTCGTTCATTCTGTGCGTCTCGCCTCGATGAAGGACGGTCCCGAACGTCATGCCGCGCGCCTCCGCGATGCCGGGATCGATGTCGTCAACATGCCGTATCCCGACTGGACCGGCGGACTCGTGGCCCTGTTCGGCCGTTTTGGCCTTCTCAGCTTTGCGTGGGATTGCCAACACGAACGCCAGCTTGCCGAGGTCAAGGCGATGGGTGCTGACGCCGTGTACAGCGATTGGCCCGACAGATTGGCCGATGTGCTGCGCGGCTAGAGCCAGCGCCAACGATTAATCGGCCAAATAACCACGAAAGCTCGACCGACGACGCTCTTCTTGTCAACCGGCCCGAAAACCCGACTGTCCATCGATTGCGGGCGGTTGTCGCCGAGAACGAACACCTGACCCTTCGGAACGGTCACGGCCGCCATATCCGGCTGCCGACAGCGGGCCACCGGATCGGTTTGAGAGGTGTCCCGCTTTGGCAGGTACTTCTCGACGAGTTCCTTGCCGTTGACGAACACCGCACATGCCTTGATCGTGACTGTTTCTCCGGGCAGGCCGATCACACGCTTGATGAGATCGTCATGCTGCACCGTTTGACCATTAGACGTGACGCGATCGAAGACGACGACATCGCCACGCGAGATGTGGCCGAAACGGTAAGAGAGTTTGTTGACCAGGACGCGATTCGGCTGAAACAGAGTGGTCTCCATCGACGGGCCCGAAATGTAGAACTGCTGAAGAGCAAACGTCCTAATACCCAGTGCCACGAGGAGCGCAACAACCAGGACCGCGACCCAATCTCGGATTGCCTTGAAGGAGTCGCCTCGACCCCCTTCTGCGGTTGATTCCGGGCCCTCTCCGGGCAACTCATCGTGCACCGGAGCGAGGCTAGTGGGCTTTACATCGACTCAATCAGTTTTTCGACACGTTCATCCCGGCACTTGAACGGATCCTTCATGAGAAGAGTTCTCTGGGTTTGGTCGTTCAGTTTGAGGTGAACCCAATCAACCGTGAAATCGCGCTTCTTCGCTTTGGCTTTCTTGATGAATTCGCCCCGAAGGCGGGCGCGTGTGGTCTGCGGCGGAACATCGAAGGCGCGATCGATGTCCTCGTCGCTACAGATCCGATCAACGAGACCCTTCGATTCCAGCTTGTAGTAAAGCCCTCGACTCCTGCACACGTCGTGATACTGCAGATCGACGAGCTGTGTTTGGGGATCTCCAAGTGCGAGTCCGTGACGTTCTCGATACGCCTCGATCAAGTGGAATTTGATGACCCAATCGATCTCGGTGTTCAGGCTCAGTGGGTCGCGTTCCAGTCCGACGATGCAGTGTTCCCACATCTCGAGCGCTTTGGATTCGAATTCGGGAAAGCCGTTCTTGTCGCGGAAGGTAAGCGCACGGTCGAGACATTCTCGCTGGATGTCGAGTGCGCTCACGTCGCGGCCGTTGGTGAGGCGAACCGTGCGCCTGCAGGTCATGTCGTGGCTGATCTCTCGGATCGCACGGATTGGATTCTCGAGTGTGAGGTCGCGCATCACCACAGTCGGATCTTCCATCATGCGTAACAAGCACGCCGTAGAACCCAATTTGAGGAAGGTCGTGTATTCACTCATATTCGAATCGCCCACGATCACGTGGAGACGACGGTAATGCTCGGCATCTGCGTGGGGTTCGTCTCTCGTGTTGATGATGGGACGGCTCCGTGTCGTTGCCGAACTCATGCTCTCCCAGATGTGGTCGGCTCTCTGTGAGATTGAATAAAGCGGTCCGCGCGCAGTCTGGGTGATGTGGCCGGCGCCGGATATGACCTGCCGCGAGACAAGGAATGGAATGAGTGTCTGATTGATCGCGGCCTGGTTGTCTTCGCGACCCGTCAGATAATTCTCGTGGCAACCGTACGAATTCCCCGCGCTGTCGGTGTTGTTCTTGAAGAGGTAGACGGTGCCGCGAATCCCCTCATCGCGTAGACGCTCTTCCGCAGACACCGTGAGGTCTTCGATGCGCCGCTCCCCCGCTTTGTCGTGCACCACTGCTTCGTAGATGGAATCACATTCGGGTGTCGCATATTCCGGATGCGATCCGACGTCGAGATACAACCTGGCTCCGTTTTCCAGAAATACGTTGCTGCTGCGTCCCCACGTGACGACCTTTCGGAACAGGTAACGCGCAACCTCGTCCGGCGTGAGCCGACGCTGGCCCCGAAGGGTACAAGTGATGCCGTACTCGGTTTCTATCCCGTAGATACGGCGTTCCACGGCGGTGGGGACCCTCAGTCGGACAGAAGTCCAGCGACTTCTGCGTCATCCAGTCGCGCGAAGGCTCGGCGTGCACCGTTTCGTCGCAGCACGGCTACCTCGAGGTCGTCTGCAACCAATTGGCGTTCGGGGCCGCTGAGCGACGAGGTCGCTAGTTTGACGGCTGTTGCCAGATCCGGTGTCGATGCAAGTTGCGGGGCGAGCCGACCAACGATCGAATCTGCATCGCCACCGAGGACCGAAAAGCGCTTCTCGTCGAGCACCGTGCCGTCGTAGAGGATGTGGAAGAGCTGGTCTCCCGAAGCGTCGGGGCCGATCTCTGCCACGAGAATTTCGACCTCGAGCGGTTTCATTTCGTGCGTGAAGATTTGACCGAGGATCTGTGCGTATTGATTGGCCAGACTTCGTGCGTCGACATCGGCTCGAGAGTACTGGTAGCCCTTCAGGTCTGCGGCGCGAACGCCCGCGACTCGTAGCTGATCGAACTCGTTGTACTTTCCTACTCCAGCAAATGCAATTCGATCGTAGATTTCACTGACCTTGCGCAGCGTATTCGAGGGATTTTCTGCGACGATCGCAATGCCCTCGATGTACTGAATGGCGACGAGGGCTCTTCCGCGCGCGATCCCTTTCCGCGCGTAGTCGGCGCGGTCTTTCATCACCTGTTCGGGGGCAACGTAAAACGGCATGCTCATGGAAGATCTGCTCCGATTCTGGCGCGCTGTTCGGCGACGACATCATCGACGATCGATGCCAGTTGACCATCATCGACACGATTCCATCCGAGACCGGTAATCGTTGCGACAACGGGATAGATGCCACGCAGTACGTCGGGCCCGCCGGTTGCCGAATCGACATCGGCTGCCTCCCACAAAGCTCGCACGGCAAGTCGAACCGCAGCCTCGCGATCGAGTTCGGGCCTCCACCCGACTTTGATCACGGTCCCCGCGTGAAGACTGCCGGAGCCG
>CAYFLC010000035.1:12391-12756 GCA_964343885.1 uncultured Bifidobacterium sp.
AGCATCGACAACTGGTTTGCTTTGCCTTCGAGCGAGAGAAGCTGACCCTCGACTTTTTCGTAGTGTTCCAATTGAAGCTGGAACAGTTTGATCATTTCCATCGCCGGGCCCGCCGCGCCGGCGATCGCCACACCACTGAATCGGTCGGCTTCGACGACTTTCTCCATGCTTCGGTGCGAGATGAGATTTCCCGATGTTGCGCGACGGTCGCCGGCCATGACGACACCGTCGGAAAAACGGAGAGCCACACACGTGGTTGCGTGCGGAATGTTCGGCGCGTGGGCTCTGATGTCGACTGTTTCGGTAAAGGGAGACAGGCCTACCCTGTCGAGCAAATCGACGAAACTTGCCCCCGGATGGTCGCC
>CAYFLC010000036.1:0-12738 GCA_964343885.1 uncultured Bifidobacterium sp.
TGGCGGCCGACGCGATTTCCTGCACCGTGCCGAAGCGGCCGATGATGCTGAGACGGCTGAGGCTGCCCGACGGGTCACCACCCGAACGGCGTGCGATGGCGTTGCGCAACATCGGGGTATCAATACTGCCCGGTGCGATGCCGTTGATGCGAATTCCCTTTGGCGCGTACTCAATCGCTGCGGTCTTGGTGAGGCCAACTGCTCCGTGCTTCGAAGCCGTGTAGGCGCTCTGTCCGGGCTGCGGGCGGAACGAGTTGGTCGAGCAGATGTTCACGATCGTGCCGTCGTGGCCCTTGTCGACGTATGCACGGATCTGCGCACGCATCGACAGGTACAGCGACTTCAGGTTCACGTTGATGATGCGGTCGAAATTGTCTTCTTCCAGTTCGAGAAGGTTCGGTGCTTCGCCTTCGATGGCAGCGGCGTTGACACAGTGGTTGAGATCGCCGTACGTCGACAACGCGAGTGCGACAAGTGCGTTCACGTCGGCAGACTTCGAAACGTCGGTGCGCTGGAAGACCGCCTTGCCGCCGGCCTTCTCGATGTTCGCGACGGTGTCACGTCCACCCTCCTCAGAGATGTCACCGATGACCACCGAGGCGCCCTCGCGCCCGAAGCGCTCGGCGATCTCGCGACCCATTCCCTGCGCGCCACCCGTTACGAGTGCGACCCTGCCCTGAAATCCGAAAGTTGCCATTCCCCAAGTATTGACGGCGGTGGTCTGCCCGCCAGAGTCAGCGCTCCCCCGCGGCGAAGAAAACAACGGTTAGCTCTTTTTCGACACCACCACGCCGACGGCGACCAGCATCACGGCCGCTCCGGCGATCTGCGTGGCGTTCATCGACTGTTCGTAGATCCACCAGGCGAAGATGCTCGACAGCACCGGGCTGCCGAGTCCGAGAAGTGCCACGACGGTCGCATCCATGTAGCGATTGGCCCAGGCGATCGGCCCCATGCCAAGCACTCCGGCAATGACCACTTGCAGCACGATGAGCCACCAGTCGTTTCCGCCGATCTTGCCGAAGTCGGCGCCGACGATCAGGGCCCACGGAAAGAGAATGATCACCGACACGGCAGTGGCGACGCTGAGAAATGCGAACGGGTGAACACCGGCGTCACGCACGCGCTTGGTTCCAACGGCGTACGAGGTCCAGAAGATGAGGTTGCCGACCGCGTACAGATCGCCCTCGACCGTGTTGCCTCCCCCACTCGTCTTACCGAACACGACCAACGACACGCCGGCGATGGCCACGAGACACCAGGCCACCTTGTGCAGCGTGATGCGTTCCTTCAGAAGGATGGGTGCGACGACGAGAAGCGCGACGGGGTTCAACGAGACGATGAGAGTCGACGTGGCGATCGACGTCTTCTGGAACGAAGCGAATGCGCACAACAGCGACAGCGTGTAGAACAACGACGGCAACGCGGCGGCACGAATGACCGTTTTGTTGATCTTGGCGCCAGAGGCATACGTGATGGTCAGAAGAATCGGAAACGCGATGGCCATGCGCACCGGCGTGAAAGCCATAAACGGCGCGGAAATTCCCCTCACGATGACAGGACCCCAGCCCCACGAAATCACGCCGAGCAGCACCGCCCACAGAGCAAGGTCGTGATTGGGGCGGCCGTCTGCGCCGATCGTCTCTCTGCTCATGTGCGTTGGATCCTCACTCTGCGGTCAGTCCTTGATCAACGGGAACCAACGGTTTCGGTCGCGTTGCGACGATCGCTGCAACCGCGAGCATCATCACCACGGCGCCGGCCACCTGCACGACCTTCATCGACTGGTTGTAGATGATCCATGCTCCGATCATCGACAAAGCGGGGCTCAACAAATTCACCAATGAGACGAACGTGACGTCGAGAAATCTTGCACACCACGTGATGGCCGTGTGCCCCATCAGGCCGGCAACCAGTACCTGACCGGCGACGAGCAGGAAGTCCTTGCCGCCCACCTGACCGAAGTCCGGTCGAACGACCAACGCCCATGGAATCGACGCGGCCGCAGCGACGGTGAAGATCCCCGCGAGGAACGCGCCCGCGTGCACACCCGCATCGCGTTGGCGCTTGGCGAGAACGAAGTAGGCGGTCCAGAACGCGAGATTCGCCAGAGCGAACGCATCGCCCGAAAGACCCGCCTCACCCCCGGACCCCGCGCCGAGAACCACGGTCGAGACCCCAACGATCGCCACGGCAGCGAGGACGAGGCGCGACGCGGTCGCTCGTTCGCCGAAGAGTCGCGGGGCGATGAGCAGCATCAAGACCGGTTGCATGTTCGAGATGAGGGTGGCATTCGCAATCGACGTGTGCTGGAACGAAGCAAAGCCACACGTCATCGAGAGAAAGAAGAGAATTCCCGGAAGAACTGATGCCTTGTAGAGATTCTTCGAGAGCTTCCCGCCGCCGACGATCGCGGCAGCCGACATGACGGGCACCGAGAGCAACAGACGCATCGGCGTGAACGCCGCCACCGGCGCGGAGATTCCGCGAACCATCAAAGGACCGGAGCTCCAGCAAACGATTCCGAAAATGCATACCGACACGGCCCATTCGTGGGTGTGGCCGTGCGGCTGGCTCACTTCTTGTCGCCGCGCATGTCGATTCGCAGAACGAGAACGCCGTCTTCGACCGATGCCGTGGCATCTCCGATGATGGCGAAGTCCTGGAAGTCGACCTGAGCCTGCTGCAGGAAGTGCTGGCGCTCTTCACCCGCAACGGGCGGAAGTGGCCGGCGCCTCACCGCGGCTGCACGCTCGCGGAACCGTTCGATCATTTCGTCTGGGTTGAAGGACGCCACGCGACGAATTTAGTTGTCTGCACCCGCGGAAGTCGGATTCGACCGCTGGGCCTCGTCTTGGGCGAGCTTCAGCAGGAACTGGCGATCGACACCCTTGCTCTTGCGGTATGCACGCTCGCTCATGATTTCAAGACGCGCGAGCGCAGGTGGCTCGGGACGCGACGTTCGCCAGAACCACACGGTGAGGCCGAACAATCCGAGCCCGCCAACAATGAGCAACGCCGAGATGATGGTGACGATTCCGACGGTGGCGAGCACGCTCACACACTACCGAGGTGACCGCGTACGGCCCTGCCAACCTGGTCGAGTTCGATGAGGAACGAGTCGTGCCCGTGCGGCGAGTCGATCTCGACATAGTCGGCATGGCCACCTGTTTCGACGACGAGTCGCGCGATCTCTCGCTGTTGGTAACTCGGATACAGGATGTCGCTCCAGATTCCGATCGACAGCACCGGAACCTTGATGCGCGACACCGCAGCGACAACTCCGCCACGACCGCGACCGATGTCGTGCAGATCCATCGCCTTGCCGATCGCGAGGTAGCTGTTGGTGTCGAAGCGACGCACGAGCTTGTCGCCGTGATGGTCGAGGTAGCGCTCGACTTCGAAACGATCCCACATGTCGATGCCGCTCTTCTCGGCGTTGCCGTCGGCGAACTCGCGACCGAACTTCTCGGTGAAAACGTTGTCACTGCGGAACGTCACCTGAGCGATCATGCGCGCGATTCCCAGCCCTTCCCACGGCCCATCACCGGGTTCGGCTTCGTAGTAGTCGCCACCCCTCCAGCGCGGGTCGAGGCGAATTGCGCGTCGACCGATTGCGCCCCATGCGATCTGCTGCGCGCTCGACTGCGCGCATGTTGCGATCGGAACGATCGACCGCACGCGCTCGGGAAACATCACGGCCCACTCGAGAACCTGCATTCCGCCCATCGATCCGCCAATGACGCTGTGCCATGTGCGGATGCCCAGGTGATCGGCCAGACGAGCCTGCGCCCTGACCATGTCGCGGATGGTGATGACAGGAAAGCGTGAACCGTAGGGCCGCCCGTCGTCGGGATGCGGTGACGCGGGCCCCGTACTGCCCTGGCACCCACCGAGAACATTCGCACACACGACGAAGTAGACGTCGGTGTCGATGGCGAGACCGGGCCCGATGAGGCCTTCCCACCAACCGGGCGTCGGGTGGCCGTCGTCGGCAGGTCCGGCGGCGTGCGAGTCGCCTGTCCATGCATGACACAGGAGAATGGCGTTCGAGGTATCGTTTTTCAGACGCCCCCACGTCTCGTACGCGACGATGACGTCGGTGAGGGTCGAACCGAAATCGAGCGCCACGGCGCGGTCGGTGCCGAGCGAGAAGAACTGGCGTGTGCCGGCAGGATCGCCCATCTTCCACGCACCACTTGCGGGGTAATCGTGCCGACTCATTTCACTACGCCTCCTCTCGTGTTCGTACAACCTTCGAACCCAGAATCACGAGAGAGCGCGTCCGTTGCGGTTGCCCGCCACATCCCCAACCGTTTCCGGTTGAGCTGGCACCGTGGACCAACCCCGGTTGCCGGACCGGAACACCGGTCGCTCGTGATGCTGAATTTCCCACCAGCCTATCCCCGATTGGCATTACCGTGCCGCTCTGTGGCCGACAACTTCCTCACGCCGCTCGCCGAGATGCGACCCACACCCGGTGCAGGGTTCGGCGCTTTCGCCATCGCACCCATACCCGCGGGAGCCATCGTCGCATGCTTCGGCGGAACACTCATGAATCGCGCAACCTTCGACACGATGCCGGCCGATCGACGTTCGCGATCGATCCAGATCGACGACGATGCATTCCTCCTCGGGCCGGTCGAGCGTGAACCGGGCGATGCCATCAACCATTCGTGCGACCCGAACTGTGGCATGGGCGGCGCAAGCCAAGTTGTGGCGATGCGCGACATCGCTACCGGCGAGGCGCTGACCTTCGACTACGCGATGGCCGACGGAAGCGACTACGACGAATTCGATTGTGCATGTGGCACTGCACGATGCCGAGGTCGTGTCTCGGGCAGCGATTGGTTGAAGCCCGAACTACAAACTCGCTACGCCGGCTATTTGTCGCCGTACATCGTGCGACGTATCGATGCCGCCCGTCGAGCCAAGCGTCTCGGGAAGACCGATGTCGAGACCCTGATGCGCGCATACGACGACGACCCGATCGCGGGCATTGAACGCGCAATACGCGTCGTTCTCGGACGCCCACATGTGGGGTTCGAAACGCTCATCGCGCTTTCACCCCTCGATGCGTCCGACAAGTCCGCGGTGTTGAACGGCGACGTGTCGGCACTCGACAGCCTCGCCCGCCGACTGAACGAAGAGCGTGGCCTTTAGCCGAGCAGTGCCTGAGTGAACCGAAGTCGCTGATCGAAGCCGGGCTCGTCGGGCAGGAACCCGTTGCGATCGGGCCACAACATTTGGACGATCTGCGGCTGAGCGGGCTTGTGCCACGCGAAAGCCGTGGCAAACATCGCGGCATGCTTGGCCACGTCGACGGGCGCGAAGCGTGCCCTCTGGTCGCCGTCGAACAATCCGGTCACCGTTGCACCAATGTCGATGATCTGACCCGAACTGCACACGTCGGCGACGAGGTCGAGAATTCCTGCGCATGCAACCGGCGCCAACCCCACGATCACAATTTCGGGCATCGCGAAGCGTTGTGTGAAGTTCACGGTGTACGTGTACGTAGGAAGCGGATTGCCCTCAACGTCGGTGAACGCACCCGCCGTCATCGTTTCGACGGCCCAGCCCTTCGTTTCGACCATCCACTCGATCTTTTCCATGTGTGGAATGTGGAAGTCGGGAAGTTCCGTAGTCATGGGCACCTCACAGCATGTCGAGCGAATCGAGGTCGAGCGCGTGCTGTGCTGCGCGTGTTGCCATCGCGGCAAACATCGCCTCGCCGCGTTCTGTGGGTGTGACGACTTGCGAGGCAACGATGGCCATCACCAAGCCCGCAAAGGTGTCGTGCACATAGTCGCGCCAGAAAGAGGCGCGCGGATAGTCGATGTCGTAACCATGCAGAACGGTGAGGTACTCATCGACAATGTCGGCCTCGACGGAACGACGAACGTCGGGCATCAAACCCGCGCCCATGAAATACGAAACATCGGTGGCGGCCTGGCCGTGATTGGGTGTTTGCCAGTCGACCACAGCCACGGGAGGCCCGCCCTCGGGCGTGCCGAACATCAAGTTGTCGAGTCGATAATCGCCGTGACCCAACGTGAGCGGGCCCTTGCGGCCGTCTATCCAGTCGGCAACTTTCGGAATGAAAGCCACGACGAGATTGTTCTGTTCATTGGTGAAGTACTTGCCGTACGTGGCGAGAAACGGCGTAATGAAGTGCGCGCACGCCGCACCCAACAACTCGGCGTCGGCGCGAGCCGTTCTCCGCTGCAACCAATCGATGTCGTGAAGAGTGGGATCAGCCCAACGCGGCCCATGCAGACGCGCCGACTCCACGACCGCGGCCCGCGCCTGGTCGACGGTGCATCCCGTCAACTGATTTCCCGGCTGCGCCGGCGCGAGGTCTTCCAACACGAGCACGAAGTCGTGCGAAGCGTCGTCGAATTCAACCCAATGACATACCGGACGTCGCACGTCGACCGTATTTGCGACGTGCATGTAGAACTTCGCCTCACGCTCGTACGTTCGGTGCGCGACACCAGCGGCACGGCTCTCGTCACCCGGCGACGGAAGCTTCACAACGACACTTGCGGGAACTTCGGCATTCTTGACCGAAAGTGCAACGCGGTAGTTCGCGCCGATCATTCCCTCGCCGATGCGCTGCGGTTCACCGGCCACGACTCCGCGGCCGAACACCTTCTCCCAGAATTCGGGCGTGAGGGATGAGACGTCGCGCACGGACACAAACTAGCGTTGCCTTGAGACACGATGAGCCGCTTCTCCCCCCTTCTGCGACCCAAGATGATCGCCGCGCACGTTCTGGTTGTCGTGTTGGTGTTCACCATGCTGAATCTCTCGGCATGGCAATTCCGACGGCTCGACCAACGCAAAGCCTTCAACGCCGAGGTGCGCTCGCGCGGCACAGCGGATCCGGTTCCGCTTGCGACGCTCATTGACGCGAAACCCGATGACACCGAGTGGCGGCACGTCGTCGTGAACGGGATTTTTCGGCTCGGCACGTCGGTCACGGTGACGAACCGCAGCCAAGATTCGACCGCCGGAGTCGACGCACTCCAGGCTCTCGATTTCACGGTGGGCACGAAGAAGTACGTCCTCGTCGTCAATCGCGGTTTCGTTCCACTTGCGACGGACGCACCTGCGGCACCCACCGGTTCCGTCGAATTCCTCGGCCGCATCCGCAAGTCGCAAGCACGGCGCATCGGCGGGCTGACTGACGCAGCCACGGGCACCCTCAGCGAGATCCAGCGCGTCGATGTGCCCCGACTTTCGAAGCAGATGAAAGCCTCGAACGACCAAACCGTGCTTCCGTTCTACGTTGATTTGTTGGAGTACGCGAAGTCAGCGAGCGTCACGTCGGACCTGCCGGCTCGCGTAGCAGACCCAGAGCTGTCGAACGGGCCACACCTGTCGTATGCGATCCAGTGGATCTTCTTCAGCTGCTGCGCACTCGCGGCGTGGGTCATGCTTGTTCGCCGTGCGCTTCGATCGCAGCCATCCGCCTGAACTGTTCGATCACGTTTGCCGTCTCGTGCTGCGGGTCGAGTGATCGATACACAGTATCGACGTTGACTGCGATGCGTCCGAACTCACGAAGGTCTTTGGTCGAAACGGCACCGAGCATGTCGCGCGCGATCATCCTGGCCGCGTCGAAAACATCGACACCGTCGGCGTGACACTGCGTGGCTGAGCCGAGAACGCTCGTCAGGTAGTCGCGCACCTGAACCACACCGGCCTTGTCGGTCACCGGGCCGTGCCCGGGAACGACGGTATCGACGTCCATGCCGAGCATCAGGTCGCACGCAGCAATCCAGTTCTCGAGAGGCCCTGCCCATACGATCGGAGCCCCGCCGATGAACAAGATGTCACCCGTGTAGACCACCCTCGAATCGGGAACCACGACAATGGAATCGCCTGTCGTGTGCGCGGGGCCCACTTCGATCAGTTCTACCGTTCGCCCGCCAATTTCGACCTCGAGCCTTCCATCGAACGTGCGCGTCGGCGGCGTCAGTTCGATGCCATCGAACTCGAAATCACCGAAGAAATGGCGGAACAACTCGCCCACCTCGCCCGGCGCGGCGTTGAGGCCAGCCATCATCGCCGGTGGCACATGCTGCATTTCTTCGGCCGCCGCACGCGTCGCGATGATTTCGGCATCGGCCACGAGTTGATTGCCGTAGCAATGGTCGCCGTTCGCATGTGTATTGACGACCGTGCCGATTGGCGCTGACCTCGTGACGTGGCGCATCGACTCGAGCATCGCCGACGTGAGTTTCAAATCGAAGAGCGTGTCAACCAGAAGCGAGGCCCCGTCGCCGATGATGAGTCCGGCGTTGCTGTATCCCCAACCTCCGTCGGGCTGCAGATACGCCATGCAACCGTCGGCAACGTCGTGGAGGCCCAATTCATACCGCACGCTCGAAATCCTTCCACGTCACGCACATCGTGCGTGTCACACCAAGCGTTCGCCCACCCCGCGGGCGATGCGGCTGGCCACCGCCATCACGGGAATCTGTGTTGCGGCTCGTGGTATGTCGGGGAACACCGAGGCATCGGCAACCCACAGGTTCACGGCACCGTGCACTTCGCCCAAGGTGTCGACCACCGACTCGGGGTCGCGCAGATCACCCATACGACATGTGCCAACAGCATGCGAATACGCTCCCGGCTGTCGCCGCAGGAACGCAACGATTGCTGCGTCGTCGTGCGCCAGAAGGGCCGCGAGTGGCGTTCCACGTTCGTCGACCGACACCGTTTCGCACAACGTTGCCAGATTCACGTCCGACAACATGTCGGCGGCCAGTCGCAGCGCGGCGAGCATGCGAGTGGCATCGTCGTGCGACTCAAGCGAATTGAGCACCACCTCGGCCTGTCCATTCACCTCGTGTACGTGGCCAACGGAAGAAACCTGCGTGACCGCCGCAATGAGGTGGTCATTCTCGACGGGCAGCACGTTGATATCGGACTCGCCGATGTGGGATGACGCGATCACGAGACCCGTGACACGTGGCGAACCGTCGGGTGCGCCGTCTCCTGCACGGCCAATGGTGAGGCTGATTGACGGGTGGTCTTTCAAGTTGCGACCGAGCCCCGAACGCGACACTCCACTGCGCCTCAACAGGATCGGACTCCACAGGGTGCCCGCGCACACAACCACGGCGTCGGCCGACACCTCGATGTCGTCGTCCAGAATGACGCCAGTGGCCCTGCCCGAGCTGATCGCGATCTCGCGCACACGCGAACCCGTCGATACCTTCAAACGATCGGGGTCGGCGGTACGACGCGGGGCAACGAACACGCTGAACGCATCGGCCCTCTTGCCGTCGACGATCGACAGTCCGACAGGACCGGCGCCGTCGGCGGTTTCGCCAATGTGTCGACACCGAGAAGCACCCAGCATCTGTGCGGCGCGCAACGTCGCCGAGGTCAGCGGCCCGTGCGCATCGTCTGCGGCAACGTGCACCGGGAATTCGAGCGAGGCCATCTCTCTGCGGATCGCATTCCAGTTCCAGCCCGTGCAACCAAACTTGTCGGACCACAGATTCCAGTCATCGGCTGTGCCGCACATTTGAATCAGCGCGTTGATGGCAGTGGTTCCACCCAGCGCGCGGCCACGGATATACGGAAATCGGGTTCCACCCGTGAACGATGAGACGAATACATTGTCATCAAGCAGTTCGGCCCGTGCCAGACCAGCGTCGAGATCGATCGAATCGTTCGTGGCGTCGTCGATTCCCGACTCGATGAGGTGAACCGCGCATCCGGCGTCGAAAAGCCTGGCAGCCGCGACGCAGCCCCCGGCTCCGGCGCCAACAACGATGACGCGCGGGGTCAGGACGGCCCGTTCCCCGCTTGCGCAGATTCAGCGACACGGCGCGCGGTGTCGGCATAGTGGAACGGCGTCGGCAGCCCGTGCAGCGTTGCCCCTCCGTCGACGCAGAGCGTCTGCCCCGTCACGAACGAGGCCTCGTTGCTGCAGAAATAGTGCGCCGCCTTGGCGATGTCCTCCGACGAACCCATGTGACGCAAGGGCGTCAGTTCACGCAGAGCCTGGATTGCCGACTCGACCTTGAAGATGCGCGCGGTCATCGGCGTTTCGATGAGACCGGCCGCAACGCAGTTGAACCTGACACCTTTGGGTCCGTATTCGACGGCTGCGATTTTCGTGGCGTACTCGATGCCGGCCTTCGAACTTCCGTAGGCGGCAAGGCCGATGGCGGGACTGTGGGCCGTCTGCGAGGAAATCGACAGGAAAGCCCCGCCCCCGGTGGCCGCCATCGAGTTCCCGAAGTGCCGCATGCAGTAGATCGCGCCGGTGAACTGCACGGCCTGCATTGCCGTGAGCTTCTCGGGGGTCAAGTCTGCGATCGGCGTGCTCTGCTCGTATCCGGCACAGTTCACCGCGATGTCGATTCGTCCGAAATCGCGTTCAACGGCGGCGACCAGCGCAACGATGTCGTCGTCGTTGGTGATGTCGCAGCTGTATCCCCGCCCGTCGACCGATGATGCAACCTGATTGACCAAGTCGATGCGTCGCGCCGCGATTGCGATGCGGGCACCTTCGGCGCGAAAGCGACGCACGATCGACTCGCCGAATCCGCTGTGACCGCCGATGACGACGGCAACCTTTCCCTGCATCGTTCCTGGCACATTCGTCATCGGACTACCCCACTTCCTCGTTCAGCTCATGTCGTTTGGGTGGGTAGCCGACGGCAGACCCACCAAGTGCCCCGCATCGTTGTAGCGCACGACGCGCCACCGCCCGGGACGAACGTGAACCAGCTCGGTAATCGAGGTGTTCAGCGTGTGCACCTCGAACTCTCCGACCGGTGCGCTTCGCAGCGCATGACGCAGACAGGTGTCGATGACGCCCGCATGGCACGCAACCACGACCGTGCCACCCGCATACGTGTCGACCGTCCGCCTGAGTGCGCCGCCGACGCGGTACTGGAACGCCGCAACCGTTTCACCACCGGGATATGTCTCGTCGTACGGATCGATGCTCCAGTCGCGGTGACCATATTTCTCGACGAAATCGGAATACGACATGCCGTCGCACACCTCGCCCGGGTCGTGCTCGCCCCAATCGGCGTCGATCACAAGTTCGGGATGCCCGAGCGACGGGGCTACGAGGTTCGCCGTTTCGATGGCTCGCTTGTAATTGCTCGCCACCAACGCGGTGGGGCGATCGATCTTCTCGGCTATCCAACGCGCATTCAACGCATCTGCTTGTTTACGCCCCAAGGACGACAGGCCCAAACACGAACGCGGCCCGCCGATTCGCTTGTCGACCATGATTTGCGATTCGCCGTGACGGACGAGGACAATGCGCGTGTTGGTCATGCGAGCTTCTCGACAAAGGCCTCGAGTTGACGAAGATTCCGACACTCGTACACGCCGTCGGTGTGCGTTCCGTATTCACCAACGATCGAATCGCCGGTATTCCAGTACGAACGCGGTTCCGGATTCAGCCAGTAGACGTGACGTGCGCGCTGGCGCATTTCCTTGACTACCCAGCTTTGGGCGGCGTGATAGTTGTTGCGCGCGTCGCCGAGAAGGAGAACCGTGGTCTTCGGACCAACGTCCTTGCCGTACTTCTCCCAGAACACCTCGAACGCATGGCCGTAGTCGCTGTGGCCGTCGACCCACACCACATCGGCTTCGGTGTTGACACGGTGAATCGCTTCGGTGATGTCTTCCGTCGTGCGGAAGTAGTCGGTGACTTCGTCAAGACCGTCGATGAACACGAACGAGCGCACCTTCGAGAACTGGTTCTGGATGGCATAGACGAGCATCAAGGTGAACCGAGCGAACGCGGCCACGCTGCCTGAGATGTCGGCGACCACCATGAGTTCGGGCTTGGCCGGACGCGGGTACTTGAACTTCGGCTCGGCGGGCACACCGCCGTACGTGAGCGAGTGGCGCACGGTGTTGCGGAAGTCGAGCGGTCCTTTACGGCCGTGACGACGCTTGCGGGCCAGGCGCGCTGCGAGTTTCCGGGTCAACGGATAGAGAGCCTTCTTCAGGTTCTGCATTTCGTCACGGCTGGCGTGCATGAACTCGACGTCTTCAGGAAGTGGCTTGCGCAGGGTTTTCGCCATCGCCTCGGCACCGCGGTCGGCGACCAAACGACGTCGAATTTCGGCTTCGATCTCTTGCTTGAACTGTTCGATGCGATGCTGCATCTCGTCGTTCTCTAGACGCTTTTCGAGATCGGTCTGTGGCTCGAGCATGCGATCGGCGTTCGCCTGCTCGATCTTGCTCATCATGTTGTCAAGGTCGAGGTTGCGCAGCGTGCGATACAGGTAATAGGTGCCACCCACAGGACGACCGGGCTCCATTCCGGCAAAGCGCTGCACGGCCTGGCGCGCGAGTGCACGGAGCATGGTTTGATCACCATCCATGAGGGCCCGCATCAGCAGGTTCATCAACTCTTCCTGCGTGAGCGACTCCATCGCCCCAGCGCCGCCCTTGCCCTCGCCCTGACGCATTTGCTCTTGCATCTCGCGCCAGAACTCTCCGGCCTCTTCGTCGGAGCCGTCGGTGAGGGCATATTCCGGACCACGGAGGCTGAAATACACCTCGAACACCGTTTCGAATGCTCGCCAGTGGGCCGAGTTCTTCACCAGAGTGGCGCCGAGCGCCCACTTGAAGGCCTCGCGGTCTTCGAGTGGAATCTGCTTGATCGCCTCCATGGCGTCGAGGTTCTCGGTGAGGCTGACCGGCAACCCCGCGTTGCGGAGTTCGGCAACGAACCCTGACATC
>CAYFLC010000037.1:0-12397 GCA_964343885.1 uncultured Bifidobacterium sp.
TTCTTGCAGGCATCAACTGCTTTCACGATCGGATACGGATTCACTGCTTCGCCACCCTTCGGGTGGACTTCGAAGTGCAGGTGGTCGGTGTTGGTATCGCCGGTCGAACCAGCCCCACCCAGAACCTGACCCGCAACGACCTTCGAACCAACCGTGATGCCCGGGGCGAACGAATCGAGGTGGGCATAGAAGAAGTACGTGCCGTCGGCGGCTGTCAAACGAACCGCGTTGCCCGAGAGTTTCGCAGTATCGGCTGTGTAGATCTTTGTGATCGTGCCATCGACGACCGCGAGAAGGTCTTGACCCTTCTTGGTGATGATGTCGACGCCTTCGTGCTTGCGGTCGGTACCGCGCGGATCACCGTATGTGTCGGTGAAATAGCAGGCCGGCTTGACCGGGAAGACGGCGATGTTGACCGCGAGGACCGGACGGGGCATCAAGCCAAGTTCGATCGCCGTCGACTCGTCGAGAGCACCGGTGGCGGCGAGACCCTTGGCAACCTGGAACTTGCTGATCGCCGACTTGGTCCCGTTACCAAAAAGCCCATCGGTACCGCCGAAGACTTCGACGCCATTGGCGATGAGCGCGTTCTGGAGGGCGGCCACAGCGTCACCCTTGTCGCCGAGCACGGGGAACATCTCGACCGCCCAAGCAATGGGGGCCGGCGCCGCGACCGCAGGGGGAGCAACAGTCGTGGTAGGGGCAATTGTCGTCGACGGAGCCGTTGTCGGGACCGGGGCGGGAGCCGTCGTCGACGGGGTGGCCGATGCCGAGACAGGAAGAAGACCGAGGACCTTGGCCGTCTTGCGGTCGAGGATGCCCGTTGCTTTCAGACCGACGACGGTTTGGAAGTTGCGGAGGGTCGCACGGGTGCGGGGGCTAAAGACGCCGTCGACTCCGCCGACCAGGGTGAATCCTTTGGCCACGAGGGCTGTCTGAAGGGCCTTCACAGCGTCACCGCTCTGTCCAAAGCGCGGGAGGGCCGGCACGGCGATCGCTGCCGGCTGAGCCGAGCCCGAGCCCGCGGCGAAGGCAGCGGTGGGGGCGGCGAGGCTGAAGATTGCTGCTGCAACGCCTGAGGCGATTGCAGTGATTCCGATTTTGCGGGTAGTCCAGGTGGTGGCGACCATGGGGGGCTCCTTGTGTGATGCACAAGGGGCATCGGCAGGTCGCTGCCGAACTTGAGGAATTTCTCACGGAAAGTTTTGAAATAACCACGCAGAGTGGTTTAAGTGGTCGAACGGCTACCCAGGGCGATAAATCACGCCACCAGATGTCGTCAGGAAGGAGAGCTCAACCGGGGCCTCATGCCCCAGACGCCCTAACTGCGTTCGATGATCTCGAGGCTGCGCGAACTGAACAGCCAGAGCCCGTCTTCGCGTCTGTAAGTGTCGACATAAGTGGCCCAAAGATTGCCCAGGGTTCCGTCGGCACGCTCGAAACGCTCGCGGATGACGTTCCGCCCACTTCCAGTGCCCGCCGCTTCATCGATATCGAAGCTGCAGTGCAGCGGAGTTTGGATCACGCGGTTGAAGGCGCCCATGGCGCCCTTCCACAACTCGACGATGGCATCGCGTCCCTGCACTTCACGACCTGGCCCAAGGAACCACTTGGCATCTGCGGTCCATGTCGAGCCCCACACTTCGGCATCGCGATGAATGACTCCGAGGCAGTAGCGGTCGATGAGGCGACGCAAGCCAATCTCAGTTTCGATCGAGGGATAGCGCAGGTGCTTCGGAAGTTCATTTGCCATGTGTTGTCTCCTGTTGTGCGGCGCGTGTTACTGCGTCGATGAGGTCATTTCTGGTGAGCACACCATCGTGTGCGGCGAACTGCACTGCAAGTCCGTCGATGAGTCCCATCAACCTCATTGCAGACATTCGGGGGTCGACGCAGGAAAAGTCACCTTCATCGTTGCCCTTGCGCAGGATTGCCTCGATCAGCTCGTTGCTCCGAACATCGAGCTCTTGGCTGATTCGACGCATGAGCGGGTTCCGTAGGGCCTCACCCCACGCATCGATCCACAGCATCCACTCGAGGTCATCACTTCCTTCCGGAACGAAATCCTCGATGGCTCTGGCTAGTTGTTCCTGTGCTGTGGGGGCCTCGACGATGTAGTCGACGCACTCCTGCAACGACTTCTTTGCGTAGTGCGAGAACGCTTCCGCAAGCAACGCCTCTTTCGACTCGAAGTGATAATGAATCAAACTGTTCGACACACCAAGACGCTGGGCGACATCGGCAACGCGCGTACCGGCAAAACCACGTTCGATCACGACCCGACAGGTGGTCTCGAGAATTTCCACCCGCCGCTCTTCGACGGTTTGTCGCTTCACAATCGAAAACATAGCCTTGCCGAGGTGAACAACACCCTGACGATTGCAGAACTCAAGATCGAGTCCCTCCGATTCGGTCGGCTTGCGTATCTCGCGACGGTCTCACCCTCTGGGACTCCTTACCTCTCGCCAGTCACAGTGGCCTGGAATGGCGACACCGTGCTTGCCTTTCTGGCCAGTGGCGAGGCCAAGGTGAAGAATCTCCGCACCAACAGCCGTATTTGCGTACATTTCGGAGTGGGGGCCGAGACCGATTGGGATTCGTGCATCGTCTGGGGCGACACGCGGATCATCGACGACACAAAGGGTCGCGAACGCCTATGGGACAAGATGGGTTACGACTGCAATTTGTTCGAACCAGGGGGTCCATCGGCCGACTCGCACGTGTTCGCCGAGATTGAACCCCATCGAGCATTGATTCTGCGTAACTACGGCATCAAAGGTTCCCTGAGTTGGCGACGCTGAAAGGACGCCTGACGGCCGAGCGTTATGTCACCATCGTGCGCATTGCGCTCGTCGCGCTCTACGTCATCGTCGTCACCGGCGCACTGGTCCGTCTCACCGGTTCGGGACTCGGGTGTTCCGATTGGCCTCGTTGTTCGGAATCGCGATTCATCGACGTCTCGACCGGGCACGGAGCAATCGAACAAATCAATCGTCTGTTCACGGGCCTCGTTGCCGCGTCGGTTGTTCTTGCGGTGCTCGGCAGTCTGCTGTTGGCAGTTCGTCGCCGCGTGTTGACAACGTTGTCGCTTGGACTTGTCGCCGGAGTCGTCGCCCAGATCATCATCGGGGCCATCGTTGTTCTGACCGGACTGAACCCTTGGGCAAACATGGCGCACTTCCTCGTGTCGATGCTGTTGTTGGCGAACGGTCTCGTTCTCCTGCGAATCGCCGAGCGCCATGCGAAGGACCCAGGAGCGATTGCGCTGACCGACAAACCTCTCGCGTTTTTCCCTTGGATGATCGGCCTTCTCGGACTCTGCGCAGTTGTCAGCGGAACCGTCGTTACTGCGTCCGGCCCTCACGCGGGCGACGAAGATGCGGTGAGATTCGGTTTTGCGATCAGTTCAGTGGCGAGAGTTCACAGCATCTCGGTCATCGTGACACTTGGCGCCATCGCGACGTTCCTCTATCGTCAGCGAAGATCGACGGCGAGATCCGAGATCGAAGGCAAGGCGGCATCGCTGCTGGGAATTGCATTGCTGCAGGCATTTATTGGATACGTGCAGTATTTCGCCGATGTGCCAGCGCTGCTTGTCGCATTCCACGTCGCTCTAGCCGCAGGCGTGTGGTTGGCTCTCGTGGATTTTGTGTTCGCGGCTAACCGTGCGAGTCTGCGAGCCGCTTGACAACTGCGTGGAAGCCGCTCACGGTTTCGGCGATGATCTCGGCCACCGGCTTCACCTCGGTGATGCGGCCGGCGACCTGACCCGTCAGCGCAATTGCGGCTTCGAGGTCGCCGCCAAAATACAAATCCTGGGTTCGTGCGAACTGGTCCATACCAACGTGATCGGCCTTTTCGAGTTCGGTCGTGCGGTTGGTACGTAGCGCTCGCAAGGCGGGACGTGAGAAGCGATTCAGAAAGACGGTGTCCGTTTCAGCCGCGCCAACGATGGCATCCTTCCAGTTGTTGTGCACCGGTGATTCGAGGCTCGAGACCATGCGTGTTCCCATTTGCACACCTTCTGCCCCGAGGGCGAATGCGGCCGCCATGCTGGCGCCGTCAGTGATGCCACCGGCAGCGATTATCGGAACATCGACACGTTCGGCCACGAGCGGCAAGAGGACCATCGTTGCGACGTCCTTGGGGTTTTTAAAACCGCCACCTTCACCCCCTTCGACTACCAGGCCGTCAACTCCGGCCTCGACGGCCTTCAAGGCCGCCGCCAGCGTGGGCACCACGTGGAAGACCGTCAGGCCCGCAGACTTCAGCCGCGACGTGTATTTGGTCGGATCACCTGCCGACGTCGTGACGAAACGCACGCCTTGTTCGACCACAAAATCGGCGATGCTTTCGTCACGAACGAACAGTTGCGCAATGTTGACGCCGAACGGTTTCGAGCTGAGGGTACGCATCGCCGCGATTTCAGACTTGATCGCGTCCATGTCACCAGACGAGGTCTCGATGATGCCGAGCGCCCCCGCATTCGACACCGCAGAAGCCAGTTGCGAGCGTGCGATCCACCCCATAGGGGCCTGAACGATGGGGTAGTCGACCCCCAAGAGTTTGCTGACGCGTGTCGAGATGGGGCGAAGGTCCTGAGGCATGCCTCCATCGTCGCACATTGGAAGAGCTCGCCAGTCGGGTCGAGGTGTGCAGGGGAGTTATCTTCTGGTTATGTCATCGAACCCGGATCAATCCACGGAAGTTCTCTATTCGGTCGACTCGTACGTCGCCACGATCACACTGAACGCACCTGAACGACTCAACACCATTTCCGGACGGATGCTCGACGAATTGTCGGCTGCCCTTTTGAAGGCAAACAGCGACATGTCGGTGCGCTGCATCATCCTCACGGGTGCTGGTCGAGCGTTTTGCGCGGGTCTTGATTTGGCCGCCCAAATGAGTGGGCCGAAAGACTCACTTGGCAACATGGGAAACATCGGCGCATCGGCCGGAGAATTCGACATTCGAAATGCGCCACCTGTTGTTCTCCACAACATCGATACTCCGGTCATTTGCGCCCTGAATGGTGGAGCTGCTGGCTATGGACTTGATCTTGCCTTCGGATGCGATATTCGTATCGCCGCGGAAACCGCGAAGCTGAACCCCGGTTTTGCCAAGCGCGGAATCCTTCCCGAAAGTGGCGGAACGTGGCTTCTCCCGCGCATGGTTGGCTACGCGAAGGCGGCAGAGATCTCGTTCACCGGGCGAACCTTGACGGCCAACGAATCTCTCGACCTCGGCCTTGTCAACCACGTCGTCGGCGCAGACCAACTTCAGTCAACGGCACGGGAACTCGCACACGAAATTGCGGCCAACGCACCGTTGGCAGTCCGCGCAATCAAGAGAATGATGCGCGCAGCGGAGACCGAAACCTTCGAACAGAACATTCACCACGTCTTTTTGCAGCTTCTGCCCCTCTTCAAGACCAAGGATTTCCAGGAAGGGGTGTCAGCGTTCATGGAAAAGCGATCTCCCCAGTTCGAAGGTCGCTGACGACACGCATGCGCAGTCACGACGCGCGGAGGTTCTTCGGCCTTGGTCCGAAGTTTTCCGTCGAGGAGTTGAAACAAGCCAGAAGGGCAGCACTGTTCGAGGCCCATCCGGATCGCGGAGGATCCCGTGAGCGACTCGAACTCGTCAGCACTGCCTTTGACACGTTGATCAACGATGCAAATCAACGAAAGTCGGACGACCAATTCGTCTTCAGCCGCCGCGACTGCCCTTCGTTCTCAATCGACGTGTTGCCGGTCGAAGCTTTCGATTCGTTGCTCATGGCAGCAGCTGAACTGGGCGATGTGATCGACGACGACCCTCCCTACCGACTCGAAGTGATGATGTTCGATCCGCACGACGATTGGGTGGTATTCGATCTGGTTCCTGACGCAGGGTCCACGACGGTGACGATTTCAATCGACGGCCGGCCGGGCCAGTCGATGGAAACCATTCGAGACATTTGGATAAACGCCCTCAACGGGCTGCAGATGCCCTGATCAACCGGTCGCGGACTGCGACACCCATGCCGATGGCGGCCGGCAAGAGAGCAACGATGACGTCGGGGTTTTCGCTGTCGCACTCGCGAAGTGATGCGTAAAGATTGCGGGAATAGACCACAGAGTCGTCGGTAGACGGCAGCTCCGCCACGCGTAATCCCCGCGACTGAAGGTCGCGCATACGCCGCTCGAGGTCCAACTTGGTTTCGAACACCTCGAGGCGACTTGACGGTGCGTAATGGGAAGGAAGTGTCCCGGGAGCGACGGCAATCGAAGGATCATTCGAGACCACCGCAGTCGTGTCGCATGTCAAACCGAGCGTCGCGAGCGCTTCGTTCAGGTTCTCGGTTGGAACGCCACCAGGACGCAGTACTCGCGGGGGATGAACCGTGCAATCGACAATTGTCGATTCGACTCCAACAGCGCAATCACCACCGTCGAGAACCGCATTGATCGAACCATCGAGATCCCTCATCACGTGGGCCGCTGTGGTGGGACTGACAGAGCCGAATCGGTTCGCAGACGGAGCGGCGAGGCCGATGCTGCCGAGCGCATGCAATTCGGTGAGGATCCGGCGCATCACGGGGTGGCTCGGCACGCGCACGGCAACCGTTTCGCGCCCTCCCGTCACCGCGAGGGGCACAGCGTCGGACTTTCGAACAAGGAGCGTCAATGGGCCCGGCCAGAAAGTGCGTGCCAATGCTTCGGCAGTTTCCGACCAGTCCGTGGCAAGCCGAACGGCAGCAGCGCGTTCGATGACATGCACGATTAGTGGATGCGTCGAAGGGCGACCCTTTGCAAGGAAGATCCGTTCGACGGCGTTGACGTTTCCGGCATCGGCTGCCAGGCCGTAGACGGTTTCCGTGGGTAGCGCCACGATGTCGCCTGCGGCCAACAGAGCAATGGCCCTCTTCAGGTCCGTGTCGCTCTCGGCACGCAGTGCTTCGGTCTTCATCACTTCGGGAACCGTGTCTCCAGCCAGTGCATGACTGCATCGATGAAGGGGAAGGCGCCGGGCGTAGCGAAATGATCAGTTCGCGGCAATTCGACAAGTTCGCCATCGGGAAAGGCTGAGGCAAGTCGCGAGGCAGGGGCCGCGAAGTCGCGGTCGCCGATGCAGACGAGAACGGGGCAACTGACCTTGGCAAGATCCGCTTCTTCGAGACGGGGCGCGGGCGGTCGTTTCAGAACAGCCGCAAGTGCGACCGGATCGTTGTCGCCCTGCCGCGCATATCGACCAAAGAGTTGAGCGATGTTGTCGTCGTCGGCAGCAGTGCCTTCGACTCCGGCGATGATGCGCTTCGATTCTTCGGGGTCGTGCGGTTCGAACAGGCGGTCGCCGATACCCGCGAGTACGAGTCCACCGAACCGTTGGGGTTCGTCGATTGCGAGCCGAAGGGTGGTCATGGCTCCGAGGGAAAAGGCAATGGCGATGCACGGTTCGTTGGGGAGTTGCGCTGCGAGGTGTGAACCCATGGCCGTGTACGCATCGGGTTCATGGGGCTTGTCAGACCCGCCATGACCGAGGAGATCGACACCGACAATGCGGTGGCCTGTGTCACCCAGAATTTCGACGATGCCGGGCTTCTTCCACGTCTCTTCATACGAGCCGCCCCAGCCGTGAATGAGAACGACGGTATTTCCAGCCATGTCGCCTAGCCTAAGTGAGCCATGCAGTTCCTGAACGGCCTTCCACCACACGACCTCACGTACAACGACGTGTTCATGGTTCCCAGCATGAACAACGTGTCAAGCCGATTCGACGTTGATCTGTCAACCCCCGACGCAATCGGTACCACCGTGCCGGTTGTCGTGGCCAACATGACGGCCGTAGCGGGTCGTCGCATGGCCGAAACCATCGCCCGCCGTGGTGGCCTTGCCGTAATGCCGCAGGACATACCCCTCGACATCATCGAGTCGGTGACCCGGTTCGTGAAGTCGTGCGATCCCTTCCACGAGACCCCCATCACCCTCGAGCCAACCGACACGGTTGGCAATGCTCTCAGTCTGATCCACAAGCGCGCCCACGGTGCCATCATCGTCGTCGACAAGGACCAACAGCCCGTCGGAATATTCACCGAGCACGACGCAACCGGCTACGACAGGTTTACCCAAGTGCAGCACGTCATGAACCGCGACATCATCTCGGTCGACGAATCGCTCTCACCTCAACAGGTTTTCGATTTTCTTCACGAACGGCGACTGTCGTTCGCTCCGGTTGTCTCTTCCGACGGATCTTTACGCGGCTGTGTCACCCGCAAGGGAGCCCTGCGCAGCACCCTCTACAAGCCCGCCCTCGGTCGCGACGGCCGATTCCTGGTTTCCGTGGCCGTCGGTATCAACGGTGACCCGGCTGCCCGAGCTGCCGCGCTTGCCAAAATGGGCGTCGACGTTCTTGTCATCGACACGGCGCACGGGCATCAAGACAGAATGATCCGCGCCGTTGAACACGTGCGCGCGGCCGTTCCCAACGTGCCGCTTGTTGCGGGAAACGTCGTCACTCGCCAGGCTACTCGCGACCTGATCAACGCCGGAGTCGACATTGTCAAGGTTGGAGTCGGACCCGGCGCGATGTGCACCACACGCATGATGACCGGCGTCGGCCGTCCACAGTTCAGTGCGGTGCTTGATTGTGCTGACGAAGCAAAAGCGATGGGGAAGCACATTTGGGCCGACGGTGGCGTGCGCTATCCCCGCGACGTGGCGCTCGCGCTTGCAGCCGGTGCAGCAAGCGTGATGTTCGGCTCTTGGCTCGCCGGCACCTACGAATCAGCAGCTGACACGCTTCGCGACACCGAGGGTCGCCTCTACAAAGAGAGCTTCGGTATGGCGTCGAACCGTGCGGTTCGCAACCGCACGAGCAAGGAAACCGCCTTTGAACGCGCGAGGAAAGAGCTCTTCGAAGAGGGCATCAGCACATCGCGTATGTATCTGTCATCCGAACGGCCCGGAGTCGAAGACATCGTCGATCAAATCGTCGCAGGTGTTCGTTCGGCTTGCACTTATGCCGGGGCATCCACCATCACCGAATTCCACGAGAAGGCCGTCGTCGGCATCCAAAGTGCAGCCGGGTATGACGAGGGTCGCCCACAAGGCACCAGCTGGTAACCATCAACATGCGAGTTGTGGCGATCGACGGGCCTGCGGGGGCAGGGAAGTCGACAATTGCGAAGGCACTTGCACTGAGGCTCGGTGTGCCGTATCTCGACACCGGCGCGATGTACAGGGCTGTCACGTACGCGGTACTGCGCGACAAACTCGATCCGTCCGAGCATGCTGCTGTCGGGCGACTTGCACAAACAATGGTCTTGACAATGGCAGACGGACGCGTTGTTGTCGACGGAGTCGATGTCACCGACACCATTCGCGGAACCGAGGTCACGTCTGCCGTCAGCATCGTTGCAGCGATTAGCGAAGTTCGACAGGTTCTACGCGAGCAGCAACGCGATTGGGTTCGGCAGCACGGCGGGGGCGTGGTCGAGGGTCGCGACATCGGCACAGTGGTCTTTCCAGACGCAACGTTGAAGGTTTATCTCACAGCTAGTCCAGAGGTTCGCGCACAACGACGAGTGGCAGAGGCCGGTGGAGACGTAGCAGCGATCGCCAATTCGATTGCCGAACGAGATCGCCTCGATTCGACGCGTGCCGACAGTCCGTTGTACGCAGCGGCGGATTCGGCGTGGGTTGATACGTCCGATCTCGACATCGATCAGGTGGTGTCGATGCTCTACGAAAAAACCGTCACGCTCGAGGACTCGAATGGCTGAGGTCGACAGCTTTCTGGCGGGCGACTCAGTCGCCAGCCGCGCGTTCTATTGGTTTGTCCGTAATTTGTTGAACATCTTCTGCCGGACTTTTTGGCGAACAAAAGTCATTGGATCGAAGAACATTCCGGTCCGTGGACCTTTCGTCCTCGCACCGATCCACCGATCCAACATCGACACGCCATTGGCCTGCACCGTGACCGGTCGTCGCATGCGTTACATGGGCAAGGATTCTTTGTGGAAGAAGCGGTCCGTTGGTTGGGTTCTGTCAGCCCTCGGGGGCTTTCCAGTCTCACGTGGCACGGCAGATCGTGAGGCGCTTCGACGTGGCATCGCAGTGCTCGAGGCAGGAGAGCCGTTGGTGCTCTTTCCCGAAGGCGAACGGAAATCGGGCCCAATCGTTCAGCCGTTGTTCGACGGTGCGATGTATATCGCCGTGAAGGCGGGCGTGCCGGTTGTGCCTGTGGGCATCGGCGGATCCGAACGCGCGATGCCGAAAGGCAAGAAGTACCTGCGTCCAAGCAAGTGTGTCGTGATCGTTGGTGAACCCTTGATTCCTCCTACGAGCGATGGACGCGCCGCCCGCAGTTCGGTCAAAGAGTTCACCGGACGGCTACACGCCGAATTGCAACGTCTCTTTGATGCCGCGCAAGAGGCTGCCGGCGTGCCTCAGTAAGACGCCAACGCGACCAGCAACGAGCGCAATGAAATCGGGTCGGATGTTCCGCAGAGTTCCCGCGCCGAGTGCATCGACAATTGCGGAACACCGATATCGACGGTTTCGATTCCGAGTCGCGTGGCCGTGATCGGCCCGATCGTGCTTCCGCAGGGCATGACGTTGTTCGACACAAAATTTTGAAGTGATACACCCGCTTCGTTGGCCGCGGCCCGAACCACTGCGACACCACGCGCTGATGTGGCGTAACGCTGGTTGGCATTGGTCTTCAGCACAGGACCACGATTCACGATGGGCGCGTGGTTCGGGTCGTGCCGGTCGACGTAATTGGGATGCAACGCGTGGGCATTGTCAGCCGAAATGCACAGCGCGTGCTGAACCACGTCGATCCAAGAAATCTGTGATCGAGATTCGACCAGTGATTTCAAAACGAGCTCTAGCATCGGACCGGCGGCTCCGGTTGCGCTTTCGGATCCGACCTCTTCGTGATCGAACAAAGCAACAACAAACGGCCGTTGTGGATCGCCATTGACCAGTGCGTCAATTGCCGCCCAGCAGGACACTTGGTCATCGAGACGGCCCGAAGCCAACAGGCTGTTGTCTGCACCGATCAACGCCGATGGTGCCGAATCGTAGAGAACGAGATCGGTGGCGACTATTTCGGCACCGTTGGCGTGGCCCTTCAGCAAGTTGATGAAATCTTGAGAGGTGGAGGTCCAAACGGGACGAGTGTGTGTTTGGCGGTTCAGTACCAGACCTTTTTCATTTACATCTCGATCCAGATGAACGGCCAACTGTGGAATTCTCGCGAAGCCCGGACCAAGGTTGACGAGACACGAATCGCCATCGGCAGTATGCACGACACCTGCGACGCCAAGGTCACGGTCGAGCCATGAATTGAGCAGAACTCCGCCGTAGACCTCGACGTCGAGAACACCGAGACCGGCTGCGGATGTTCCCTGTGTGGGCTTCAGGCGAAAAGTGGGCGAATCGGTATGCGCGCCGACGATGAGAACATCGGCGCGAGAGCTGTCGGGCCCCCAATTCCAAGCAAAGAGGCTTCCCCCGCGCGTGAGAGCGCCCTTCTGGTGGGTGAAGTTGACGTTTCCAGATGAACCGAACGTACCGACTGTGAACCCCGCCTCGATCAAACGTGACGAAGCCGAGGCCACGACATGCGTGGGGGAAGGCGACGCATCGAGAAACTTTCGGAGGTCGTCGATCGAGCTCATCAGGATTTTTGAAAGATCCCCATGGGAAGACCGGAATTACGGAGGTGTGACGTTTCGTTGATCGTGACGATTGAACGTTCACCCGATCGCGCAGCAGCAACACGATGGATCGATGTGTAGTTGGGATAGAAGAAGCCTTGGACGTTGACCGTTAGGCCGAGCACGTGAACCAGATAGGCGTTGATCACGCCGCCATGACACACGATGGCGATGGTCTGGCCGGAATGCTTCGAGATCAGTCGTTCGACGGCGTTGACGCAACGTCCGTTGAACTCGTCGGGCGATTCTTCGTGCACGTTCCATTCGCCACGCAACATCGCCTGCCAACGTGGGTCATTGGCCGCCTTCAATTCCTCTACTGGCACGTATTCATTCGAGTTGCGATCCCATTCAGCAACGTCGTCTTCGGTGACAATCTCGACGCCTTGCACACGAGCCAGTGGCATGGCCGTTTGTTGTGCCCTGCGAAGTGGGCTTGCGTACACGGCATGAATCTTTTCGCTCGACAGGTATTCGGCCATGTGTTCGGCCTGGGCCAAACCTTCGGGCGACAGTTGAGGATCGGCGATTCCTTCATCCAGTTCGCGGCGGATGGGGAGGGCGTGACGGATGAGAAGTAGTTCCATGAGGTCTCAACACTAAGGGATGCGGGATCGATCCGGAGGAACGTGCCGTCTGCGGATCAGAAGGGGCTCAGCCTTGAGGCGGGGCCTCGAGACCGATCTTCAC
>CAYFLC010000038.1:0-12245 GCA_964343885.1 uncultured Bifidobacterium sp.
AGAAGTTGAGAAGCAACACGTAAGGCGCGTACTGCCGCCACATCGACTTCTTCGGAAGGTTCCGCAGAATCCGTTCGACCACGATCGCTTCGAGCACAGTGATGGCGATGATCCAGAAAGCCGCCGGCACGAGGAACAACATGAATGCCGCGCCGGCAACCGTCAACAACGCGAGACGACCGCGCCGCGGAAGAAAATGGACGAATGGCATCACGGCCAACAGCGTGACGACGTGAGCGAGCGGCGTCATTTGTTACCGATTGCCGCCGTGGTCGGCCACGAGTCGCCGGCGATCGATCTTGCCGTTTTGGTTCGTCGGCATTGAGTCGAGCGGGATGAATTCGGAGGGGACCATGTACTTCGGAAGGATCGATTCGAGCTTGCGCGGATCGAGGGCAACATCGCCCGCTTCACCGGCCAAATAGAAGATCACCAGTTTGGCATTGGTGTGGCTACCGAACACGACAACCGCAACCGTTTTCAGATTGAAGACACGACGCGCCGCACTTTCAATCTCTCCAAGCTCGATGCGATAACCACGGAACTTGACCTGCGAGTCGACACGTCCGCGAAAATAGATGCCTTCGTCGTCGACACGTACAAGGTCGCCGCTGCGATAGAAGCGTTCACCGTTCGATTCGACGAATGGCGACGGCGCGTCGGTCGAGTAGCCGGCAAACACCTGTGGGCCGCCCAGCAGTAGTTCGCCTTCCGAGCCGATTGTGGGTTCGTGTGTGATTTCACCGGCCTCTCCCCGAAGCGCAGTGTGATTGACCCCGAACGCCGTACCGATCGAAGCGTTTCCCGCGGTACGCGAAGATTCAGTGACATCGGCGGCCGTGAAGGCAATCGTCGCTTCGGTGGGTCCGTAGAGATTCCACATCCGCCCCGTGCTCGAGAGCCAGGGTCGACACGCGTCGACGGTCTCGACCGGTAACGCCTCGCCGCAGAAGAGCATCTGGGCCATGCCCGCGAACCCTTCTTTGGGTTTGCCGTTCCCCAACTGCGCACCGAGAACCGGAACGGAGAACCACACATCGATGCGTTCACGAGCCACGTAGGCGCCCGGCATCATCAGGTCGATCTGGGTCGGCGCAACAAGCGTGCCACCACAGCGATGCGACACGAAGATGTCGTGGATCGAAAGATCGAAACTGAGGTCGAAGAACTGGGTCCAACGCGTTTCGTTCGGAAAGTCGATCAGTTGGCTGATTCCATCGACGTACGAACACAGATTCCCGTACGACACGGGAACCCCCTTGGGAGTTCCCGTCGAACCCGACGTGAACATCACGTAGGCAACCGAACCGACATCGACCGACGAATCCGCGAGATGCCGAGCCCAGCCTTCGACCAACTGCGGAGCCGGGTCGACCTGTGCAACATCGATGAACGGCACTTGAGGCGCAACCGAAGCGTGGACGTCCAGCGTCGAACGGTCGCCGAAAATCACGTGTGGAGTGGACAATTCGATGATCGTGCGCAGTCGTTCAACCGGAAACTTCGGGTTCAACGGAACGAAAGTTGCCCCGAACGACGACGCCGCGAGTACGGACACATAGGTCTCGACACGATGATTGCTGAGCACCCCGACGCGCAACGGACCTTCTGTTACGTAGCCGCCAAGAATCTGATGCAATGCAGCGAGTCGTGCCACCACCGAGTCAGAGGCCATAGCAACTCGCTTGTCATCGGCGAACGGCCCTTCGAACATCACGTCGCTCGACGAAGCACGCGACAGACGCCCCCCGAGCAAGCGTTCTTGAACCCCCATGACGTGACTGGTGTTCTATTGGTTTTCGACGAAGTCGACGATTTCACGAACCGTCATGAAATGGATCGCGTCGTCGTCGCTGACGTCGAGGCCGAGACGATCGGAAACCGTCGTGAAGATCTCGACGAAGGCGAGGGAGTCCCAACCCGCAGGTGTGCCCATTCCGGAATCGACGGTGACATCGTTTTCGGCAACGCCACGTGACGCCAGGACCGACCTGATGATCGAGAGGACCTCGTCGGTGCGTCCGTTACCTGCCATTGCGCATTCTCCCAATTCTCGTTTCGATGTCAGCCTGGGCCGCATCGAGAAGCTCCACCGCCGAGGCAGACCATTCACCGCGCGGGCCGAGCTGATACCCGCCCTGCCGCTCGTTCTGGTGGGTATGTGCACCCTCGAGCGACGTCCGCAGAATTCCGAGTTCCTCGGCGTTCAACGGACAACCGATCGTACCCAACAAGGTCCCCAGCACCGTGGTTGGTTCGGACACGAGTGTGTGGAAGTCGATGAAGTGCACTCGTGCGGGGAACTCTGCCCACGTGTCGCAGAGCAGTTGGTTCGTTGTCCTCCACAGCCAGATGTTGCGCTCGATGGCTCCCCAATGGTTCCACGCGTCAAGGTCGGGGCCATCGACGGGCCTGATGCGCCCCATCGAGATGAACTTCTCGCGCGCATCGAGGGGCTTCGCAGGATCCGGCCAGCCAACCGGCATCGGATCGGTACCAGTGAACCACGTTGCTGAACGAACGAAAGTTTCGCAGTCGCGCACGATGATGGCGGCATGTGAATCGGGCATCTGATGAAGAATCTCGCGCAGAAGAACCGAGTTGTAGTACGCAACGTCGACGAGCAACCGTGCATCGTGCTCGGCGCACGCCTTGTCGATGATGTCGTGGCTGCGCTTCGTCGCAGCGACGGTTCTCGCTTTGTCAGCACTCTTGAAGCAGGCGAAATTGTCGAGGTTGACCATTGGCAAAACATCTGGCCCGGCATCGTTGCCAAGATGGCCTTCGTGCAGGGCAGCAATGCCGGGCACGTGGTTCAGCGCCTCAGCCACATATGACGTTGCCGTACGTCCTGTGCTCGCAACCGCCAGAAACATTGTGAGGTCAGTTTCGCGGAGTTTCACCGGCAACGGTGGTGCGGTGTAGCTCGCGCCGGAATCCGGCGTAGTCGTTGAGTGCGTAGTGCTGAGTGGAACGGTTGTCCCAGATGAGAAGATCGCCGCGGGACCACCGATGACGGAGCGTGAAACGCGCATCGGTGGTGTAGTTGTGCAGCCAATCGAGCATTGGCTGCACGGCCGCTTCGGGAACTCCGACTAGGTCGCGCACGTAGGCCCGATTGAAGAACAGCACTCGTTTGCCGGTTTCCGGATGACTGACAATCAATGGATGTACTTGCGTGTCGTTTGCCGAGTCGTCACAGACGATGTTCATGTTCGAGAGCCCTGAATGAAGCGGCTGCATCTTGCGCGAATACGCATCGCGCGCGGTGTGCACCGCCATGACCGCGTCGAGTTCGGCCTTCTTGTCAGCGTGAAGGTGCGAATAGGCCGCCGTCATTGACGACCACAAGGTGTCGCCGCCGTACGGCGGGATGTCGATCGCATGGAGAAGGGTGAACGAAGGGGGTTCGGGTTGGAAACTGAAGTCGCTGTGCCAGGCACCACCGAAGTTGAATGCGTTGCCGTCGGAGGCTTCTTTCAGGACCTTGATGACCTCGGGGTGATCGGCGCTCGGCTCGATGAAGGGTGTGGGGCCGGCCGGACCGAATTTTCTGGAGAAATCAACTTGCTCGGCCGCCGAAAGATTCTGGTTGCGAAGAACGATGACTTCGTGTTCGCACACAAGCCGCCGCAACTCGGCGATCTGCTCAATATTGAGGTAGCGAACGTCGCCTGCAACGACTTCGGCCCCGAAAACTCCGGTCAACCGCCCCACTTCCACGATGTCACCGTATCCGCCGTCACTCGGCGACGAAACCCTTCCAGTTCCGCATGTATCCGACGAACGACTCGGACAAACCCTCACTCAGCAAAACTTCGGGGGAAACGGGAAGCGTGCGCATCGCGAACTCTTCGTTCGATTGCATCTGCCGCGGGAAATCGTGGTTCGTGATTGCGGCGCGGCCGATCGCAGCGATATCGGCGCCCGAATCGAGCGCCGCACGCACATCACCCGCCGTGTACAACTTCCCCGCCACCGCAAGGCGCACATCACCGCGGTTCAAGCCGGCGAAAATGTCGATCAACCGGCGGTCGGCGTGAGCCTCTTCGATCGAGTTCTTGCGGCAGTCCCACAGCGACATGTCGATCATGTCGACCTTGCCCGATTCGGTCAACCGTTCGTACACCTCGGACATCTCGTCGATCTTCATGCCGAAACGCTCGGGCGACAGACGTACACCCACATGGAAATCGGACCGGCACTCGCGGCGGATTCCGTCGATGATCGCAAACAGCGGACGCGCGCGGTTCTCGAGCGAGCCGCCGAACTCGTCATCTCGTCGGTTCAATTCGGCCGACAAGAACTGGCACAGCAGGTAGCCGTGGGCGCCGTGCAGTTCGACTCCGTCGAAGCCGGCAGCATCACATCTTTTTGCCGCAGCAACGAACGCACCGATCATTTCGTGAACCTCGGCATTCGACATCGCCCGCGCACCGGTCTCGGCATCGTCAGAGGGGCACACCGGATCGCCACCGATGAGATCGCGCGGCGACCTATTGCCGGCATGATGCAGCTGAACGATCGCAACTGTTCCTGCCATCTTCAGGTCGCACGCAAGCCGCGTGAGACCCGGCACGTGGGCGTCGTCGTGCGCACCCAATTGACCGGTGAAGCCGCGACCAATCGCCTGAACCGATGCAGCACACGTCATCGTGAGACCGAAGCCGCCGAGGCCGCGCATCGTGAGCCAACGGTGTTCGTCATCGGACAATGTGCCGTCGTCGTGACTCTGCTGGTTCGTGAGCGGCGACAACATCAATCTGTTCGGCATCGACGGACCGTGTGCAAAGGTCAGCGGCGTGAAAACTTCGGCGTTGTTCATACGACCATTGTGGCAGTGACCGCCAGCCGTGCTCGACCGCCGATAGCGTTCCTCTCTCCATGAGCACCGATGTCGTTTTCGAAGCCTCGAAGCGGCGGACCTTCGCCATCATCTCGCACCCCGACGCGGGCAAGACCACGCTCACCGAGAAGTTCCTCCTCTACGCCGGCGCCGTGCAGGAAGCCGGCGCAGTGCGCGCCCGCGGTGGTCGCAAGTCGGCCACCTCCGACTGGATGGAGCTCGAAAAGCAGCGCGGCATCTCGATCTCGTCGACCGTTCTCCAATTTCCGTATCGCGACCACGTATTCAACCTGCTCGACACACCGGGCCACCGCGACTTTTCCGAAGACACATACCGCGTTCTCGCGGCGGTCGATGCAGTCATCATGGTGCTCGACACCGCAAAGGGCATCGAATCGCAGACCCTCAAGTTGTTTCAGGTGTGTCGGTCGCGCAACCTGCCGGTGCTCACGTTCTTTAATAAGTACGACCGCCCGGGGCGCGATCCGCTCGAACTACTCGACGAAGTCGAAGAGCAAATCGGCCTGAAGCCGACACCTGTCACGTGGCCCGTCGGAATTCCGGGCGACTTCCGCGGAGTCATCGACCGCAGAACGGGCGACTTCATCCGTTTCACCCGCACCGCGCGCGGTGCGGAATTGTCACCCGAAGAAACCGTTCCCGCCGACGAGGCGGCGTCGACCGAAGGAACCGCGTGGGCCGCAGCGCTCGACGGTTGTTCGCTTCTCGACGCAATCGGGGCCGACCTCGACGTCGAATCGTTCCTCGCCGGACAAACAACGCCGGTGTTCGTCGGGTCGGCACTCACCAACTTCGGTGTTCGCATGCTGCTCGACGCCGTCATCGACCTTGCTCCCGCGCCGCTGCCGCGTGCCGACGTCGACGACGTTCCGCGCGCACTCGACCAACCATTCGCCGCTTTTGTCTTCAAGGTCCAAGCCAACATGGACCCGAACCACCGCGACCGCCTTGCATTCGCCCGCGTCTGTTCGGGTGAATTCCAGCGCGGCATGGACGCCACCTGCGTGCGAACGAAGAAGTTGGTCGGCACGAAGTACGCCACCACGGCATTCGGGTCCGACCGCGAGACGATCGAAACCGCTTATCCGGGCGACATCATTGGTTTGATCAACGCCACCGACCTGCGAATCGGCGACACGCTTTACGCCGGTGCAACCGTTGAATTTCCCGGCGTGCCGCGATTCGAACCCGAGGTGTTCGCAACGGCACGACCACTCGACTCGGGTCGTTTCAAGCAGTTCCGCAAGGGTCTTGCACAACTCGACGAAGAAGGCGTCGTACAGGTGTTGCGCGACCCCGACCTCGGCGATGCCGACCCGATTCTTGCCGCCGTCGGTGCGCTGCAGCTCGAAGTGTTCGCTCACCGCTTGGCAGGTGAATTCAACGCTCCAATCGAGGTTCGCCCCACCGTGTACCAGGCGATTCGCCTCACCGACAAGGAAAGTGCGCCGCGTCTGCGTGCAGTTGGCGGCATTCGAATCCTGAAGCGCGGCGACGATGCGCTTGTTGCGTTGTTCGAAAACAAGTTCCGACTGCAGCGTTTGCTGGCCGACGAGCCGGAGCTCACTCTCCTGCCCATCATCGCGGGCTGAACCTCACACCATTCAGCCGAGTTGTCGGAAGGTTCACCTAACGCAACGTGCGTCTCGTGTGACTCGCTGCAAGCGAATCGACGGACATACGGTGAAACCGAAAGGTGGTTGAAATGAGAGACCGACACAAGGCACGGCGGGTAGTCGTTGGCACCGACGGTTCACCGAATTCGCGCACTGCAGCGCAGTGGGCGATCGAGAATTCGCAACCGGGAGACACAATCTTGTTGTTGCACGTGTGGCACCCGTACATCTACGGCAACGAATTGGGCGCCGCGCTCACGATCGATGAATCGGTGCCGACGGAATTGATTGATCAGGAGTTCGAGTATTTTCTGCCGCTTGCAAAGCAGCATGAGGTCATGCTCAAGCATTCACTCATCCAAGGAGAAGCCCGCGTGGAACTGCGCGATGCCGACGCCGATCTCGTGGTCATTGGGGCCAAGGGGCACACCGGCCTGAGCGGTCTACTGCTTGGCTCCGTCGCTTCCTACGTCGCCGGGCACAGCAAAGTGCCGGTCGTCATCGTGCCTCACCACGACTGATCATCGACTCGCGAGACGCGGTAAAACATCGCCAAGATCCTCGTCGGTGGCATCGCGGTGATCCACAACAGAGGGTCTGTTCATGAGGTGATCGTGCATCTGTCGATACAACGGCGCGAACTGTTCGCCGCCACTGTCGGGACTTGATGCAAGAACTTCGCGGACGCCGCGCGTGGTCGCGAAGTAGAGCTTGCCTTCGTCTCCCCGCTCGAGAAGCAGCAACGCCGCGGAGAAATCCGTGCCGCCTTCCGAAGCCTCGAAGATCTGACCGCGAAGCATTTTCCATTCGTCGCCGCGTGCCATCACCATTTCAACCATCAGCGGTTCGTCGAGATGTGGGTCGCCAACACGGAGTCTCCACTGGACCAGATCATTGTCTCCGGCCGGCAGCGCGGCTCGATGCGTGGCCACCATCGGCAGTCGCTCGGGACCGGTGAGAACACCGTCGATCGTGACCATGTCGCTGATCGTCGCGTCGAAATTCAGCCCAGCGCGCTGTTGTTCACCCACCCAGGCCCCGAGGCCCGCCAGGTCGCGGCACCTCTCGAGCGACAGATACACGCCATCTGTGTCGAGATGACGAACAACCGCTTCGGCCAAGCGGCTCGTCATCGGCTGATGCTGCAGGAACTTCGGGAGTTGATTCACTGCCGACCACCACCGTGCAGCGTGCACCCAGGTCTGGGTTTCTGCCCACACGGCGCTCGACGTCACGAAGTCGAACGACTCGCCAAGATTGAGTTCGCCGACGGGCGAAACAACGAACTCGACATTCAACAAACCGAGTTCACTGGCGAATCGACGGGCCGTACCGATTGCCACCTCATTGGAATCAACGCCGACGACGCGTGCCTCGGGATTGTTCAGCGCGAGAAAACACGTTGCAATTCCGCCGCCGCATCCAAGGTCGAGTGCTGCGCGCAGGTTCGAAATGCCGGCAAGCTTGTTGATCCAGGCCCAGGTGTGCGGCGCTGCGGCATCGACGGTTTCGCGCTGACGTTCGACGTCGGTGGTGAAGATCTCAACGTCGTCGGCGGCCCCTTCGCCATGCGCGCGACGGCTCAGCAGTTCCTTGATTTCCCCGGCGACCTCATCTCCGCACACTTCGGAGAGTTCCCCCCAGAACTCATTCGCGTCCGTATGGCGACGGATTCCCGCCCGTTCATAGAAATCATCTGCGGGTGTGTCGCCCATCGGCGCGAGCCTATTCCGCAACCGTCAAGCATCGCCTTGGAATTGACAGTAACTGTGCCACAAGCAACCGTGCGACGGGTACAATTTGCGCATGGCGGACGAGCCGGAAGAGAAACGCGACGGCCGCCACGAGCGCGTCGAGCGGGGCAAGATCGCCGTCTACGAAGCCCTCAATGCTCTCTTCGCAGAAGGCCGCTACAACCCGCCGATCGCCGATGTTGCATTACGTGCAGGAGTATCCGAACGTACGCTGTTTCGTTATTTCGGCTCATACAACGACGTCATCGCCGGCATGGTGGGCTACTTCTACCCTCAAGTTCAGCAGTACTTCCATGCCGAACCGCCCACGGGAAACCTGAAAGCACGTCTTCTGGCTCTCGTCACGCTGCGCTTGGAGTTCACACGCCAACACGGCGTGATTCCGCGCACAATCGAAGCCCTGTCACACGAGTGGCCGGCAGCGGCAGCGGCCCGATATGGCCGCGTTGCATTGCTCAACGACCAATTGAAGAAGTGGCTCGGCACCGATCTCGAACGTGTACCCGACCAGAAACTCGTGGTCATTTCCCACATGCTCGATTTTCCGTCGCTTGAAGCGATCAACGCCGCACTGGGCGATCACACTGCCGAGGTCGTATCGAATGCGGCCGTCGGCATCATCAACGCCGACTGACCATTCAGATCAACCGACGGAACCACAACTGCGAGAGCAGTGCCGCGACAAACAGCAACAGCACGGCGACCAGCGAGAACACTCCCCCGATCTCGCGCGTCACGGTCTTCTTGACCACGCCACTGCCCAATGAGTCGTAGATCTTCGACAATGCATCGGCCGTCGTTGCCGTGAACGACTTTCCTCGTGAGGCATCGGCGATGTTGCGCAGGGCCTGCTCGTCGGGTGGAACCGGCACGGTTTGGCCATCGGGTGTCGTCACTTCACCGTCTGGCGTGCCGAATGCAATGGTGTTCACCTTGATGCCGCGCGCCTGCGCAGCAGCGGCAGCTTCGCTGTCGGGACGACCCGTGGTTGTGGTTCCGTCGGACAGGAGGATGATTGTGCCGGCCGACTTGGCTGCATCCCCCGCCTCAACCGCCGACGTGATGGTGTCAAGCGACGCGAATATTGCCTCGCCGATGGCGGTTCCGGTTCCCGGTTCGAGGCCCGAGATGACGCGCCGCAACGCTTCGCGATTGTCGGTTGCCGAAATGATTTGTTGCGCCGTACTGTCGAACGCGACGACGCCGATCAGCGTGTTCGACGGTGCGTTGTTGACGAAACGAATCGCCGATTTTTTTGCAACCTCGATGCGTGACGGTGCAACGTCGGTGGCACTCATCGAAAGCGACACGTCGATCGCCAGTACCACGACCGATTTTTCCGACTTGTCGACGGTGTCGAATGCCGGCCTCGCAGCAGCGGTCACCCCTGATACCAGACCGACGAAGACGAGAGCGCCCGGCAACAACTGCTTCATGCGCGAGGGCTGAACTGCGAGGTTGTCGAACAACTCGAGCGAACTGAAACGAACGATGCGCTTCGGCCCGGTGACCGAACGTCGAAGGGCAATCAGAGCAAGCGCAATGGGCAGCACGAGAAACACGAAACGCCACGGCGAAAGAAAGCTGAAAGCGATCATCTGCGCGCCCCTGCAGCGAGTCGGCGCTTGCGTGTGCGGAGAAAGCCGGCGAGCTGCGCGGGCCAATCTGAATCGGTGCGCAGATCAAGTACATCGACCCGCGACGACCGCAGAGCCGCGAGTCGCGAGTCGTGGGCCATCACCGCACGCTTGGCAAAGACCTCGCGAACCTCGGTACGTGCAGTGTCGACTGCCATGACCCGCCCCGTCTCGGCATCTTGCATGTCGATCACCCCGACATTCGGCAGTGAAAACTCTCGCGGGTCTGCGACGGAAATCGCGATGACATCGTGGCGTTGGCCAAGGCGCCCCATTTGCGATGCCCAGCCACCGTCAAGGAAATCGGAGATGACCACGACGAGCCCACGCCGTGTACGCGGAGACAACGGCATCGCCAGCGCCACGGCGGGGTCGGCTCCTGTGCTTTCCGAATCCCCCAGACCGCCACGCTCGATGGCCGCAAGCACAACCGCCAGATGATCGATCCCCGACCGCGGTGTGATTCGGCCGTTCGAACCCGTGACGACGCACCCGAGGCGGTTTCCCGACTGACAGATGAGGTACCCGATCGCGGCGGCAACATCGGCCGCAAGGCGGTACTTCGTGCTTCGCGCGGTTCCGAATGCCATGCTCGCCGATGCGTCGACCACCAGCCACACCTCGAGTTCGTGGTCGGCAATGGTGTCGTGCACCTGCGTTTCATTTGTTCGTGCAGTCGCCGGCCAGTCGATGCGCCGCACGTCGTCGCCCTCGAGATAGCGGCGCGTGTCACCGAGTTCCGAGCCGGCACGATGCAGCAGACCCGAGTAGTCACCGTGGAGGAGACCCGAGACGCGGCGCGTCACGGGAATGAGCGACCGAGGCAAACGCGCGGGAGCGGTTCGAGGCATGGTTCGACCCGTCACCAACCCGAAGGTGCGAGAACCCGCTCGAGCAACGCGACGATGAATTCGTCGATGGTGGCGCCACGCGTAACCGCGTCCCACGACAACACGAGTCGATGGTTCAACACGTCGTAGGCAATGTCGTAAATGTCCTGCACCCTGACCGTGGTTCGCCCACGCATCAACGACAACGCTCGCCCGGCCGACAACAGGCCGAGCGTTGCGCGCGGACTTGCGCCGAACGACAACCAACCATCGAGCGAATCGAATCCGTAACGACGGGGCTCGCGCGTCGCCATGACAAGTCGAACTGCGTAGTCAGCAACCGCATCGGGCACGGGCATCGCCTGAGCAACAGTCTGCAATTCGCGCAGTTCGTCGAGTGTGACGATCTGACGCGGTTCACCGATCGGCGAAGAACTACGGCGGGCGATTTCCGATTCTTCGGCAAGCGTTGGATAGTCAACGGGCACCCGCATGAGGAAGCGGTCACGTTGTGCCTCGGGCAACATGTACACGCCTTCTTGTTCGATCGGGTTCTGCGTGGCGAGCACCATGAACGGTTGGGGCACCTTGTTGGTGACGCCACCGATCGACACCTGTTTCTCGGCCATCACTTCAAGCAGGGCCGACTGCACCTTGGCCGGCGCGCGGTTGATTTCATCTGCGAGAACGAAGTTCGAGAACACCGGTCCGAGTTCGATGTCGAATGCCTCGCGCGAGGCGCGGTAGATGCGCGTGCCCACGATGTCGGCAGGCAACAGATCGGGCGTGAACTGGATTCGCGTGAACGACCCGCCGACCATGCGGGCGAGAGTCGAGGTCATCATCGTCTTGCCGACGCCGGGCACGCCTTCGAGCAGACAGTGGCCGCCCGCCAACATCGACACGATCAACCGTTCGATGACGCGCTCCTGCCCCACAACGTGGTGCGAGAGTTCGGACTTCAGTTGGTTCAGCTTCTCGCTCATGGTTTCGTCGGTCCCTTCGGTGCCGGAATGCTCACTTGGCGTGAACCGCGTCAGCGATCTTCTTCACATCGGACAACGGCACTCCGGGAGAACCTTCGACGATGACCGTCAGGTCTTTCGACAACTTCCGGACTTCGCCGTTGCCCGTGTAGTTCTTTGCTGCCGCAGCTGCCTGCGAACCTTCGGTCGCCGTGATGGTGACGTTCCCCTTCGGTCCCTGCAAGACGATCGTCTCGACACCCTGGCCATTCGACTCGAACGACATACGGTTGGCTTCCTGCCAACCGTTCGGCATCGGGCTCACTTCGACGATGCCGGTGTCGGTCGGAGTTGGCGAACCGAAACCACCACCGTTGCCGCCATCGCCTCCACCACTGCCGTCGGGAGCACTCTGGCCGGGGTTCGTTTGGTCGAACAGGTTGCCGAGGAGATCGTCGAGCGACTGCGGAAGTTGGAACTGGAATCCGTTGGCCGGATTTTGCGAACTGCTCTCGGGCGCGGTCACGGTGGGTGCGTCGCTTGCGCAGTTCTTCTAGACTTCGTCCATCAGGTCTT
>CAYFLC010000039.1:0-11838 GCA_964343885.1 uncultured Bifidobacterium sp.
GCGAATGATCGAAGTCAAATGCGATAGTCACGAACGCCACAGGGTCATTCGGCTGTACGGCGACGTGTCGCTTGCCTCGATTCCAAGACTCGTCGACGCACTCAACCGCGAACTGGCAACCGCAGCATCCGACACCGTGGTTCTCGACCTCGACGGCATCGATGTGCTCGACGACGCGGGGCTCGGGATCCTCATGGGATTCGCGGCGCGTGTTCGCACCGTCGGCGTCAATCTGTACGTGGTCGCGTCGGTCGACAAGATTGTGCAACGACTCGCCGACACCCGATTCGACCGGGCGGTCGATGTAATTGGATCAATCTCCGCCATTCCGCGATCGGCACGCTGAACGTGGCGGGGCGGACGATCCTCGTTTTCGGTGACCAACTCAACCGATCGATCGGCCTTCTCCGCACCGCACAACCGGGTGTCGACCACATATTGATGGTCGAATCAGACCAGAAGATTGCTTCTGCAAAATGGCACCGACAACGCCTGCACTTCTATCTCTCCTCGATGCGCCACTTCGCACACGAACTTCAGGACGAAGGCTTTGCAGTCTCGTATGTAAAGGCACCGTCCTTTACCGAAGCAATCACGGAACATCAAGCGTCGCATCCTGAACGCGCGATCGTTGCGACCGAACCAAACAGCTGGTCGGCGCGAAAGTTGCTCGAGCGACTTGACGTACCAACCATCGCGTCCGACCAATTTCTCATGCATCATGTGGGATTCGTCGCATGGGTCGAGTCGCGTCGAACCAAGGGTTACAAGACCTTCAAGATGGAGGACTTCTACCGTCACCAGCGCGTCCGCCTCGGAATTCTCCTCGACGGATCCGAGCCCGCGGGTGGGCAGTGGAACTTCGACGGCGACAACCGCGAACCACCGCCGCGAGACGGGCACGACCGCTGGCCAGAACCGCTGCGTTCGTCGCTCGACGACATCGACGACGAAGTTCTTCGCGACATTCCCGACAACGTGACCGGTGCGCCACCCGATGGAACCTGGGCGACGACTCGATCCGAGGCATTACGGCGGCTGACGCATTTCATCGACAACGTGCTGCCGATGTTCGGCCCACACGAAGACGCAATGCTCACAAACAACTGGCATCTTGCCCACTCCCTTCTCTCGCCATATCTGAACAATGGACTATTGATGCCCGCAGAGGTCGTCGCTGCCGCAGAAGCTGCATTCCGCGAAAGCCGAGTCCCCATTGCGTCGGTCGAAGGATTCATTCGTCAGATCATCGGCTGGCGTGAATATGTGTGGGGTCTGTATTGGATGTGGATGCCTGAATACAAAGTCGAAAACGCACTCGACGCACATGTCGATTTGCCGCCGGTCTTCGAAGGTCGTTCTACGAACATGCGTTGTGTTGCACGCGTCATGGAAACAATTGACTCCTACTCGTGGGCGCATCACATTCAACGGTTGATGGTTCTCGGCAACCTTGCCCTGACGTCCGGAATCAAACCACAACAGTTCACCGACTGGATGTCGCGTGTTTTCATCGACGCTGCCGAGTGGGTGATGGTCCCAAACGTTGTCGGCATGGCTCTGCACGCCGACGGCGGCCGCACGGCCACGAAACCGTACGCATCGGGCGGGGCCTACATCGACAAGATGAGCGACTACTGCAAAGGGTGTGTATACGACAGAAAGGCGCGCGTTGGCAACAAGGCATGCCCGTTCACCACCTTGTATTGGGACTTCCTCGATCGACATCACGATCGCTTCGTGCGCAATGCTCGCGTCGCCACACAGGCACGGGCAGCGCGGAAACTCACCGACCTTCCCGAAGTTCGCGCCCGTGCCGTCGAAGTCCGCGCAAAACTCCTCGACGGGACACTCTGACGACGCCAACGTTCACGGTTCGTAAGGATTGGTGAAGAATCCGACACGGTGCGTCCGTCACCAGCCGCGGATGTCAGTACCGTTGCAGATATGGCGACGAACATCGGATCGAATGATTCTCTGCACGTCCTGGTCGCTGAAGACGATCCGGCCGTACGTTCCGCCGTCACGCGGGTGCTCGAGCTCGAGGGCTACAAGGTGACTGCCGTCAACGACGGAGCCGCCGCGTTGTCGTTCATCACGAAAACCCCGCCCGATGCGGTCGTGATGGACGTGATGATGCCCTTTGCCGATGGCTTCACTGTGTGCAAAGAAGCCCGACTCCGCGGTTCACGCGTGCCAATTCTTCTCCTCACCGCGAAACACGAAGTCAACGATCGTGTCGCTGGTCTCGACGCAGGTGCCGATGACTACCTCGTCAAGCCATTTGCCATCGACGAATTGCTTGCCCGCGTTCGTGCCCTACTCCGCCGCCGTGTGGTTGCCGAAGACGCATCGGTTCTCCAGGTCGGTGACCTCGTGCTTGATTCGGCACGACGTGAAGTGCGCCGCGGAAGCCGCGAGATCCAACTGACGAAAACCGAATTCGACCTTCTCGAAGCCCTCATGCTGCGCTCGGGTCTGGTTGTTTCGCGAGAACAGTTGTACGAGGAAATTTGGGGATACGACTTCGAGACCGGCTCGAAATCGCTCGATGTGTACATCGGCTATCTGCGACGCAAGACCGAAGAGGCCGGGGAATCACGAATCGTGTTCACCGTCCGCGGAGTCGGCTACACGGTGAAGGCATGACCCTGCGCAAAAAACTTTCGTTGGCCAGTGGTCTCACCGCTTTCGTCACCGTCGGAATTCTCGCCGTCAGCGCCTATCTCATCGCGAGCCATGAACTTCGCTCACAGGTGGACGACTCGCTCCGCGCCCGTGCCGACACCATCGTGCGAGAAATCAATCGGGCTCTTCAGCGCCCGGACTTCATGGGCAGACAACGCACCCCGCTCGGCCCGACGCTTCTGCAACCCGAATTCGATGCCATCACTCAGGTCGTCGACACTGATGGTTCAATTCTCGCCTCGATCGGGCCGTCCGAACTTGTGGTCACCAACTCCGACCGCACTCTTGCCGCTAGCCAGACGCCGAATGTCAGTCGCTTCGCCAACGCGGTGGTCGATGGAAAGGCGTATCGCATCTTCTCGCTCAGCCTCCCCGCCGGCGGGGCCCTTCAGCTCGGCCGCGATATCACCGACATCGAAGACGCCCGCGCTGGATTGCGGACATGGCTCGTGATTATCGCTGTCGCTGGCGTGCTCGTTTCTGCACTAGTCGGCTGGTTCATTGCACGACGCACCAGTCGACCGATCGAACTACTCGCAGCTTCCGCCGACGACATCGCACGCACCACGAATACAACCGACCCGATTTCAATCGATGCATCCGGCGAGGTCGAAAAGCTGGTGACGAGCTTCAACACGATGCTTTCTGCGCTTGGACGAAGCCTCGCCCAACAGAAGCAACTCGTCCAGGATGCGAGCCACGAGTTGCGCACTCCGCTCACCAGCCTCCGCGCGAATGCCGAGCTGCTTGAACGCCCCGATCTCCCCGAACACACGCGGCGTGAAATCGTCCACGACATGCGCGCCGAGGTCGACGAGCTCACCGCACTGTCAAGCGAGCTGTCAGCCCTGGCGTCGAATCAATCCGACACCGAAAGCCCGTCCGTCGTTCGTCTCGACGATGCGGTTCGCGAACTCACTGAACGCGCCCAGCGTCGCTCCGGACGAACAATCACTCTGCATACCACGAATCCGGGTGTCATCAATGTTCGCCCGAACCAGTTCGACCGTGCCATTTCCAATCTCATCGACAACGCGATCAAGTTCAGCCCGGCGGGTTCGCCGATCGACGTTTTCGTGCGCGATAACCGCGTCGAAGTGCACGATTCCGGCCCGGGCATCGCACCGGAAGACCGGCCGTTCGTGTTCGATCGTTTCTACCGAGCAGCCGGAACACGTTCGTTTCCGGGCTCTGGTCTCGGGCTGGCGATAGTGAAGCAATTCGCCGACATCCACGGTGCACAAACACTCGTGGGTGCGTCGGGCACCGGTGGCGCGATGGTTGGCCTCGACCTATCCCCTGCCGCCGCCTGGGGCGATGCTGTTCACGCCGTCGGTACGGAATGACGGATCGAACTTACGCAGTTCGGCGCGGGCGATTGTCATCTTGTGTACTTCATCCGGGCCGTCGGCCAAGCGCAGTCCGCGAATGTGTGCATACATGCGCGACAACAAGAAGTCCTGGCTGACGCCACCTGCACCGTGCACCTGAATCGCACGATCGATGATCTTCAGCGCCACGTTCGGTGCCGCAACTTTGATTGCGCCGATTTCCGTACGAGCACCCTTGTTGCCGACAGTGTCCATCAGCCACGCCGTTTTCATCGTCAACAGTCGCACCATGTCGAGTTCGATGCGTGCTTCGGCGATCCAGTCTTGAATGTTCGATCGTTCGGCCACGCGCTTGCCGAACGTTGTGCGTGACAACGCTCGTGTGCACATCATCTCGAGCGCACGTTCGGCAGCACCGATGGTGCGCATGCAGTGGTGAATGCGTCCGGGTCCGAGACGTGCCTGGCTGATCATGAAACCGTCGCCCTCGTTGGCGATGAGGTTGCTCGCCGGAACGCGGACGTTGTCGAACACCGTTTCCGAGTGGCCCTCGTGATCGATGAAACCGAACACCTTCAAGTTGCGCTTGATCGTCAGGCCGGGCGTGTCGATGGGAACAAGAATTTGACTCTGCTGTTGGTGGGGCGCCGCATTCGGATCGGTCTTCCCCATCACGATGAGGATCTTTGTCAACGGATGCAGACCATTGGACGTCCACCACTTCACGCCGTTCAACACGTAGTAGTCACCGTCACGTTCAATGCGCAGTGAAATGTTCGTTGCATCGCTCGACGCCACCGCCGGCTCGGTCATTGCGAATGCAGATCGGATCTTTCCTTCCAGCAAGGGACGCAACCACATGTCCTGCTGTTCCGGAGTACCGAACATCGTGAGGACTTCCATGTTGCCGGTGTCGGGTGCGTTGCAGTTGCATGCCTCGGGCGCGATGAACGAGCGGCCCATGATTTCCGCAAGCGGGGCGTACTCGGCGTTTGTCAGACCGGGGCCCCACTCTTTGTGCGGGTGGAAGAGGTTCCAGAGCCCACGCTTGCGCGCTTCGGCCTTCAGGTCTTCCATCACCTTTGTGTGGGCGTGGGGGTTGCCCGATGCTTCGAGTTCCGCCTCGAACACCGGCTCGGCCGGATAGACCTTTTCGTCCATGAACGCGAGCAACTTCTCGCGGTATTCCTCGCAACGCGGCGTTAATGCGAAATCCATGCAGCCAAAGTACCCAAGTGATTCATCGGCCGACGAATGCGACCGACGACATCGGGCGCTACGGCGCCGAAGACCAGAGATTCGACGGATAGTCGCCATGTTTCACGAGGTCGGCGATGGACCGTTGCACCACTTCCTTGTCCTCTCGATAGGTCACACCGAACCACGAGGAATCGGTGCGCAAGACGCGGCACGTCGCAGCACCTTCGTTGATCAACTGGCCAACGGTGAGCGGGATGAAACACTCGCTCTTCGCTTCGGTCCCCGACGCAGCGAGGAATTCGCGGAAGATGCGGTCGAGGTGATCGAACAATCGTGGGGTGAAACCCCACATGTTCATTGACACCGGTTCGTTTCCCGTGAGTGCACTCGTGGTGCCGTCTTCGCGCGTGTTGATGGCACCGTCTCCGTGGCGACCGATCTTCGTCATTTCATCGATGGATGCGAGATATCCGGCATCAGTCGTGGAACAGACGCCACGTGCGACGGTGCCGTGGTCTGACAATGTGTTGCGAAGCGTGAAGCCGACCATGGAAAAATCGGTCGACGCGGGATCGACCTTGCCGAGATTTTCGCCGAGAACACGGTACGAATCACGCCCATAGAAATCGTCGGCGTTGATGACCGCGAAATTCCCCGCGATCACGTCACGTGCACAGAGAATGGCATGCGTGGTACCCCACGGCTTTTCCCTTCCCTCGGGAACTGTGAACCCATCGGGAAGCTTGTCGAGAGTCTGGAAAGCGAAATCAACCCGAACTCGGTGGGCAAACTTTGCGGCGACTCCGTCGCGGAACGCATCTTCGAAATCGGGCCTGATGATGAACACGACACGGTCGAACCCGGCGCGCAACGCGTCGTACACCGAGTAATCGAGGATGGTTTCTCCCGACGGACCCATCGGGTCGATTTGCTTCAGTCCGCCGTAACGCGAACCCATTCCTGCGGCAAGAACGACAAGTGTGGGGCCCATGCCCGTCACGCTAGTTGGTGGCTATTCAGGCTCGACGTTTGCGAAAACCACGCCGGTCTTCGGCACGTTCGCGTTCACGTTGCTCGTCTTCAACGGCTGCTTCTTCGGCGATCAAGCGTTCCATGGCAACGAGACGCTCGCGCGTGACCCGACCGTCTTCGATCGCGGCACGAACCGCACATTCTGGTTCGTCGTCGTGTTTGCAGTCACGGAATCGACACGATTCGGACAATTCGAAGATGTCGGCGAACGCGCGCTCGATTCCGTGACCGCTCGTCCACAGGCTGACCGCACGCAAACCCGGTGTATCGATGAGCCAACCTCCCGCGGGAAGATCGACGAGTTCTGCTGCGACGGTTGTGTGGCGTCCGCGCTGGTCACCCTCGCGCACCTCGCCGGTGCGCTGGACGGGCCGACCAACCAACGCGTTCACGAGCGTCGACTTGCCGACACCGCTCGCCCCAAGGAGTGCGACAGTGAATCCCCTGTAGGGCGCGAGCACCTCGAGCGTGTCGTTACGCAAGGAACTGACCGCGTGAACCGCGAGTCCCGGTGCGACCGACTTCACGACTTCAATCTGGTGATCGATTTCGGATTGGTCGACCGCATCGGATTTCGTGAGTAGCACCACCGGCTGCGCGCCACTGTCGTACGCGAGAACCAGTTCACGTTCGAGGCGACGCGGATTCACGCCGGCGGGCGCCGCGTGGAGAAGAAAGACGACGTCGATGTTGGCCGCAACCACATGGGAAACCGCGCGGGCGCCCTCGAAAGACGCACGCCGAACCAGCGCAGAGCGACGTGCTGCCACCGATTCGACGCGTTCGACGAGTGTGTCGACCGTCACCCAATCGCCAACAGCTACGTCGGCGCCGATGTTCCGCACGCGAACTTCCTCGCCCGATGAATTGACGAGCGTGCTCCAACCGCGATCAAGACGGCGCACACGCCAGGCATGGCTCATTTCTGTGCTCATTTTTTCGGGCCCACTGAGGAAACGCTAATGGCATCGGCCCTAGCCTGTGGGCTGTCGTCCCCCCACCCCCGCTCGACGACGGATGAAAGGTCTCCATGCTCGCCTCGATCGCTCGATTCTGTGTTCGGCGTCGCCGTTTCGTCGTCTTTGGCCTCTGGATTCCGCTCTTCATCATCGTGGGTGCGCTCACGGGTGCAGCCGGTGGCAACTTCCGCACCGACTTCGTTCTGCCCAAATCGGAATCGCGCGAAGTGAAGGAACTGCTCGAAGCCGTCAACCCCACGACCGCCGGGTTCTCGGCGCAGATCGTGTTCAAATCCGCCAAACCACTCGTCGACGACACATACCAAATTCCGGTTGATTCTTTTCTCGAAAAGGTCGACCAGGTCGAAGGTGTTGACGTTGTCAGTCCTTATGTGAATCCGCAGCAGATCGCACAGTCGGGGTACATCGGTTTCGCACGACTCGAGATCACCAATCGCAGCCAGGCCGACATCATGAAGGTCGCCGACGTGATCAAGTCGATCGGCGACAAGGTCAAAGTCGACGGCCTCGAGGTCGAGTACGGCGGCGACGTCTTCGCGAAATTCGCGATGCCAGAAAGCGAAGCGCTCGGCATTCTCGCCGCGATCGTCATCCTCGTCCTGGCCTTCGGTTCGGTTCTCGCGATGGGTCTCCCCATCGGTACCGCATTGCTCGGTCTCGGCATCGCATCAAGCGTCGTCACCCTTCTCAGTCATGTCGTGTCGATGCCCGACTTCACCACGTCAATGGTCGCGATGGTCGGTCTCGGTGTCGGCATCGACTACGCCCTCTTCATCGTCACTCGATATCGCGAAGGACTGCACGAGGGTCTCGAAGTTGAAGACGCGATCGTCGACGCGGTCGACACAAGCGGTCGTGCAGTGATCTTCGCCGGCATCACGGTCATCATCTCGCTGCTCGGCCTGTACATCATGGGGCTGTCGTTCGTGCGTGGTCTCGCCACCGGCGCCGCGATTGGCGTTCTCGTGATGATGGTCGCGTCGATCACCCTTCTTCCCGCACTGCTTGGCATGGTGAAACACCGCATCGACGTCACGTCACGCGCCGCCGTCGCGTCGCTCGGCGTGTTGGTTCTCATGTCGCTCGTCGCGATTTTTACGCATTCGCTTCCCGTGTTTGCTCTGGGTGCCATTGCTGCAGTTGCGATCGTCGGACTGAGCTTCGTCATCAAGCCGCTGCGCAAGCCACTTCCTGTTCGCCAGCAGAAGCCACGCGAACTCACCTTCTGGTTCCGCTGGAGCCGGCTCGTACAGCGTCGTCCATGGGCCGCACTCATCGCATCCGCTTCCATGCTCGTTCTCCTCGCCGTTCCACTTTTCAGCATTCGCCTCGGCTTCGGCGACACGGGCAACCAGCCCGAGAAGACGACTGTCCGAAAGGCGTACGACCTGCTCGCCGAAGGCTTCGGCCCCGGGGTCAACGGGCCGCTGTTCGTCACCGTGCAAGGTGACACCGCGACGTCACCCAAGAAACTGATGGCATTCATCGGCGAAATCTCGAAGACCGACAACGTCGCGTTCGCCGTACCGAGCCCGCTCGGCCCGAATGCAACGGTCAACGGCAAGCCAATCACCCTGGCCATCGTCTACCCGAAGAGCGCCCCGCAGGATGAGGCGACCGCGCAACTGGTGCACAAACTTCGCGACGACGTGATTCCGGCGACGGGCGTCGAAGCGAAGGTCGGTGGTTTCACCGCCGCAAGCGTCGACTTCGCTGATTACCTCGGGGGTCGCCTGCCGCTTCTCATCGGCGCGGTTCTGATTCTGTCGTTCATTCTTCTGATGGCCGTCTTCCGCAGCCTCCTCGTGCCGTTGAAGGCAGTCGTCATGAACCTGCTCTCCATCGGCGCCGCCTACGGGATGATCGTGGCCATCTTCCAGTGGGGCTGGGGCAAGAACCTCATCGGTGTCGGTAAGGCCGGCCCCATCGAATCATGGGCACCGATGATGCTCTTCGCGATCGTCTTCGGCCTCTCGATGGACTACGAGGTGTTCCTGCTGTCACGTATTAAAGAGGAATACGACCACACGAAGGACAACGCCCGTGCGGTGGCCGATGGATTGGCTGCGACAGCTCGCGTCATCACGGCGGCAGCGCTCATCATGGTGTGCGTCTTTTCCGCCTTCGTTTTGGGAGACGACCGACAGCTGAAGCTCTTCGGTCTGGGCATGGCTTTCGCCGTTTTGATCGATGCGACGATCGTCCGCATGGTGCTCGTTCCGGCGACGATGGAACTGCTCGGCGACCGCAACTGGTGGATTCCGAAGTGGCTCGACCGCATGTTGCCGACGATCGACGTCGAAGGGCATCACCTGAGCGCCGACCATGCCCATGACGAACTCGTCTCGGCGGGCGAAAGTCAAGCCCAGTAAGCATCAGAAGGTGTGTACTTGACAACGCGACGTCGTTTGTCGTAGCCCATAACGCGAAATGAGCAAGCCCCTCGTCATCGTTGAATCGCCGGCCAAGGCGAAAACCATCGCCCAGTTCCTCGGCAGCGAATACATCGTTCGCGCCTCGGTGGGCCATATCGCTGACCTCCCCAGCAAGGGCTTGGCCGTCGATGTCGACAACGATTTCAAGGCCGCCTACGAGCTCACCGACCGCGGGCGCCAGGTCATCAAAGACCTGAAAGCCGACCTGAAGAACGCCAGCGTCGTTTACCTCGCAACCGATGAAGACCGCGAGGGCGAAGCCATCTCCGCCCACCTTCGCGAGTACCTGAACCCCAAGTGCGACGTCCACCGCATGGTGTTTCACGAGATCACGAAGTCGGCCATCGCCGAGGCCGTCGCCAACCCGCGCACGATCAACATGGGGCTCGTCGACGCAGCCGAGACTCGCCGCGTTCTCGACCGCCTCTATGGATACGAGGTGTCGCCCGTCTTGTGGCGTCGCGTCAACCGTGGCCTTTCGGCCGGACGCGTGCAGAGCCCGGCGCTCCGCCTGATCGTCGAACGCGAACGCGAACGCATCAACTTCCGCTCGGCCGTCTACTTCGACCTCGACGCAAAGACCGGCTCATCCCCTTCTTTCACCGCCCGCCTCACCTCGCTCGACGGCAAGCGCGTCGCCACCGGCAAAGACTTCGACGACCACGGCACTCCGCGCGCCGAAGTCATCGTCGTCACCGAATCGCGCGCCGATCAACTGGTCCAAGGTCTCGCGGGTAAGTCACTCGTCGTCACCAGCGTCGAAGACAAGCCTTACCGTTCGTCGCCAAAGGCACCCTTCATGACCAGCACGCTCCAACAGGAAGCCGGTCGCAAGTTGCGCCTCTCGGGCCGACAGGTGATGAGCGTCGCGCAGAGCCTGTATGAAAACGGGTTCATCACCTACATGCGTACAGACTCGGTGGTGTTGTCGGCCGAAGCGATGGGCGAGATCCGCGACACCATCCGCAAGGTGTACGGCAACGACATGCTGTCTCCGCAACCGCGCACATTCACTTCGAAGGTGAAGAACGCACAGGAAGCACACGAGGCCATTCGCCCCACGCTGCCGCTTCGGGCACCCGAGCAGGTCGAGGGCCAACTGAAGTCGAAGCAAGAAGTTGCGCTCTACCGTCTCATCTGGCAACGCACGCTCGCATCACAAATGGCCGATGCAACGGGTGTCACCGTCAGTGTGAAGCTCGAGGTGACGGCAACTGATTCATCACGTTGCGAGTTCTCGGCAAGTGGAACCACTATCACGAAGAAGGGCTACCGCCAGGCATACGAAGACCTGCCGGAAGACGACGCCGACGAAGACAAAGACGCGGCAAACGAAGAGTCCGTCCTTCTGCCGCCGCTCGCGAAGGGCGACTCGGTTCCTGTCGACGAATACATCGGCAACTCGCACGCCACCACGCCACCGGCGCGCTACACCGAGGCAAGCCTCGTGAAGAAGCTTGAAGAGCTCGGCATCGGCCGCCCGTCAACCTGGGCGTCGATCATCTCGACGATGGTCGACCGCGGCGACTACCTGCGCAAGAAGGGCACCGCGCTCGTCCCAACTTGGACGGCCTTCTCGGTGATCCGCCTGCTCGAAGAGCACTTCGGCACACTGGTCGACTACGGATTCACCGCCTCGATCGAGGAAGACCTCGACGCAATCGCCCGCGGCGAACAGTTGAAGAACCGCTGGCTGCACAACTTCTACTTCGGTGTTCCCTCGAACATCGACAAGGAACCGGGCCTGAAGAAGATCGTCGCCGACAACCTCGACGAAATCGATGCTGCCGAAATCAACACGTTCGTTCTCGGCAAACACCCCGACACGGGTGACGACGTCATCGTAAAGCCCGGAAAATTCGGGCCGTACGTTCGCTCGGGCGAGAACACCGCGGGTGTCCCCGACACGATGACTCCGGAAGATCTCACGCTCGACGTTGCACTCACACTTCTCGCCGCACCAAAGGGCGACGACCCCATCGGGCAGAAGGACGGGCTGCCGGTGTTCGCCAAGTCCGGCCGCTACGGCGCGTACGTTCAGTGGGGCACCCCCGACAATCCGCCTCCCGGCATGGAGAAGCCGAAGATGGTGTCGCTCTTCGCGACGATGAACATCGACCGCATCACGATGAAGGACGCGGAAGATCTTCTCTCGCTCCCCCGCGTCGTCGG
>CAYFLC010000040.1:0-11570 GCA_964343885.1 uncultured Bifidobacterium sp.
CGTCGGCAATCTTCAACGAACCGTGGTTGATCGGAATACCCGCCGAGCCCACTTTGCGGAACGCGTCGTGCGATGGCAGCACGGTTCCGGCCGCCGACGATTCCGTGAGGCTGAACATCTGCAGCATCGGCACACCACGCGCCTGTACCGATTTCAGCAACGAAGGCGGAACGACGGCGCCACCAGAACACGCCTTCTTCCAACTCGACAAATCGGCGGTCTGCCAACGCGGATGGTCGACGAGCATCTGGAAGATCGTTGGCACGCCCATGAAGCCCGTCGCGCGCTCCTTTTCAAAATTGTCGAAGATGCGGTCGATGTTCACTTCGTTGTCGAGCAGCAGACTCGCGCCCGACCAATAGGCGTACAGCCACAAGGCCAGGCCACCCGTGAACGCGAGCGGGAAAGGCAACTGCAATTTGTCGCCGGGCCACAGGTTCAACGCCTGCGCCCACGATTGCGATCCGGCATTGAATGAACCGTGCGTCAGCACCGCACCTTTCGGGTCACCGGTGGTACCGCTCGTGTAACAAATGAACGCTGCATCATCGGATTCGGTGTCGGCGGTGGTGACACTTGCACCCTTCACGAACAAAGGGGCGATGTTTTCGACCTTGATGACTTCGCAGTTCTCGACCGTCGCTGCGGCATCTGCCAAACCGGAATTCGTGAACAGAACCTTTGCGCCGGCGTTCGCGACGACGAACTTCACCTCGGCCGGCGTGAACCGGGTGTTGATGGGCACGATGACGGCCCCGAGCTTCCACGCAGCCATCGTCACTTCGCACCACTCGAGGCAGTTGGTGAGCAACACACCGATGCGGTCGCCCCGCCCGATTCCCTTGGCGGCAAGCCCCGCCGCCAATTCCGACGTCTCGCGGTTCAGGTCGGCCCACGTTGTCTCGCGCCCCGCATACTTGATCGACAACTCATTCGGACGCCAACGGGCCCAGAATTCACCGATTCGTGCCAGATTCAACGACATCGCTCCCCCTCTGACGAATGAAAATAGTCGCGCTGGCGGACCGACTTCCTGTCGGCGGTACGAGTGCCGTATTTCCTAGGGCAGCACGATGACGGGCGTGCCCACCTGGACAAAGTCGTAGAGGAACTTCACGTCGGCTTCGAGCATGCGGACGCAACCGCCGCTTTGGAACGTGCCGAGTTGTTCAGGAGTCTGCATCGGCCCCAGCGTGTTGCAGTGGCCGCCGGTCCACGCGCACACGGGTATCGAATGGAACGAGATCGTGTTCTTTCCGTTCGGGCTGATGGCAAATCGGACCGACCACTTCATCTTGATCTCGGGGTAGAAAATGCTCTGCGAAACTTCGCTCTTCGACATCACCGCGTACTTGCGCGGCTTGGGAACCCCTTCGCGGCCCGACACGGGAACCGACATCACGACCTGCTCGTTTTCGTCAACGATCCAGACCCAGTTGAGACTGTTCTGGTAGATGACACGACGACCTTTGCCCGACTTTTCCGGCAGCGGGCGCGGATTGTCGTGGTTGTAGACGATGGTCGTTGTGGTTGTTTCTGCCGGAAGCGTCGTCGTCGTTTCCGGCGGAACGGTTGTTGTGGATTCGGGTGCGATGGTCGATGTGGTTTCTGGAATCGTCGTCGAGGTGGTTGTTGATGGCGGAATCGTCGAGGTTTGTAGCGAGGCCGATGCACCATCGTTACCGCGACCAACGGCAAGTGTGACCCCCGCAACCAGCATGACAACAGCGGCGACAGGTGTCAGCCACAACTTTGGGTTGCCTCGCAATTCCTTGGGGGTCACGAAGGAAATTTAGTTTCGCCCGTCCATCGGATCGGGGAATGGTCTACCGAATCGCGTAAATGCTCGTCGCTCGTGGCGTTTCACCGTTCTTGGTGATCACCACACCATCGCCGACCAGTTTGTGCATATGCGCCAACACGCTTCGACGGGCCGCCTTGTGCAGCTCCTTGCGCACATCGACATACATCACTTCGACCATCTGTTTGACCGTTCGTTCGCCGTTCTCGAGAATTGCGATGATCTGTCGCTCGCGTTCGACGCGGTGCTCCAGGTATGCCGCAAGAAATGGCTTCGGGTTTGTGATCGGGTTCCCGTGCGTCGGATACAGAATTGCGTCAGACCTTGCCTGCAGTTTGCGTACCGATGCGAAGTAGTCGGCCATGTTGCCATCGGGTGGCGAGACAACCGTTGTGCTCCACCCCATGATGTGATCTCCCGTGAAAAGCGCATTTTCCGCGTCGAGATGCACACACAGATGGTTCGAGGTGTGGCCGGGCGTGTGAACGGCTGTCAGAGACCAGTCATCAACATCGAGAAAACGCTGGCCGTCGACCACGCGCACGGTCGGTTCAAAGTCGTGATCGATGTGTTCGCGCGTTTCATCGTCCGCGACGTCATCGGTGTCTTCGGCGTCATCATCGTCGTCGACGTCGTCGTCAGCCGAGACTTCATGGCGCGGATGCGGGCCGATCGCGTAGGTGGGCGCGGCCGTTTTTGCCGCCAGCCAATGCGCAAGCGGCACGTGATCGGAGTGACAGTGGGTGACGACAATCCCCATAACCGTTTTGTTCTCGAGTGCGCGTTCGAGTGCTTCACGATGCGAGTCCAATTCGGGCCCCGGGTCGATTACGACAACGTTCTGTCGACCGACGATGTACGTACCGGTTCCCTTGTAGCTGAACTTTGACGGGTTGTTGGCGATGACTCGGGTCACGAGAGGTGACAACGAGACACCGTGGCCGTACTGGGGATCGTCGAGTGGTTCGACGAAAGGAATTGTCGCCACGCTCGCCTAACCGTCCGTGCCGCGTTTCGTTTTTCGCGATCGCCGTTTCTTTTCCAGCGTCGGGGCAACGGTGGTGAGGGGACTCGTCACAACTTCATGACGCGTGCCCCATTCGGCTGCGATGGCCTGAATCATCGCCGCGCCGGGCAGGGCAAGAATCGCACCAACCGGCCCGAGTACCGCCGCACCGGCAATCGCGGATCCGAACGCAAGGGCCGGATGCAGATCCATGGTGCGCGCCGTGATGCGCGGTGCAAAGAGGTAGTTCTCGAGTTGCTGATAGATGATGACGAAACCCGCGACGAAGATTGCAGATGCAGGCTTGTTGATGAAACTGAGAAGAAGCGGCAACACGCCGGCAACGTACGTTCCGATAACGGGCAGGAACTGCGAAATCAGGCCCACCCAGATGGCCATCGCAATCGGAGCGGGTGTGCCAATCGCTTGGAATGCGATCCAGTGGAAGAAACTCGAGATGAGTGCGAGCAAGGCGCGTGAGTAGAGGTATCCCCCGGTCTTGTCGACCGCGATCTCCCATCCGTTCAGAACCTTTACTTGTCGGTCGGGCGCCAAACGCGAACAAATGATCCTTCGCCACTTCGGTCCATCGGCAACGAAGTAGAAGGTGAAGAGCAGCACCGAAAAGGCTTGCAGTAGGAATCCGAGAGCCTTCACCGACACGCTGACGACCTTGTCTTGCTGTGCATTGATGAAGCGTTGAACAGGGCCGTTCGGGTCGGCGATTTTGTCGTTGACTTCCTTAGGGTCGATGTTCGCGTTGAACGTGTCGTTGACAAACTTCACCGTTTCACTGACGTAGTGCTCGCTGTTCCGCAACAGGTCGACCATCTGGTTCGCAACCAAAGTGCCGAACAGCGTCATGATCGCAATTGCCCCGATGACCACCGAGAGGAGGATCGAGATGGTGGCGCGGCCTCTGCGCCACCCACGACGTTCGAGACGGTTCACGCCGGGTTCGATCGCAAGCGAAAGAAAGATCGAGACGAGCAACAACAGCAGCAGGTTCGTCAAGCGGTGGAATGAGTACCGCGTGGCAACCATCACCAGGAAGCCAACCCAGAAGATGGACACGGCCTTCACGAGCCAGCGGGTAGATCCGACCTTTTCTTCGGCTGGAGACGGCATGACCGAAGCGTACGCTGGCACGATGTGGGCGTGGTGAACGTTGCCCCCCGCATCGAAGAGTTGCGTCAAGCCTTGGGCGACGCCGTGCGTGGTCGCATCGCCGGCCCCGATGCTCGGGAGCGAATGGAACAAATGGTGTCCGAGCCAGGTCCGCGTTGGTTCTCGGAAGACAGCGCGATCATTCGTGTGCACGGCGATGCGTCGATGTTCATCGGCGGACTGCGCGCACTTCTTCTCCAGTCTCTGCATCCGGTCGCCATGGCAGGCGTCGCCACGCATTCCGATTACCGCAACGATCCGTGGGGTCGCCTGCAGCGCACTGCCGACTTTCTCGCAGCCACAACCTTTGGTTCGGCCGTCACCGCCCAACACGCTGTCGACCGCGTGCGTGCGGTTCACGAACGAGTGCGTGGCGTTACCTCCGACGGAGTTCCGTACTCTGCCAACGACCCGCATCTTCTTCGATGGGTCCACGTCGCCGAGATCGACAGTTTTCTTGCTGCACATCAACGCTTCGGCCTCGACCCGCTTGACCAGCACGGTCGCGACGCATACGTGGCCGACACGGCCAAGATCGCGCGTGCTCTCGGTGTGCCGGCACCACCCACGAACGAACAATCTTTGCGCGACCAGCTGCGCATGTTCAGGTCGGAACTGCGGTCGTCGAAAGAGGCGCGCGATGCTGCCCGCTACTTGGTTCTCACGCCGCCGCTCCCCTTTGCGGCACGCATGGGTTATTCGGCAATCGCCGCCGCCGCGGTGTCAACACTTCCGGGATGGGCGCGGGGTTACCTGCGACTTCCGTATGTTCCCGTTGCCGACGTGATGATCGGTCAGCCCATCGGTGGTTTGGTGACCCGAGCATTTCGCTGGGCACTCACCGAACCCGAGTTGAACGCCGAAGCCGCACGAACGAACGCGCTGTAAAGCGACTGGTGCGGCGGGTCTTCGTGGGCGGTGTCTTCGGGGTGCCACTGCACACCGAGTAGCCACCGTTCGGGGTGTTCGACTGCCTCGACCAATCCGTCGGAAGACCAACCGACGGGAATCAATCCGTCGGCAAGTCGATCGAGACCCTGATGATGGAACGATGCACCGGAGATTTGAGTCGTACCGAGCGCCTTGTGCATCTTCGAACCCTCGAGGATGTTGATGTCGTGTACCGCGAATTCGGCGCCTGCGGGGAACCCGCCGGGGCGATGCTGCGGTCCGTTCGATTCATCGATGTGCTGGATCAACGAACCACCAAGTGCAACGTTGACGAGCTGAATACCGCGACACACTGCAAGCACGGGGATGTTCAATTCAAGCGCTGCATGCAGAAGACCAATTTCGAAATCGTCCTGGAAACGATCGACGCCGTACACGGTGGGATGCGGCTCTTCGCCGTACAACTCGGGGTCGACGTCTGGCCCACCCAGCAACAACAAGCCGTCGAACCGGCCAACCAGATCGCGAGCAACATCGGGGGTGATGCGCTGCGGCGCCACGACAACCGGTTCACCGCCGCCGCGCAGCACCGATTCCAGATAGCGCCGCCCGGCGAACGCCACAGCGTCGCGCGAGACGCGCCCCGCAACCGCGGTGCGACCTGCGACGGCGATCAACGGCGACATGCGCGTCACGCTAGCGATTTGGTCAATGCTTTTGCGAGGGTTCCCCGCGGCTTTGTTTCGATGCGTTCGAGTTGCAGCCATCGCGCCATCAAACGCAATTCCGTGGCAGCCGCATCTGCCACGTGTGCGCTCCGATCCGCGCACGCTAGCTCGATGTGGCTCGCCTGAACGAGAAGCGTCGATGCGTGACGATCGGCCTTCAGGTCGAAACGTCCGACGAGTTCACCGTTCATCAGGAACGGCAAAACGTAATAGCCGTACACACGCTTGGGCGCCGGTACGTAGATCTCGATGCGGTAGTTGAATCCGAATAGACGCTCGATTCGCGGTCGACACCAGACGAGCGAATCAAACGGCGACAAGAGCGATGAGCACGACATCGCAGAGCAATCGGAAGACGGGACCTTCAGAGACGAAAGCACGTACGCAGGTTGCGGCCAGCCTTCAACGCTCACAGTCTGAACCTTCTGCGCTTCGATCAGTCGCGCCAGCGCCGACTTCACGGCTGCAACTTTCACATGGTGATAATCGGCAATGTCGGTTGCGGTGGCCACACCAAGATGCCGAAGCGTCCGTTCCATCAGTTCGTCGTGTGCGTCATCGATCGACGGCGTCGCAGCGTTCAGGTGCTCGGCGGGAATCATGCGCTCGGGAATGTCGTACAGACGCGCGAAGTCTCGTGTGCGTCGACGTGCCGTCAGTTCGCCGGTCCAGAACAAATACTCGAGAGCAATTTTCGCGTCGTCCCAGTCCCACCATGTTCCCTTCGGCTCGGTACGCGTGGAGATTTCGCCTGCGGCAATCGGGCCGTTCTCCGACACATACGCGTGAATCTTCTTGATGAATGCGCGCTTCGTACGTCCGAACTCGGCGATGCCACCCCATGTTTCACCGCGCTTCGCGGCGTCCATTCGCCAACGAAACAATCGATGCTGGTCGACGGGAACGTGCGATGCGGCATGACCCCAGTACTCGAAGAGTTTGTGCTTCGCGTGCGCATCGGGAATCAACGAACGCGGATGCGCGCCGAGGCGTGCAAAGAGTGGCAGTTCCTGGCTGCGGACGAGAACGTTGACCGAATCGATTTGGATCAAGCCGACGTCATCGAAAACGCGGGAGAGATCCCGTTGTGTTGGCTGTCCTTTCGATCGTTTACCGAACCCCTGGGCAACGAGTGCGATCGCACGCGCCTCGTTGATCGACAGCGTGTCGGTAGTGACGCGCCGACCCACGACGGTGTCAGTCTGCGACGGTGATGGTGACCGAGTTGATGACGACGTCGGTCTTCGGGCGGTCGCCGGCTGCAGTGGGAACACTCTGCATCGCTTCGACGACTTCGAGTCCCTTTACAACCTGGCCGAACAACGCGTACGCAGGTGGCAAGCGGCAGCCATCGGGGCCCGAGATGATGAAGAACTGCGAACCGTTGGTGTTCGGGCCGGCATTTGCCATTGCGAACGAACCGATCTTGTATTCACCTGCCTTCGGCAGTTCGTCTTCGAAGCGATAGCCGGGTCCGCCACGACCGGTTCCCGTGGGGTCACCGCCTTGGCAAACGAATCCGTTGATGATGCGGTGGAAGATGATGCCGTCGAAGTAGTGGTTCAGCGCGAGAAACACGAAGCTGTTGACAGTTTTCGGTGCCTTGATCGGGTCGAGTGCAATCACCATGGTTCCCATCGAGGTGTCCATCGTCGCGGTGTAACGCTTCGCCGGATCAATGCCCATTTCGGGGTACTCGGCGAACTGCTGTTGCTTGGGGGCGGAACCATCGAAGGGTGGGAACGGCGTAGGCATGCGCGAGACGCTATCTGCCTATGCTTGCGATGTGAGCGACAGCCAGCCGATCAACCTCGACCAGATCGAACAAGACCTCGCCGACGTGGAAACCGCACTGGCGCGACTCGAGGCCGGCACGTACTGGACCGACGAGGTCACAGGCCAGCCGTTGCCCGACGACTTGTTGGCACAGCGCCCCACCGCGCGACGCGCTGAATCTGCGCCGAGCCAGTTTCCGAACTAGTTGCGTTCGCGCAGATTCGCGAACAAGCGAAGCAGTTCCAGATACAGCCAGACCAGCGTCACCATGACGCCGATCGCTGCATACCATTCCATTTGCTTCGGCAGACCGTTGCGCTCGCCCTGCTCGATGAAGTCAAAGTCCATCGCAAGGTTCGCTGCGGCAAGACCGGCGGCGAACAGGCTGAGGCCGATACCCAGGAGACTTCCGTTGTTGAAGAACGACACGTCGACACCGAACAGACTGAAGAGGAAGGCCACCGCGTAGAAAACGACGAGTCCCATGGTCGCGCCGATGACGATGCGACGAAACTTGTCGTTCACGCGGATGATTCCGGTGCGGTAGAGAACGAGCATCACGGTGAAGACACCTGCCGTTGCACCGACGGCCTGCAGAACGATGCCGTCGTACTGGATGTTGTAGGCGTGTGAAATCGCGCCGACGACCAATCCTTCGGCAATCGCGTAGACCGGTGCGAGGAAGCGTGCGAGGTTCGGTTTGAACATCGCCCCGAATGCGGCGATCACCGCGATGATGATTCCAGCGATCACCCAACCTGGAAACTGCACCTGACCAGCAACGGGCTCTTTCACCGCTGACCAACCGAAAACCCCGGCAGCGAGCAGAAGAACCATCAGAACGAGCGTCGCGCTGATCGCCCCGCTGGCGGTCATTTTTGCGGTCGAAGTCCAGGGACTGACGGGTCCGTCGGTGATGGGCGGAGCCCATGTTCCCGTCGATTGCTTGCCCGCATCGGCTTCCGATGCCGCCCAGCCACGGTTGGCCGCTTGGTTCATTGCCTTGTCGTTCAGGAGGGGGTTTGCCATGCAAGGAAAGTTACCCAATCCGCACGAAGAAAAGCAGCGTTCTCGGTTGTGGCTTTGGGGGTCGTCGGTATCGTATGGCGCGTATGGCGAAGGACCGGGTGGATCGCGACGAAGAAGACCTCGTCAGGCTGTATCTCACCGACATCGGCCAGTACGCACTCCTCACCAAAGACGACGAAGTGCGCCTCGCCAAGGCGATCGAGGCCGGCAAAGAAGCCCAAGCCGAGCTCAACACCAACGACAAGTCACTCACTCCCACAAAGAAGCGTGAACTGCGTCGTGTCGCAAAAGAGGGTGAAACAGCCGAGCGTGCATTCGTACAGTCGAACCTTCGTCTCGTCGTTTCGATCGCAAAGAAGTACCAAGCATCAGGTCTTCCGCTCCTTGATCTCATTCAAGAGGGCAACCTCGGCCTCATGCACGCCGTCGAGAAGTTCGACTGGCGCAAGGGCTTCAAGTTCTCCACTTATGCAACGTGGTGGATTCGTCAGGCAATCACACGCGGTATCGCCAACACGGGCCGCACCATCCGCCTGCCAGTCCACGCCGGCGACACACTCGCTCGCTTGCAGAAGGCCCGCTCGCGCCTCGAGCTGAAGTACGGCCGCCCGGCAACCCTCGCGGAACTCGCAAAGGAAGTCGAGATGCCCGAGGACAAGGTCACCGAAGCTTTGCGCTTCGCCGCCGAACCCCTCTCGCTCTCCGAACCGCTGCGCGAAGACGGCGACGCCGAACTCGGCGATGTCGTTGAGGACCGCTCTGCTGAGTCACCGTTCGAAGTCGCGGCTACCGCATTGTTGCCCGAAGAGATCCAGCGACTGCTCGCTCCTCTCGACGAGCGCGAGCGCGAAATTCTGAAGTTGCGTTTCGGCCTCGACCGTGGCGAACCTCGCACCCTCGAAGAAGTCGGCGAACACTTCAACCTCACGCGCGAGCGCATTCGTCAGATCGAAGCACGCGCCATGAGCAAACTGCGTCACCCGTCAAGCGACACCGGCGCGCGCGATCTTCTCGCCGTCTGAGTCGTCTTTTATTTTTTCGGCGCAGCGAGCAGTGCTCGCATCGATGTCACCGCAACAGCAACGGCCGCACCCGCCACTGCCGGCAACACGAAACGAATCCACCATTCGTCGCCGATTCCGGGAACAAATCGCTGCGCGACGAAATCTCTTGCCAGAACAACGAGAACCAGCAGTGCAATTGCCGACGACGCCGCAAGCGCATCGACAATTTCGTCCTGACGACGGAAGATGCGGCCAACCGTCACGATGACAAGAGCCGCAAGGCCGAGTGCAAGCAGGGTCGGGCTCGGTCTTGCCCCCTCGGGCATTCCCCAGAATGCAAGCGCGCCGATCAACGTAGCCGCCGCTCCGCTGGCAGCAAGCAACAACGATCTGACACGCCGTGAGGCAAACAATGCTGCGACAAACGCGATGAATGCAATGGCCCACCACCACGAACCCGGGGTCGAACGCAAATAGAGCGAACCGGTAACAGTCGTCGGTACATCATCGACCGTTACCTTCAGTATCCACTTCTGCACCAGTCCCGACGCGTTGACGGTGGGCGGCGTCGTCGGGCTCATCCAATGAACGCGGTGGTCGTGCCACAGATAGGTGCCATCACCGCGCACTCGGGTCCACTTCACCTCTTGTTTCGTCGACCCGGCGCTGGTTTCGCCAGACGTTGCGCTTCCGTACCGAGTGGCGCTGACCGCCAATGTGTTCGACCGATCATTCACCCACACCGCTCCCAATCGATCGATTTTCACGAAGGGCTCGCCCTCGTATCCCGCAATCTCGGCGGTGTGCCCCTTCGATACGCGAACCCGCATGAATGCGTCGGAACCGACAACGTCGAATCGGACCACATCGGATGCTGGTTCAACCGACTCGACGACGCTCTGTGTGTTGCCCGGCCTCGCAGCATCGGCCCGTGCGATGCCGGCGGGAGCGAGAAACAAAGCGACAGCTGCCACCGAGGCAACACGACGTGCGAATGACGAAAACGAATGGCGGAGGTGGACGGGAATCGAACCCGCCGGACGAGGATCGCTCGTCCCAACCGCTTTGAAGGCGGCGGAGCCCACCAGGCGCACGGACACCTCCATGACGACGTCACCGTAGCCCGAGCGACCTCGAAAGCGAAAGCCCGACTGCCGAACTTCCCGACCGCACGCACACACCGCAGCACACGAAGTCGGTTCAACGAAAGGAACTCCATGATCATTCTCTGTCGATCGGTCAAAGGTGGAAGCGGTACGACGGTCACAGCGGCATCGCTTGCTCTGCTGCTTGCGGCACGTCATCGCGGAGGCGGCTACCTCGCCGATCTGAATGGTGACCAACCTGCCACTCTCGGCATTCCCGAGCCGAACGGCTCGGCACCCCACGAGGTCAACGCAGCGCTGCAACTGCTACCACGACCGATGAATGTGACTGCGACCGAGATGCAGTGGATGTCACTGGCGACGGAACTCGCTTCGCTCAGTGGTCCCGTGGTGGTCGACCTCGGAACTCTTCAACCGGGAAAACCACTGCTCGACATCACAACTCATTCGTATCTCGTCACACGCCCTTGTTATCTCGCGTTGCGCAGAGCCACTGCCGCGCTCGGCAACCAAAAGAACGAATTCGATGGCATCATCCTGATCGATGAGCCGGGTCGGGCACTCACGGCGAACGACGTCGCGACAGTGCTGCGCCTTCCCGTGGTCGCACGAATCGCTCTCGACCCTGCGGTTTCGCGCTCGGTGGACGCCGGCCTGCTGGCCAACCGGGTGCCGAAGTGCATCGACGACTCCCTTGCTGACCTCATCTCTCTTCACGTTCCGCACTGAGGAACACCATGGCAACTGAACTTGTCGCACTGCTCGATGATCCTGATATCCGCGAGATCGTGGTCAACAACGACACAGAGGTCTGGGTTGAACGCACCGGTGGCCTGTCACGTCTCGACGATTTGAATCATGGCGAGGCTGTGGCACTTCTCGAACGTTTGCTCGCTCCGCTCGGTCGGCGCGTCGATTTGTCATCCCCGGTTGTTGACGCACGTCTGAAAGACGGGTCACGTCTTTGCGCAGCCATTCCACCCGTTAGTCCGCACGGATTGAACCTGGCGATTCGTCGTTTCTCGCGTGAAGCGTTCACGCTCAGTTCTTACGCCGATGCAC
>CAYFLC010000041.1:0-11533 GCA_964343885.1 uncultured Bifidobacterium sp.
AGCGCAAGTTCGTTGTGCGCGGCGTAGACGCCCGTATCGATGACATAAACATTGACGAGTCGACCCGCAGTCGACCGAGTCACCGTTCCGCTGAGTGGAAGCGCGCGTTGATCAAGTCGATCGACACCCCACGCGCGTGTGGCGATTGCGTGTCCCCACGGAGTATTCGGTGTGAAGAAGACCGGTGGATTCGAGCTTGGCCCGACACCCGCGTTGTTTTTCGCATTGACAATTACCGAGTATTCGGTGCCGTTCACCAAACCACCAATGAGACAGCGCGTCGCTGCCGTGGTGCACGACTGTCCACCAGGGCTCGCAGTGGCGGTGTAGACCAGCGTTCCTCGTCCGGTGGTCAGCGGTGCGTCCCATCCGACGTATGCACCGCTGTCCAGTGGCGTCACGACGACCGAACGCGGTTCGCTCGGTCGAATTGTCAGGTCGACCGCGGTGAATGTCCACGACAGCTTCACGTCGCCACTCGACCCTGCGTAACCGTCGACTGCAATCCGATATTCGGTTCCCGCCGTCACGGACATCGAGACTCGACTCCACGCGTATGTTGGCCAAGAGAAATCGTCGTTCGTCTGCAGACTCGTCAATGTGTCGACCTTGAGACCCGTATAGACGCCGAGCAGTGTGTCGAACGTGCTGCTGAGTGACGCGCCCGACGTCGAGCCGGTGGACACCACCAAGTCGCCATCTGCGGGCGCCTTCCACGTAAACCAAATCGATGCTGCACCTCCCCAACCGCCGTGTGTGGGTTCACCCGCCTCGCGGGTGGCCCCGATCGTGCTCGCACCAATCGCACCACTCGCGTCGATGAGACGCGTCGCATTCGCGAAAGAGTCATTTGACGGTCCGGTGGGCCGTGATGTGGTTGGCACCGTGGTTGTGACGACCGTTGTCGGTGCGGCAGTCGTCGGCGACGTTGATGTTGAAGATGACGTTGACGTCGACGAAACAGTGGTCGTTGGAGACACCACGCTGTCGGCACCGACAAAGAGCAGCGAATTCGGCGAGCCCGCGCCGATATCTGTCAATGCCCCCGACGTGGCGTTGTCATTGATGCGCGACGCGACCTGTGCGGGCGAAAGGTTCGGCTGTGATTCGAGAATGAGAGCCGCCGCCCCTGCAACGTGTGGCGCGGCCATCGACGTGCCGCTGAGTGTTGCAGTTGCAACATCGCTCGTGGAGGTGGCCGATGTGATTGATGAACCCGGCGCAAACACGTCGAGACACGTTCCCCAGTTCGAATAGCTGGCCCGGGCATCGACCGAGGTGGATGCCCCGACGGTGATCGCGGATGGTTCACTGCTCGGCGATGAGTTGCATGCGTCGGAGTTCGCGTTGCCGGCTGCCGCCACGACGACAACGCCATCGGCGACCGCGCGCGCAACGGCTGCATTCATGAAACTTGATTTCGCTCCGCCGAGACTGACGTTTGCGACTGCCGGGGTGCCCGACACGTGATCGGCAACAATCCAGTCGAGACCCTGAATGACGACCGACATGTAACCGCTGCCGGTGCAACCGAGAACGCGCACCGGCACCAACGTCACGGATTTGGCGACGCCGTACGTCGTGCCACCAACCGTTCCGGCCACATGCGTGCCGTGCCCGTGACAATCATCGGTTCCGTGGCCATCGAGAATTCCGTCGAAGCCCGCTGCAACGCGCCCCGTGAACTCATTGTGAGTTGCACGAATCCCGGTGTCGACGATGTATGAACGCACGCCGCGCCCGTCGGTGGACGTAGCGAAACGCGCGTTCAGCGGGAGCCCACGCTGGTCACTGCGGTCGAGTCCCCATGTCGGATTCGATTGATCGGCGCTTGCTGTGACGAGAAGGTCGGGTTCGATTGCGACGACGTTGCTGTTCGCGGCAAGTTCGGAACGTGCCGCTTCGGAAAGAACCGCTGCGAAGCCGGTAAAGACGTGCGAATAGGTAACGATTGCCGACCCGCCGACGGAAGCCGCCAGCGCAGATGCATTGACGTTGGACTTCACCTGAACGATGTAACGGTTTGAGTCTGCGGCAACCCGAAATGTCGCGTTTGGTTCGATACTCGCGACGTCTTTGTCACGACGCAGACGACTGAGGTCGCCGGCGTCGAGCTTTGCGACGAAGCCATCGACGGCCTCGTTGAAAATCTTCCCTACCGGATTACCCAGCGACCTTTCGGCACGCGCCTTTGCCGCCACGTTTGTGCCGTCGTCGAAGGTGACGATGTATTCGCCCTGTGCAGCACTCGCGACTCCCACCGCAGAGGTTGGCGCGACGGCGACCCCGGTTGCGATGGTGACTGCGCCGAACACGGCGGCAGAAACGAGCACTCGCAGGGCTTTCACGAACCAACCCTAATTCTGGCAAGGGCCTTTGTCCCTTCAGGAAACCTTGATCGAAACCGTTTTCTTCTTCGGCTTTCCCGACCCCGACTTCACCGAAACAGTGACCTTGCAGGTTCCCTTGCCGACGATCGTCAGTCCACTGCCATTCGACTTGCAAACTTTTGCTGACTTCGCTGGCACGGAAACCGACACGAGTCCACCGGCTGGCAACGTGACGTTGCCGGTCTTCGCCACATCAGTCGCCGACCACGTTGCACCCACAACGGGCTGAGGTGCAGCCGATGCAACAACGACGCTGTCGTCGATCGTCTTCGGCGTCATGTCAGGCGGCAGCGGTGGACTGTTAAATTTCGCGTCATTTCCACCAACGCTCTGCACAGTCTTTCCCCCCAATGAAGAGGTCGACGGGGTCGCAGGTGATGTGCTTGATACCGCGGTTGCGGGACGCGTCGTCGCCGATGGAGCCGCACTCGTTGTCGTGGGTGCCAACGACGAGGTCGTTGTCGTCTTGCCGACAATGGCCACGGCGCGTGCGGTGGTTGACGGAGCGATCGTGACCGACTGCGGGGCGATCGTTGTCGTCGTGGCCGGGCTCGTTGTTGACGTGGTTGTGCTTGGCAACGATGTTGGAGGTGTGCCAACCGTGATGGAGAAGTTCGCGAACTGGCGCAGTGCCGTGTTCGAGATACTGACGTCGTTGATTGCAGAGACGCGGAACTCGAGGGAATCGCCAGTGTTCAACCCCGTGACGCTCGCTCCCATCGCCGTGGACACACCATCGTTGACCGTCGACCATTCGGTCGATCCGGCTGCACGCATGTCGACCTGGTAGTCGGTGATCGGACTGAGCGGCAGGTGCACAGGATCATTCCACGACAGATCGACACGTCCGGGTGCAGTTCTTGCGTTCAAATTCGTCACCGCGGCGGGAACGATCCAATCGAGGCCGGCGGTTACGCGCGTGTAGAGGCTCGGCGTAATTCCGGTACAGAAGTTGAACAGATCGCTCTGTGGTGACGTTGCTTTCGACGCAACACCCGCGACATACGTCGTGCCACCGGTCTTCACCACGAACGGTCCACCACTGTCACCGGAGCACGCCGCAGCACGAACATCGGGGCTGGTTCGCATGAGGCAGAGATGTTGGGCCGCACTGTAGATAGTGGTGAAGTACGACGAATACGGGTTGGTGTCATCTTGGCAGTAATCGGACGTGTATGAATTGTTGACCTTCAGCTCGACACCGTTGAGGGTCGACTGTCCGTCGTCCACGAGTGTCTTTCCCCAGCCCGTGATCAATCCCACTTGCGATAGCGCAGGCCAGGTGGTCTGGTCCAAGCCAACCGGCAATGCAGCCGCCTGCACTGTGCTCGAAAAGCGAAACGGCCGACTGACCTTCAACAGCGCGAGGTCAAGACCGGGCACATCACCCTCGACGTTGCGGAATCGATACGCAACGGTGGCAGTTCTTCCATTTCCGGGCTTGAAGATGGAGTCTGAGAAGTTGGGATCTCCGCTCCCGACGTAAATCTCAGACGGGACGGGCGTCTTCGTCACAGCATCAAGCTGCAAGCAATGGTCGGCCGTGAGTACCCAATATTCCGAGATGATCGTGCCACCACAGACATTGCCACCAGAGGTTCGCACTCCGTCGCTGACCTTCCACGAGATCAGCGACACCTGATACGGCGCGGTCGACGAAGCGACCTCGGTGCCACCCGCGATATTGCGGTCACGACCGTGGCTCGAATGTGACGACCGGACGACAACGACTCCGATTACTGCAGCGATCACGACGACCAAGACGATGGCGACGGACCAGAGGCGCAAACGATTCATGGTTCACCGAGTCACTTCGTCACGATGACTGTTGTGGTTTTCGACTTTGGCTTTCCCTTGCCCGCTGCCACCGCGAGTTTTACCTTGCACTTACCGGTGGTCACCGCGACCAGTGCACCGCCGCGCACGGCACACACTGCTTTCGATGACTTGTCGACCGTCATCGACACTTTGGCGCCGGAAGGCACGGTCACGTTGGCCAGTGCAGCAACAACGTCGACACCAATCGGGTTGAACGTTGACAACACAACGTTCGCCGACTGCGCCGCAACTTGACTACCAGAAGCGGCCGGAAGCGTGGTTGTGACCGCGTTCGCGGGCGCGGGCGCAGGCGCGATTGCCGCGGCCGGGGGTTGCGCGACTTCGGCGACCATCGGCGCCTGCCCGGCGAGTGCCGGTACAGGCTGATCTTCCGTTGGTGCGGTGAATGCGTCATTCTGCGCCGCGACCGGCGGCTCGACGCGACCAACTTTCGTGGTGATCGCGGGAGTGAAGTACCGATGGGTCGGGGTCAGTTCAACGATTTCGTTGAGGGCGGCAACGCGGAAGGAGTACTCCTTGCCGTTTGTCAGTCCGCCAATCGTGACCTCGGTGTCGGTGTTCTCACCATCGGCAACGGTTTGCCACGTTTTGCCTCCGTCCTCGCTTATCTCGATGACGTAGTCGAGGGTCTTGGGGTCCCACTCGCCCGACTCGTCATAAGCGAACCACCATGGGCGCACAGGGCTCCATGACAATGTGACCGCACCGTCACCAGGTTGGACCGCAAAGTCGTCGATCCCCCCACCAGAAATCCATCGTGCAAGGTTTCGTCCTCGAACCGCCAGCGTGCGACCGTCGTTTTCGCAGGTCGCGACGCGATTCACTTCGGAGATGATTCCCGCGAGCACGGGCCGACCATTGACGTTGATTGTCACAGGTCCGCCGACATCGCTCTGGCAGGCGAGGCCGCCCATCGAACCTTTCGCTTTGGAGAGACACAACCGCTCGCCACTCTCGTAATTGCTCCAATCACCGCACACGTCGTCGCCGACATTGGTGGCAACTTCGACCTGCGCGGTTCGAAGGGTCGTCACTCCGAACTGGGTGCTCTTGGTCATGCCAAAGCCGGAGATCTGACCCACCTCACCCTTCGTCGGCCATGAATCGTCAAGTTCGAAGGGGAGGTCGACGGGTCGGACGGTGCTCAACTTCTCGAAATCGATCGGACGACCGAGTTTCAGCAGGGCGTAATTTGATCGCGCACCACCGGAGAGCAAGCCGACGACGTCGAACATGTAGGTGCCTCGATTATCCCATTCAGTCGGCTTCCATGGATCGGTGAATCCCAACCCGACCTTGTACAAGTTGTTGTTCCACGGAGCCCCCTCCGTATTGACACAATCAGATGTGGTGGCCACCCACAACGCATTGATGACCACACCACCGCAGATGAATCCCCACGGACCAGTTGAATACCACGCGTTCTTTCGACTGAGAAAGACGCCAACTTGGTAGGGAGCTGGGTTTGCCGCCTGCTCGACAGCTGCCCCACCGGAGATGTTGCGATCGCGGCTCGACGAGGAGTCGCTCTTGCCGCAACCGGCGATACCGAGCGCGAGAGCACCCAACGCAAATACAGCAGTGACTTTGCGTTTCGACGTGACCATCATTGTTTCCCCCTTGCGCCGGTCGCCTTCGAGCGAACCGTCCCGCCACAGAGTGACAGATTGATTCGTGGTTCACCGTAGTTGGGTATCGCACGGATGTGTAGTCGGCACAATGAACCGAAATTCAGCCAGAAGCGAGCGTTACAGTCGCATCGATGGCGTCAATAGGGTTTCGCGCAAACTCACGGTTCAGCGGCCTGTCACTCCTCATAACTCTCGGCGTCGCACTTGCGGCGTGCGGTACGTCGTCGTTCAACAGTGGTGCACCCGTGACGACGGCTCCCCAGTCGACGACCTCCACCTCGACGACGAATCCTTCGATCCTTCCCCCGACGGGAACGATTCCCGGCACCGACCTTGAATCGGCCACCAACCCGGCCGACATCGTCGCTACCGCCGAACGAGCGGTCACCGGTTGGACCTCAAGCACGACACCTTGTTATCCGTCGAAAGCCGAGGCGTTGGCCGCGCGTGACCAGTTTGCGCGCGTCGCTTCGTACCTGGCGAAAGCACGTCTCGCCGCGCGGGCGATTTCCAACCTCGGTGCATTCAAGGCGATCATCGCAATCGAGGTTGACTACCGAAAGGTCGCATCGAAGATCACATTCGTCTCGTGCGATGCCGGAACACCGGCTGGGAAGTCCGACAAGACCAAGTCCACGACGACGACCTCGCCGGGTGGAAACACCGACGGACTCGCCGCAGGAGGCGTGGCCGAAGTTCAACTCGTCGTGTCGGGTACACCGAAAGTCGATTCGACATTCACGGTCGCCGACCTCGGTGCGCCGTGCGACGGAAACAGTGCGAACACCACCTTTCTCGTCAGTGCAAAAGACGCGACAGGTCGATGGATCATCACCGACGTGGTCACCCACGACGACGGAGCGACGAGTGGGGTCATCACCCCGACGATCGCCGGACAGGGTGCCGTCGAATACCTCGCCTACTGCGGCACTTCCGACAAGCGGCACGGGGTTGCGACTTTCTACGTGAAGGCCGCGGGCGACACGACGTCGGTTCCACCAGCACCGACGACCACCAACCCAGATGCCCCTCTTGTCGTGCTTGACGTGCCGTCCAACGCAGGTGTAGCTATCGACCTGCCCGCAAACGTCTCGGAAGTCGCCATCGAACCTGCAACCGTGCTGACCTACCTTTCTCAGACCGAGTCCATCGGTGGTGTGGTCGTCGCACGACTCAACGGCGGTGACTGGGTTGCCCTCGCCACGACCGGAGTCACTTGGCTGCCTGTCGGCAGGGGAAAGCCGGGGCTCGAAGTGCGCGTTGTCGGTGCAAAATCCGCGTTGAGCACGTCGTTCAATGTTTCCACCGTCACGACCTCAACGTTGGCCGCGCCGACAACCACCATGTCCAAATCGGATGACACAGTTGTGGCCGCACCGGGCAGTTCATCGAACCGCGACACCACGCTGTGGGTGATTCTCGTGTTGATCGGCCTCGCCGCGTTTTTCGTGGTGATTGGTCGCGCCGCGCAACGGCGTCGCTGATGCCCTACTGCTGTTCGGCGACTTCGCGACGCACGTCGTCCATGTCGAGTTCGCGTACCCCGGTGATCAGCTGTTCGAGCATGTGTTCGGGCAGAGCGCCGGCCTGACGGAACACCAGGATTCCGTCACGGAAAGCCATGATGGTTGGAATCGACTGAATCTGCAGAGCTGCCGCGATTCCCTGTTCGGCTTCGGTGTCGACCTTCGCAAACGTGATGTCCGCATGACTGCCGGACACCTTGTCGTAGACCGGGGCAAACATCTTGCACGGCCCACACCACTCGGCCCAGAAATCGACAAGCGTGATTCCATCGCCGAGAACCGTCGACTCGAAGTCCGTTTCGGTGAGATTGATGGTGGCCATGACGGCTCCAATCCGCGGCTGTGCCGCATCGAGATACCCCCTAGGGTATTAGATCCGTCCCGATAGAGCAACTCGCCGCCACACTGTCGCCCGTGAGCAGCATCGTCGTTTCCGAATTGGCCTACGCACCACCCGGAGCCGACCAACTGTTCTTCGACGTCAGCTTCGGCGTTGCCCCAGGTGAGCACGCGGCGATCGTCGGTGCCAACGGTGTCGGAAAGAGCACGATCCTGAAGATCCTCTCCGGCGTCTACGAGGCCGACGAAGGTGAATTCACCGTCGGCGGAACGATGTTGTCGATGACACAAGACGTGGGCATGTCGCGCCCCGACGACACCCTGCGCGAGATGCTCATCGAAGTGGCGCCGAAGCAACTGCGCGACGCGGGTCGCGCGCTGGTCGCAGCCGAACGGGCTCTCGCCGACGGGACCGACGATGGCATGGGTTACGCCGAGGCACTCGGTACGTGGGGCGACCTTGGCGGCTACGAGCTCGAGGCGCAGTGGGCCGCCGCGGCACAGCGCAGCGTGAAGACGCCCGTCGACGACTTCTCGATTCGGAAAGTCTCCGAACTGTCGGGCGGCGAACGCAAGCGCCTCGTGCTTGATCTGCTTCTCACGTCGGGCGTCGACGTGCTGCTTCTCGACGAACCCGACAACTACCTCGACATCCCGACGCGCGGGTGGCTCGAAGACCAGATTCGTTCGTGCAAGTCGACCATCCTCATGGTCAGCCACGACCGTGCACTTCTCGAGCGAGTCGCGACGAAGATCGTCGTGATCGAAGGCTCGGGTTGCTGGGTGCACGGTGGCTCGTACGCCACGTTCCCCGAGGCCCGCGCGAAGCGTCAGGAACAACTCGGTGACGATCTGAAGCGCTGGGAAACCGAAGAGCGTCGCCTGTTCCATCACATGAAGATCATGAAGACTCGAGCGGCGCAGAACTTCAAGAACGCAACCAAGGCAAACGCGGCCGAAACGCGATGGGAGAAGTTCGTCGCAGCCGGCCCGCCACCACCTCCGGTTCCCGACCAGCAAATCCACGTGCGATTCCGCGGCAGCGATTCGGCTCGCCGCGTCGTGAAGTTCGAGTCGGTCGCGGTCGATGACCTCTTCCTTCCTTTCTCGGACGAGATTCACTTCGGCGAGCGCGTGGGACTCATCGGACCGAACGGCACCGGCAAGACGCACCTTCTCAACGCATTGAACGGCAAGACCGACGGACTCGTGGGCGACATCACTTACGGGCCACGCACCTCGGTGGGCATGTTCACGCAGATCAACGACCGCCCCGAGTTCACCGGACGCACGTGCATCGACATCGTCCGTGACAAGTTGGTCGACGAAGAGAAGTCGATGCGCTCGCTCGCCCGCTACGGCCTACGCAACCAGGCACGGCAGGAATTCCAGACCCTGTCGGGCGGGCAGAAGGCCAGACTCGAGATTCTCGGGCTCGAACTCGACGGCCACAACGTGCTCTTGCTCGATGAACCGACCGACAACCTCGACATCGAATCTTCGGAAGCGCTGGAAACGGCGCTCGATGGCTTCGAGGGAACCGTCATCGCCGTCAGTCACGACCGCACCTTCCTCGAGCGCTTCGATCGCTACGTGATGATCACCGACGAAGGTGACGTTTATGCGTTGCCCGATTTCGAAGTTGCCATGCAGGGCCTCGCCGAACCATCGAAGCTCGCGTCGGTTCGTTTGGCGAAGCCACTTACGGCGTAGACGTGATTTTGTTGCGCTCGGTGCGCAATTGGGTCAGCAACCGATCGGTTGTGCCGTTGCACAGCGCGATTCCCCACTCGACGCGGAACTGCACTTCGTGCGCCACGTCGGTTCCATAGCCGAAGCCGGAATTCTTCTTTCGACCGGACAACGCGAAAGTTGTATAGCCCGCGGGATTGTGTTCGCAGGCGAGCACTTTTGCAAACGGCCATTCGACTGTGTTGCCCGAACCGAGGAACACTGCCCGCTTGTTGGTGATCACCACGGCGCCATCTTCGACAAAGGTGAGCGATTCCTTTCCGGGAATTCGCTTTCCGCGCACTCCGCCCGTGTGAACACGAATTCCCCCGAAGAGTGGAAACGAAACGCCGCCGTATCCGCCTTGGTACGTGGACGGAGCTCGCGTGGTTTCCAGCAAACCGGAGTTCTGGATCTTCGCGATTGTGAATTCACCGGCTTTCAGAACGAGTGAACCATCGTCACCGGTAAAGAGCCCGTCGAGGTCGCCCCGCGCCGAACGTTCAACGGCGTCGATCATGGTGTCAATAGTTTCGAGTTGTTGTTTGGCGAGTTGTGGAGACGGCGGCGGTAGCGGCGCACCGGTGGAAGTGGAGTCCTTCTTCTTTCGTCCGAACAAGCCCATGCCCCCAGAGTATGTGACCGGTGTATGCGCAACTTCCGCCTCTACCCTGACGTCGTGGTGAGCCGACTTCGAATCGCAACAATCGCCGTCGCTGCTGTGGCACTGTCGGCCTGCGGATCGAAGAACAACGACGCATGGTTCACCTACAACGCCTCAGCCACTTCGTCGACAACTGCGTCGTCAACGCCAGTCCCAACCTTGCCGCCAACATCACTCGCCGTCGAGTCGATCCCGACATCGATTGCGCGCACGCCGTCGGATGCGACGAGATTGACACTCTGGAAGACAATCACCCGCAGCGACCTGCAGCCAAAGAGCATCGTGGCGTCGGGACACGGCCTCTTCGTGGCCCAGAACATGATGTATCGACACAACGTCGCCATGTTCGACGCCGACGGAAACTTCGTCGCCTCGATTTCCGACGAAGTGAACCTCGCTGAATTCGGAATCGATACTGCGGGCCGGGGCTCTATCGTGAAGGGTTCGCCGGTTGAAGCATCGTTCACTTCCGACGGGCGATACGTCTACGTGTCGAACTACAAAATGTACGGCAATGGCTGGCAGCCGGTTGCCGACGATCTGTGTCAGGGCCGGTCGTGGGACCCGAGTTTCGTCTACCGCATCGACACCGAGTCGAAGAAGATCGACCGTGTCATTCCCGTTGGTTCGGTTCCGAAGTTCCTTGCCGTCAGCCCCGACGACTCGCGTTTGGTCGTCGCGAACTGGTGCTCGCAGGACGTTTCGATCATCGACACCGACACCGATCGCGAGGTAAAGCGCATCGAAGTGGGGCTGCACCCACGCGGAATCGCCATCACCAAGGACTCCGCCACTGCTTACGTGGCAGTGATGGGTGGCGCAAAGATCGTCCGCATCAATCTTGTTGACTTCTCGACGCACGACATCACTTCAGTGGGCGCAACTCCCCGCCATCTGGTTCTCTCCCCCGACGATTCGATTCTCTACGTTTCGAACAACAAGGCGAACGCGGTTCGATCGATCGATACCACCACCGAAGAAGTGCTCGCGACCGTGAACACGGGCACCGAAACACGCAGCATGGTTCTGTCCGATGATGCGCGAAGCCTTTACGTCGTCAACTACGTCAGTGGCACACTGTCAAAGGTGCGAACAAGCGACATGAAGGTGATCCAAGAAGTTCGCACCGGAGTTCATCCCGTCGGCGTCGCCTACGACGCCGTCAATCGACGCGTATGGGTCGCGAATTACACCGGCTCACTGATGATCTTCGCGGAGACATCCGAATGATCGTCATCGACGCCCAGAACCTGTCGGCTTCGCGCCCGAACAGGCCGCTGTTCGCAAATCTTTCGCTCACGGTGTCGACGGGCGATCGCATCGGCATCGTCGGCATCAACGGCTGTGGCAAGAGCACGCTCTTGCGCATCATCGCCGGCGAGCTCGAGCCCGATACCGGCGAGGTGCGCCTGG
>CAYFLC010000042.1:0-11431 GCA_964343885.1 uncultured Bifidobacterium sp.
GAAGAGAATCGGGACCGAGAGAAATTCGTTGTTCACACCACGATGGATATGGCCAACCTGTTTGTTGAAGATCGAGTCGCGCAACGAGTGATGACGTCGATCGCGCAATGACTTCCCACGAGTTGAACACTCCGGTGCCATGAATCGCATGCGGCCCGAAGTTCACCGGCATCGTGACGACATCGCGTCGGAATTGAAACCGGCCGTTACCGAGACGCCCCGCCCACGGCACCATCGGATAACTGCCCCAACCAATTGGAGCGGTGTCATCGCCCTGGGGGCCGACAAGGAGCGGCACATCGTGAGCGACCACTTGGCTGATACGGCCTCCGTTCGCCGCATCGAAGTCGAGTCGCAATGACCCGCAAGAAAGCTGCTCCACGCCCATCACGGTACAAGTGCGGCTGCGGTCAGAGGAGAGGCAATGGAGCCCAGAGCGGGAATCGAACCCGCGACCTTCTCATTACGAGTGAGATGCTCTGCCGACTGAGCTATCTGGGCGAAGACCGACATCCTACCGATGCCCGAACTGACCGCCTACTTGGTGATCGAGACGTTTGCCGTGGCCGATGCGGCACGGAACGCGGCATTTCCGACCACCGCGATCTTGATCTGACACGAGCCAGCCTTGACGCCCGTGATCGCATATCCACCCGCGGTGGCTCGCACACTGCACGTTGCCGACGACGTGGTCACGTACACCTCGAGGCCGTCGAGAGTCTTCCCGCCCACCGCGGCGATGGTGGCTGATTTGCCAACCTTCACCGACTTCGGCGCAACAGGAAGGGCAGGCTGCTTCAGCGCGACTGTCGTCGAAGTCGTCGTTGACGTTGATGACGAAGTTGACGTTGACGATTTTGGACTCGTTGTCGCATTTGACGACGAGTTTGAGGATTGACCAGCGACGGGGTCTGACGATGCCTCGGTGGTTTCAACAACGGGGTCACAACTTGGCTGGCCTTCGGTGTCTTGCACCGTTCCTGCGGGGCATCGCGTCTGCCGAGTCGCGCCTGTCAAAGGCACGTAGAAGCCGCGCTGCGCGCGTAGACACGAAGTGGCTCCGGCGAGCGGCTGGTACGTGCCGGCAGGGCACTTCGTTGCGGCGGCTTGACCGGCGGTTGCAACGAACGAACCCGCCGGTGCAGCAATGCAACCGGTCTGTCCACGCTGTGGTTGGTACGTTCCACCAGCACATTTCACTTGCGCAGTCGCATCGTTTGGATCAACAAAGTTGCCGGGAGTTGCATCGAAGCATCCTGTGTTCCCCGGGGAATCCTGAAAGGCGCCCGACTGACAAGAATTGGGAGTCGACGCACCCCTAATCAGCACGTAGAAACCAGGTTCGGCCCGCATACAGCTCGTGGTCGCTTTCTTTGGTTGGAACGTGCCGGGTGCGCACGGGAATTGCTTGACCGAAGGTTCGTTCTCGTCGTACGGCGCGAAGTAGCCGGGGTCAGATTCGATGCAGGAAATTTGCCCGATCGACGGTTGGTACATGCCGCCCGGACAGAACTTCGCGGCGGTCGAAGCGGCTTGGTCAACGTAGTAGCCGGCCGGCGCACGCGTGCACGTGACGGCTCCCGTCATCGCAGCGAATGTTCCGACGGGACAAGGCTTCGGGGTAGTGGCTCCCAACGTGTTTGCATAGTGACCGACCGGGACAGGGGCGCATTCGGTCTCGCCCGTCGAGGCCTGAAAGCTTCCCAACGGACACTTCGTCGGAGCGGTGGCGCCCGTCGTTGCATCCTTCTTGAGTTCAGGAACGAATGAACCGGCCGGCGCGTCAAGACATGTCGATTGACCGGGCTTGGGCTGATACGTGCCTGCTGCACACGGGATGGCTGCACGCGAACCGAGATCGGGAACGAAGGTTCCTGCTTCGGCGAGCTCGCAGCTTGTGGCCCCTGCCTCAGCCGCAAACGTGCCCTTGGAGCAGTCAATCTCTTCGGTTGAGGCATCTTCTGCAACGTATGAACCGGGTGATGCCTTGATGCAATTCGATTGTCCGGGCTTCGGTTGGTACGAACCTTTCGAACATGCAGTTGCAGTGAGAGCTCCCTGGGGCGATCCATCCTTTGCCTTGGTTGAGACCGCGAAGTATCCCGGCGGTGCGATGAGACACACCGACTGTCCTGTGTGCGGTGTATACGTGCCGTCCTTGCAGAACTGTGCAACCATCTTGCCTGCTTCGCCGACGAACATGCCGGCGGGAGCTTCGACACATGAGGTGCCACCGGTCTTGTCGTAGCTCGAACCCTTCGGACACGGAACATCGTTCGCAAGTCCGTCGGTCGGTGCGATGTGTCCGATCCGCGCATCGAGACACGTGATCTGGCCGGTCTCGGGTTGATACGTGCCCGCCTTGCACGGTGTCGGGTCGGTTGCTCCGGGTTTGTCGACGTATTGACCTGCGGGCGATGGAATACACGATGATTTCCCACGATCGGGTTGGTAGGTGCCTGCCTTACACTCGAGTTGGAAAATTGCACCTTCAATAGCGACGAAGTGTCCCGCCGTCGCCAGCCCACAGGCGGTGGACGTGGTTTCATCTTTCCCGCTGATGAAGGTTCCGACTCCGCACGGGATTTCTGCGTTCATGCCCGGATCGGGAACGAAGTGGCCCGGGGAACTCGTGCGACAGAACGTCTGACCAATTTTTGGTTGGAACTTCATTGGTGGGCATTCCACGGCAGCGGTCGCTCCGTCTTTGTCCACGTAACGACCTGCGGGTGCCGGGATACAAGAGTCCTTGCCAGTATTGGGTTGATACGAACCCTTCTCGCAGAGCACCTGCGCGATCGCCCCGACGTCGGCCACGAAATATCCGGCCGACGCGGGAGTGCACTCGGTGGACGCCTTCTCTTTTGCGTAAGTACCCGCAGAACACGGCTCGGCGGCTTCCATGCCATCGTCGGCGGTGATGGAACCCGGAGGAGTGTCGATACAGGTGGTTTGACCTGCTCTTGGTTGGTAGGTGCCGGCTTTGCACGGTGTCGTCGAGGTTGCACCGGGTTTGTCGACGTACGTGCCCGGTGCCGCGTTGACACACACCGATTGACCCATGCGCGGTTGGTACGTCCCCGCTTTGCATTGGGTTGCTTCAATTGGATTGGCCTTGTTGACGTATTTGCCCGCCGGTGACGGAACGCACCCAGTATCTGCCGGCTGGTCTTGATATGCACCGTCGTTGCATGGTGTGCGCGTGATTGCACCAGAAGTCTTGACGAAGTAGCCAGCCTGTGCGTCGAGACAATCGGGTTGGGCCGATTTTGGTTGGTACGTGCCGGATAGGCACGGCACCTGTTGTGTTGCACCCGCCTTGTCGACGTACTGTCCCGGGCTGGCCGCCACGCACGAAGTTGCACCCGTTGACGATTGGAAATAACCCATCGGACATGGCATCTCTGCGATCGCGCCGTCCAGCGCGACAAAGTGCCCTGCAGCGGCCGCCTTGCACGGACCAGAGCCCGTCGAACTGAAAGTTCCCGCAATACACGATGCCTTGTAGCCGGTGAACGTCGCCTTCTTCGATGTCGATGACGTGTAGGAAATTTCGAAGTTGTCGGCTGCCGACATCTGGTCAGCGACGAAGTCCTTTTCAAAATCACCACCGGTCAGTTCGATCGAGGCTGATGAGTCAGTTGCTGTGGTGCGCCGAACCGTCACTGTGCCCTTGGTGCCTCCAAGTTCGGATTCGGTGAAGACGAAGCGGTAGGCATCCTTCTTGTTGGTGTCGTCGCGGCTGAGCCACAACAACGAGAACGATGTGCGGGCAACGCCCGAGACGGACTGAACCTGAACGAGGTTCGTGGTCGTTGTGACCAGTGACGTCGGCACCACGGACGTGGCAGTTGGCAGTGGTGTCGGGGGGACCGTCGGTAATGGAGTCACGTTGACAACGTCTGTTGACGAGGATGAGGTCGAAGTGGACGATGTCGGAACGACCGAGGTGCTCGACGACTCGGAGGTTGACGAGGAAGGAGAGGTTGTTGAACTCGTGGTGGTGAAATCACCTTCGACATTTCGGCTGCGGCTGTCGGACGACGATCCGCACGCGGCCGTCACAAGAGCCAACGAAATGGAACAGAGGAAGATTCGGCGCCGGATCATTCTGAAACTCTATTCAGAGTCGAGACGAAGCGCTGGTCAGGACACGAGATCGGCGTGTCGAACCATTGGCAGGCGAAGGAACAGTGCCTGGAGCAGCAGTTCTTCGTTGGCGTTGAGGGCAAGACGATCGATCGCCCGATGGATTTCATCGATTGCCGTGGCGAATTCGCCGATGCGGTGGGCGTTGTGACCGTGCGCCATGGCGTCGCGGTACACGCCGGCGATCGCAGCGAGCCCGCTGCGCAGTTCGTCGGTGAGGTGTTTACGCAGCCGTCGCTTTTGCGACGCCTCGAGATCTTTGCGCCCACTTCCGCGTTCACCCGAGATCTTGACGCGGGCTTCGAGCTCGGCGAGTTCTTCCTTGAACAGATCTTCGAGTGGTGCGGCGGCATCTTTGATGCGCTGCATCACATCGTCGACGAGAGCGATTGCCGTGTGGCCGTTGCCGTTGAGTTCGTAGGGAATTTGGGTGAACATTTCGCGACGAGCGAGAAAGTCGGGATCGCGTGCCAGTAGTTGTGCTCGAGTCAGGCTCCCCGATGCGGCGAACGACACCGCACGTGCCAACTCGCCGAGGACACCATCTGCAAGTAGCGCATCTTCGATGGTGCGTGCCGGCATTTCACCGAAAGGAACATTGATGCAGCGCGATGCAACCGTGGTGAGGGAAGGAACAAGCGTGTCGGCGAGGAGGATGAATCGAACGTGCGGGGGAGGTTCCTCGAGGGTTTTCAAGAGACGAACAATGGCAGCCTCGGCCATGAGGTGTACCTCATGCATGATGATCACACAGACGTCGGCCTCGACGGTGGAACGCGAAGCAAGCTGGATGACCTTCTCGGCTTGTTCGGCGAGAATCGATGCGCCCTCACGACGGATTTCGTGCACGTCGGCAAACGATTGTTGAGCGATGAGGCGAGCCTCGCGAGTGTCGGAAGCGTCGCTACCGGTGACAAGGCACGAAGCAAATGCGCGGGCAGCTTCATCTTTACCGCAGCCCTCGGGCCCGATGAACAAATACCCGTGGACGGGATTCTGGGTGAGATGGCGTAAAAGGGAAACAGCGTGGTCTTGCCCGATGACGGAGCTCCACACCGAAGTCATGGGAAGAATCTAAACGACCGCTGTCAGCCAAGCGCGAGGAGGCGTTGGATGATCCGGCGGAATTCGACCGTGTTCTTGTCGGCTCGGGTGTGCGCCTGGCCAAGCTCGAGCGGAATCGACTTGTCCCAGAGTTTCTCGATCACTTTGAGGTCTTCGGCGAGGATCGCCATTTCGTAGTCGATTGCGTGCTGGGCCTTCTGCGAGGTCTCGCAGTCGTTGCGGATCATCGCGGTGTAGACGCGCGTGGTGTCGTGTGTCATTGGCTGCAGGGCGGTGAACAGCATGTTCACCATTCCGGTGAGCGGAAGCTCGAGACGCAGAGTGATGGTGAATGGAGCGGTGTAGGTGTAGGTCATGTTGCGGGGTTGAACGAGCGGATGCTCGCCCGTTGCCACCAACGGGTCTTCGTTGTTGTGAACGGTGTGCGGGTAATCAACCACGAACGACCAGCCATCGCCTGATTTCACGACGTCATAATCGGTGATGAATTCGTCTTCGCCTGATCCGAAGGTGCCGGCATGTACGAACGGAAAATGACCGAAGTCGAGGAAGTTGTCGACGAATTGCCCGGCTGATGCCTTGATCTCGACCGGCGGCAACCAGATTTTTTGCAATGTCGAATCCGACCATTCCGCAATGTCGGGGAGTTCACACACCGGCTCGTCGAGCGAGACCCACACGAGCCCGAATCGTTCGGTGGAACGCAACGGGGTGAGGTGTGCCGACGGAGGAACCGTTGCGCCCTTACCGAGAGCGGGAATGTGGTTGCACCGTCCGGAAGCATCGAATTGCCAGCCGTGGTAGGGGCACTCGATGCAACCATTGACGACGCGCCCGTCGCTCAGGCGCGCGTTGCGATGAGGGCAACGATCAACGAAAACGTCGACGTTGTTACCTCGGCGTGTGACAACGAGTCCATCGCCACACAGTTCCGTTCGGGTGGGAACGTCGGCGGCGAACTCGTCGGACATTCCGACCGGAAGCCAACCGCGACGGAGACCCGCCGAGGTGTTCGTCAGTGCGGTCTTATTCGACGTCAACGTTCTTCGCGCTCGTAGGGAACGCCGAGCGCGGCGGGCGCACCGATGCGCTTGTGCGCGAAACGCGTCGAGACCAGGATCAAGACGACGATCGTCATGACGAAGGGGAGCGCGTCGAGAAGATCTCCCGAAACGTGGAAATTGCGAGCCTTCAACGTTGCCCCGAGCGACTGCAGTCCACCGAAGAGATATGCACCGACGAGCGTGAGGTCGGGTCGCCAAAAGCCGAAGATGACGAGCGCGATTGCGATCCACCCCGCACCTTTGGTCATCCCGTCGACCCAGGTCGGCACAATGGCCAAGCTGTAGAACGCTCCGCCCAAACCGGCGAGTGTTCCGCCAATGATGGTGTGAACGTACCGATACTTGACCACGTTGATGCCCATGGCATCGGCGGTTTGCGGTGACTCACCAACCGCACGCAACTGAAGGCCGGTGCGCGTGCGGAAGAGGTACCACGTGGCAACGAGACAAAGGATCCACGAGAGATAGGTCAAGATCGTCTGATTGAAGAGGAGCGGCCCGACGATCGGCTTGTTGCCGAGCCCCAGTACATCGAGTCTGCGCACGGGCCGAGGCACGGGAATCTTTGCCACATGCCACACATTCGCGAAGTAACTCGACAATCCCACTGCTCCGGCGAAGATTGTGATCGACAAGCCAGCCACGGTTTGGTTTGCCTTCAACGTGACACAGAGAAATGCGTGCACAGCAGCGATCACGCCGCCGGCGATCATTCCGACGCAGATTGATCCGAGAACGGTGAACCATGCCGGCCCTCCGATGTGCTGCGATGAGGCGGCGGCGGTGACGCCACCGATCAACATCATTCCTTCGACGCCGAGGTTCAAGACGCCGCTGCGCTCGGTGAGTACCCCACCGAGGGCCGCGAAGAACAACGGCGTTCCGTAGAAAATCGCCGAAGAGAGAATCACTATGAGCAGGTTGTTGTTCATGCCACAACCGCCTTTCCTGCGTTGCGGTTGGATCGCAGTCTGTACTTCATGAGAATTTCACCGGCTACGGCTGTGAAGAGGATGAGACCCTGCAGTGTTCCCACCAGGCCGCTCGGAAAGTTCGGACCCTGCAACGAATATCCGGCGTTTGTGAGACCTCCAAGGAGAACAGCAACGAGGACGGCGCCGAGAGGATTCAAGCGAGCCAGTGCGGCGACAACGATGCCGGTGTAGCCAAAACTGTTCAGCTGCAAACCTTTTGCATCGAGATAGTGGGCGAAGTCACCCACTTGGCTGGCACCGCCGATGCCTGCAATCGCGCCCGACAAAGCGGTGACGGTGATGATCGTCCACTTCGTTCGGATACCGACGTAACGTGCTGCACGCGGCGAGTCAGCGATGATGCCGATCTCGAATCCGAGACGGCTCCGGCGATACAGGACCCACAGAAAAACTGCGCCGATGATGGCGAGAACGAGTCCGAACGACACCGAGACCCCGAGGATTTGGTACGTCGGCCAGTAGGTGCGGGCAACGAGCGGCCTCCCTGACGGGAAACCGAAGGACTTCGGGTCGCGCCAATACGACGTTGAGTTGAAGATGAGGTGATTCAGGAGAATCGCCGCGAGGTAGTTCATCATCAATGACGTGATGATCTCATTGGTGTTGAGTTGAGCTCGGAGGATTCCAACGATCGAGGCGTACATCCCGCCGAACAACATGCCCGCAAGCACCATGACGACGATCACAATTGCGACCGGGTAGGAATTGCCCATCCACAGGCCGACCAACGACGCACCGACCGCACCCACGTACAACTGGCCTTCGCCGCCGATGTTGATAACTCCAAGGCGGAATGCCGCTGCCGCGCACATTCCTGTGAAGGCGAACGGTGTCGCTGTGCGCAGGGTTCCCGTCAGCGCACGTTTTGAAAGAAAGCCACGATCGAGGATTCGTGAATAAACGTGCACGGGGTTCTTGCCGGTCGCAAGAAGAACGAGTGCACCAACGATGAGCGCACCGACCAGAGAAATCAGTGGAATGGCCCAGTTCAGCCATCGGGGCTGTTCGAGGCGCCGCTCGAGACGGATCGGTGATTTCAACGTGATGCCTCCACTGTGGCGCCTCCCATGAGAAGGCCGATTTGTTCACGGTTCGCATTTGCAGCAGGTATCACCGCGACGATGCGACCCTCGTACATCACCGCGATGCGGTCGGCGAGTGACATCACTTCGTCGAGATCTTCACTGATGAGCAAAATGCCCACCCCGTTGTCGGCTGCTTCAACCAGTCGCTCTCGAACTGTTTCGATGGCACCGACATCGAGGCCGCGCGTGGGCGAGGCGGCGATGAGGACCTTCGGATTGGTCGAAAATTCGCGAGCGAGGAGAACCTTCTGAACGTTGCCCCCCGACAAGAGGCGCACCGGCGTGGCGGTGTCGGGAGTCTTCACGTCGTACTTGGTCACCAGATCGTTCGCTTGTTCGGCGATCGTGGTTCGCTTCAGCAATCCGAAACGCGACAACAGAGGCGATCGGTAATTCTTCAGTGCCATGTTGTCTTCGACCGAATGACCCGCGGCGAGGCCGGTGTGCAGTCGGTCCTCGGGAACGTGGGCGATGCCGGTTGCGATTGCCGCACGGGCACGACCGTTCGGAACGGCATCGCCCGCGACACTGATGCTGCCGGTGCTGCATGAGCGCATTCCCGCGATCACTTCGGCTAGTTCGCGTTGACCGTTGCCCGCTACCCCGGCGATACCGACAATTTCACCCCGCCCGACCGTGATGTTCACCGAGTGGAGCGCCGGTCTTCCGCGGTCGTCAAGACTGCTGACGTTCGACACATCGAGAACGATGTCGTTGGGGTTTCCGGCCTGACGTCGAACGACACGATCAAAGTCGACCGCGCGACCCACCATCATGCTCGCAAGTTCACGGGTTGAAGTGGACGCAGTATCGACGGTTCCGACTGTGCGACCACCGCGCAGAACAGTGATGCGATCGGACACACTCATCACTTCGTCAAGCTTGTGAGAGATGAAAATGACGGTGCGACCTTCGGCGGTCATCGCACGAAGAGTCTTGAACAGCGCTTCGGCCTCGATCGGCGTGAGCACCGCAGTTGGTTCATCGAGAATCAACACTTGGGCACCGCGGTAGAGCACCTTCAGAATCTCGACGCGTTGCTGTTCGCCGACGCTGAGCTGCCAGATGCGCGCTTTGGGATCGACCGCCATGTCGTAACGCTTGGCCAACTGCGATACCCGTTGTTCGATTGACTCGGTGTCGATGATGAATGAAGTTTCGGGGTTACCCAACACGACGTTCTCAGCAACGGAGAAAGGTTCGACCAAACGGAAATGCTGATGGACCATGCCGATGCCTGCATCAAGGGCAGCCTTGGGTGATGCAAATACGGTGGATTCGCCGTCGAGCTCGATCGTGCCTTCGTCGGGCCGGTAAAGCCCGGTGAGGATGTTCGACAGCGTTGATTTGCCGGCACCGTTCTCGCCGAGGAGTGCGTGCACTTCTCCTTTGCGCACTTCGAACTCCACGCCATCGTTTGCCACGACGCCGGGGAATCGCTTCACGACCCCCGACATCCGCACAGCGATGTTCGTCATCAAATACCCCCGAGCACCGATCCCAACTGCGAAGAGACGCTAGTAGAAAAGCAGAGGGGCGGGCCCATGGGCCCGCCCCTCGTACGAATCGTTAATGAACGATTCTCGTTGATCAGCCTGCCGGAATGCTTCCGTCGACGCCTTCAACGAGGTACGCCATCGACATGAGGTCACCGTAAGACGCTGCCTTGCCGGCGGCGATTTGCTCCTTGCCCGTGTTGTCCTTGATCGGGCCAGTGAATTCGCTGCCCGGCTTCGCGGCGAGTTCCGCGGCCTTGGCATCGATCTTCGCGGCCGTATCGGCAGAGACGAGCGAACCATACGGTGCAGCCTTCACGAATCCGTCGCCAAGTGTGCCGTAGTAGTTACCGGCGACCCACTTGCCGTCGAGAACGTTCTGGATGCGCGGAATTTCGTAGACGTCCCAGTGGTACGTCGTCGAGGTGAGCCACACGTCTGCGTAGTTGTCGGCCTGGCTGCGGTTGTAGCCCGTCCACGGGATTCCCGCGGCCTTGGCTGCGTCACCGGTTGACGGCGAGTCAATTCCGACCTGACCGAGAACGTCGACGCCGTCGGCAACGAGTGCCTCGGCAGCCTTGCGCTCTGCCGGCGGATCGAACCAGCTGTTGACCCACACAATCTTCACGGTTGCGCTCGGGTTCACCGAACGTGCGCCAAGTGTGTACGCGTTGATGCCGCGGTTGATTTCAGGAATCGGGAACGATGCGAGGAAGCCGATCTTGCCGGACTTCGATGCCGCACCTGCTGCCATACCTGCGAGGTAGTCGGTGTCTTCACCTGCGCCGTAGAACTGCGACACGTTGGCTGCGCTCTTGTAGCCGGTTGCGAATTCGAAGCAGACATCGGGGTGCTTTGCAGCGGCCGCGATGAACGCATCCTGGAATCCGAACGAGGTTCCGAAGATCACGGTGTTGCCGTCGGCAATCAGGTCTTCAATCACCTGTGCAACCTGGTCACCTTCCGGCACGTTCTCCTTGTAGGTGGTGACGATCTTGTCGCCGAAGTGTGCCTGAACGGCGAGACGCGCTTCATCGTGCGCCTGTGACCAGCCACCGTCGTTGTGCGGACCGACGTAGATCCACGCAGCCTTCAAAGCTGCGCCGTCCTTTGGTCCACATGCAACGGGTGCAGCAGCGGCATCCCAAGGTGTGAAGTTTGCCGACCAGTCAACGGCTGCAGCGGGTGCCGCAGTATCGGTGGTCGCCGCGGTGTCGGCGGTTGCAGTCGTGTCCGCTGTTGCGGTTGTGTCTGCAGGTGCCGTTGTCTCTTCGCTGCTCGAGCTGTCGTTGCCGCCGCATGCGACAAGACCAACTCCGAGGGCGAGGGTGGCGGCCACTGGCAACCACTTCTTGCTCAAACGCTTGCTCAAAATTTCCTCCTGGGGTAGAAGCTGATGCGTTGCTGTGATCTTAGGTGTTTACGGGTCAAGGGTTTTCAGGCCGAACCGAGCCGTGACACGGCCTTAACACTCGGCGCTAGCCGGGTTCGGAATCGTGCCCACTCCCATAGACTCACCGTTCCCAGGAGAGGTGCCAGAGTGGCCGAATGGGGCGCCCTGCTAAGGCGTTGTCCGT
>CAYFLC010000043.1:0-11258 GCA_964343885.1 uncultured Bifidobacterium sp.
ACACCATCATGTCGAACTTCGGTATCGGAGTCGACCACTACATCAGCGTCGACTTCTGCGCTTTCAAGACCATCGTCAACGCAGTTGGTGGTGTGCGCATACCGTTCGCATATCCGGCGCGCGATCTGGCCACGAATTTTCGCGTGAAGTCCGCGGGTTGCGCGAAACTTCGCGGCGACGAGGCACTCGCCTACGTGCGGTCACGCCATTACGCCTACTTTGATACGAAGAAGAACAAGTGGGTCGGCGACCCCTCGGGCGACTGGGGTCGCATCGCCCGCCAACAGGACTTCCTGCGTCGTGTGTTGCGCGCCGCACTCGACAAGGGAGTCACGAACCCTGCGGTCGCGAACGAACTCTTGGGTGCGGCGCTGAAGGACGTCATCACCGACGACAACCTGTCGGCCCTGAAGTTGTTGCAGTTGGCGCGCGCGATGCGCAACGTCAGCGAAAAAGACGTCCGCACCTACACAGTCGATGGCGTGATGAAGCGCATCGCCGGCCAGTCGATCATCGAGCCAACCCTGAAGAGCGACACCATGAAGGCGGTGCTTTCGATCTTCCAGGGCACCTCGTCGATTGCCGATGGCAACAAGCAGGTCGGTCAGGTCGACGCGGCGGTTGGCAGCAGTCGCGGGGTGCGCGCCGCCGATCCGGCAACCTCGACCACTTCGACAACCGTGCCAGGCGAAGTCAGTCAGGTGTTGTCGCAGCAGCGGTTCAGCGTCACCCCGCCGAACGACCCCACCTGCCGCTAAGCACGCTCGAGAACTTCCAATAACGCGGCCGGCACCGCCGATGGGCCCTCGACCGTCGTGATGCGCGCGCCGACGTTTCCGGCAAGTTCACGTGCTTCGGCATCATCACCTTCCGGGGCGATGATGCACAGTTCGTCGAGCGACTGTGCCGCCGCGACAACGTCGCCGGGTTCGTTCGCGCGACAATCCGACAACAGCACCACCACTTTGCGTGCCGCACGCGACCGCGACAGTTGTTCGCCAGCTGCTTTCAGTGCGGTGGCAAGGTCGGTGGTGCCGAAACCGCGAAGGGCGAGCACGGAATTCACCACGTCATCGGCCGGTCGCGGCACGTCTTGCGATTTTGCGACGACGACATCGCGGCCGAAAGCGAGCACGCTGTAGTCGTTCGGCTCGCGTGATGCCACTGCCGCGGCGGCGAGCGCCGATGTGGCGAGCGGCTTGCCGCCCATCGATCCACTGCGGTCGACAAGCAGGCACAATGCCGTGTCGCGCCTGGCCCACGTGCGCACGCGCAGTTCATCGCGGTTGATGCGCCGCCGCGGGCCGGGTGATTCGAAAGCCTCGATGCTGGCATCGATATCGATATCGCCGTCGTCGCGAAGCTTCTCGGTGACAATGCGACCAAGTCCCCTGCGCTTGTTCGACACCTTTGCTGCAAGGTCGAGCATCAGCCGTGCCGCGAGCCGCTTCGCGAGCGCGCGCAATTTCGGGTCGGTTGCGGCGGTCAAATCGGCGATCAGTGCAAGAGTCTCGTCGGCGTCATCGTTCATCGCGTCGTCGACGGCTGATTCGTCGAGTTCACCAACCTCGGGCGACACCTGTTCGAAGTTGGGGTGACGCGACATTTCCGTGCGCGACTTCGTCTTGCGGCCCGCTTCGTGTTCGGCGGACTGTGCGGCCGAACCCTCTTTGATCAGTGGGAGTTCGTGGCCCCTGTCGGGGCGGTTGCTTTTCCCGCTTCACCGTTCCGGTTTGCATCATCTTCGACCATGCGGAATACCGACGCCCAGATTTCGAGAATGATTTCTTCCGCCGTTCGCGACACACCTTCACGAACGCGCACGCGACCACTGAGTGCGGTGAGGCCGGCATCGCGGGCGACGGCGGCATTCGTGGCCGATTGTCCACGCAAATGTCCGAGCGACCGCGCCACGAGCGCGGTGTCAATCGCGCCGCGAACCGATGATCCGGTGCGCAATTCGGCGTGATCGCGCGTCAAGCGAACGACCTGAACAACTTTGTCGACCCATTGGTCGTCGGCATCGGGAACGTTGCGCATGACAATGGCGACTTCTTCCGCGTGCGTTTGATAGCCCACCGACACGCGACACACGCGGTCGTACACCGCGCCGGAGATACGCGCCGTTCCCACGGCGTCGAACGGGTTCATCGCGGCGACGAGTCGGAATCCCTCGGCGGCAGCAATACGACCGAGTCGCGGAACACTGAGGTCACCTTCACTCATCACCGTGATGAGAACGTTCAGCGTTTCCTCGGGAATGCGGTTGATCTCTTCGACGTACAACAACGAGCCGTCGCGCATCGCGGTGACGAGCGGACCGTCCATGAACGCGTCGGGAACGTAGCCCTCGTTCAACACACGGGCAGGGTCGAAACTGCCGATGAGACGTGCGGGAGTCAGTTCGGCGTTGCCCTCGACGAATTCGAAGCCGACACCGAGCGCGTGCGACACGGCACGAAGCAGCGTGGACTTGCCCGTACCCGGTGGTCCTTCGAGAACGACGTGACGATGCGCCGACAGCGCGGCGACGGTCAGTTCGAGTTCACGACGCCGGCCAACAACGTCTCGCTCGAGCGATGCGAGAAGATCGGACATTCAGTCGTTGACGATGATGCCGCGGATGTTCTCGCCATCACGCATGGCGCGGTAACCCTCGTTGATGTCGGCGAGCTTGTAGCGCTTGGTGATCAGTTCATCGAGCTTCAACTGACCATCGCGGTACATGCCGAGCAGTTTCGGAATGTCGGCACGTGGGTTCAGGCTCCCGAAGATCGTGCCCTTCACTTCCTTGTTGAACATCGCAAGGTTGAACAGGTTGATGTGTGCCGTGCCGCTGGTGATGGGCGAAATGGCCGTGACGACCATGGTGCCACCCTTGCCCGTCAGGTTCTGGGCCATCTCCATCATCTCGCCGTGCAGAACACCGGGTGTCATGATGACGCGATCGGCCATTTGGCCCCACGTCATTTCCATCACCGGCGCCATCGCCTCTTCCATGGATGCAAACGTGTGGGTTGCACCCATCTCCATTGCCTTCTCGCGCTTGAACTCGACCGGGTCGACCGCGATGACGCGCTTCGCACCGGCCATCGCGGCACCCTGCACGGCGTTGATGCCGATTCCGCCAATGCCCACCACGACGACGGTGTCGCCGGGCTGCACATCGGCGCGGTTGGTTGCGGATCCCCAGCCGGTGGCGACGCCACACGAGACCAACGCGACGCAGTCGAGCGGCAGGTCGGGGTCGACCTTGATGACCGATGCTTCGGCGACGCATGCAACTTCGGCGAAAGTGCCGACCTTGGCCATCATGCCGACGGGGGTGCCGTTTGCGAGGAAGTGACGGTGCGTACCGTCGGTGATCATTCCCGGCACCATCGCACCGGCGCCCGAGTCACACAAATTCTGGCGACCGGTGCTGCAATAGCGACAACGACCGCACGACGGGACGAACGAGGCCGACACATGGTCACCCTTCTTCACCGAGGTGACACCGGGGCCGACCTCGAGCACGACACCCGCGCCTTCGTGTCCGCCGACCATCGGGAACATCGAATCGAGACCCATGAGGTCGAGCAGTTCCTTCGGCGGAACCATGTCGCCCGTGACGAGGTGCTCGTCGCTGTGGCAGAGACCCGCCACTTTCCAGTTCACGAGCACTTCACCGGCCTTTGGTGCGTGCACCTCGATGTCGTCGATGCTCCAGTCCTGATGCAATCCGTGGATCACTGCGGCTTTGGTCTTCATTTTTCCCCCAGTTGTTTCAAAAGTTTGTTGTGTTCGCTGTTCGCGCGAAACGGATCAGTTGTAAACGAGAACGCCGCGGATGTTCTTGCCACTGCGCATGTCGTCGTAGCCGTCGTTCACGCCGTCGAGTGAGTAGGTCTTGGTGACCAGACCATCAAGGTCGAGCTGACCCTCGCGGTACAGACCGAGAAGCTTCGGAATGTCGGCGCGTGGGTTGCCCGAACCGAACAATGAACCGACGACCTGCTTCTCCATCAAGGTGAGGTCGAGCAGGCTCATGCTCGCGCTGTATTCCATCGCAGGGTGAATGTTGGTGACGACCACGCGACCACGCTTCGCCGTGAGAGCGAGTGCTTCACCGATGACAGCCCCGCTGCCAACGCCCATGGTCATGACAACCTTGTTCGCCATGGTGCCCCACGTGAGATCACGAACGAGATCAGCGGCGTCGGTCATGGAGGCAGCCGTGTGCGTTGCACCGAACTGCATCGCCTTCTCGCGCTTGAACTCGACCGGGTCGATGGCGATGACACGCTTTGCTCCGGCCAACTTCGCACCCTGAATCGCATTGGCACCGATACCACCCACACCAACGACGCACACCGTGTCGCCGGGCTGCACGTCGGCCGCGTACACGGCGCTTCCCCAACCGGTGACAACTCCGCAACCAAGGAGACATGCCTTGTCGAGCGGCACGTCGTTTTCGATCTTGATGCACGAGGCTTCGTTCACCACCGTGTGATGCGCGAACGTGCCGAGCAAACACATGATGCCGACGTCTTGCCCCTTGGCATGGTGACGCGCAGTTTGGTCGGCGATCTGGCGGCCGGTACCGAGGTACGCGCCGAGGTCACAGAGATTCGAGTGTCCTGTGCTGCAACTGGGGCAACGACCACACGACGGAATGAATCCGAACACGACGTGGTCGCCGGGGGCGAGCCAGCTGACACCTTCACCGACTTGCTGCACCACACCGGCACCTTCGTGGCCGCCGATGATGGGAAGTGCGAAGGGAAGGTCGCCGGTGACGAGGTGTTCGTCGCTGTGGCACATGCCGGAAGCGGACATCTTGACGAGCACTTCGCCCGGTCCCGGCGGGTCGAGATCGATCTCTTCAACCGACCAGGGCTGGTTGAGTTCCCACAGGATCGCGGCTTTGGTCTTCATGACTCCCCCTTCGGTCGACGGCGACAACGAGGTCCGTCGAACGGGATTGACGCTAGCCCACGCATCGGACGGGTGTCACACGGTACGATCTGCGACATGACCCCGGCAGCCGACTCCGCAGTTCTTGAATCGCCCGCGATCGAATCGCCGGCCAACGCCGACACCGCAACCATCGAATCCGATCTTCTCCTCGACGACCTGCTCGTCGAGGAAATTTCCATCGATGGCATGTGCGGCGTGTACTGACGGTCAATGACCCTCACCCGCGAATCCGTCTGCACGCTCAACCCGCAGGTTGCACTGCGACCCGAGCCGTTCGGAGCCCTCGCGTACCACTACGGAAACCGACGTCTCATCTTTCTGAAGCACCCCGACATGGTGAAGGTCGTGAAGACCCTCGCCGATTATGCGAACGTCGGTGCCGCGCTCGATGCCTGCGGAATCACCGCATCGCGCCAGCCAACGTTCCTCGCCGCGCTCGACCAACTCACCCACTCCGAGATCATCCGTGTCGACTGATTCGCTCGTCGGCCAGTTGAAGCGTGGCCTCGACGCTCCGATCTGCCTCACGTGGGAACTCACCTACGCGTGCAACTTGCAATGCGTGCATTGCCTGTCGAGCAGCGGGCAACGCGACCCTCGCGAGCTGACCACCGACCAAGCCAAGGCGGTCATCGACGAACTGCGCGATCTTCAGGTGTTCTACGTCAACATCGGCGGCGGCGAACCCATGGTGCGTCGCGACTTCTTCGAGATCATCGAATACGCCGTCGACAACAGCATCGGCGTGAAGTTCTCGACCAACGGTGCGTTCATCGACGAAGCAAACGCCAAACGTCTTGCAGCGATGAACTACCTCGACATCCAGATCAGCCTCGACGGCACCGACGCCGCCACCAACGATGCGGTTCGCGGAGCAGGTTCGTTCGACACGGCTATCCGCGCAATGGAAAACCTTCGTGCCGCCAACTTCGGGCCGTTCAAGATTTCCGTCGTCGTCACACGCCACAACGTTGCTCAACTCGACCAGTTCAAGGCGCTCGCCGATTCGTACGGTGCGCAATTGCGCATCACGCGCCTTCGCCCCGCGGGCCGCGGTGCCGACACGTGGAACGAACTGCATCCAACGGCCGAACAACAAGTCGACGTCTACCGCTGGCTCCTCGCGCACGGCGAGAACGTTCTCACCGGTGACTCGTTCTTCCATCTCAACGCTCTCGGCGAACCGTTGCCCGGCCTCAACCTCTGCGGCGCAGGCCGTGTGGTGTGCCTCATCGACCCACTCGGCGATGTGTACGCGTGTCCGTTCGTGCTGCACGAAGAGTTCCGCGCGGGCAGCGTTCTCGAAGCAGGCGGTTTCACGCACGTTTGGCGCGACAGCGATCTCTTCACCTCGCTGCGCGAACCCGAATCAGCGGGTGCATGCGCGTCATGCGGCAGCTACGACGCGTGCCAAGGCGGCTGCATGGCCGCAAAGTTCTTCACCGGACTTCCACTCGACGGTCCCGACCCCGAATGCGTCACCGGACACGGAGCCGAACTTTTGAACGCACGCGCAGCTGGCGGACTGAACATCATCCCGAAGCCCGCCGCCGACCATTCGCATCCTGTGACGCTGACCCGCAAACCCGTTCGCGCATAACCCGTCCACGGACGGTGGGCTCTTTAGACTGATCCGGTGCATTACGCCGTCGTCGCCGTTGTTGCCGTCGTCGGTTACTTCCTCGGCACGTTTCCCAGCGCGATCATCGTCGCCAAGGCGAACGGCATCGACATCACCGCCCAAGGTTCGGGCAACCCCGGTGCATCGAACGTCGCCCGCACACTCGGGTGGCGACGAGGGATGTACGTCTATGTTCTCGATGCCCTGAAAGCCGTCGTCGCGGTCATTCTCGGTCGCATTGTTGCGGGTGACGCGGGTGGATTCTGGTGCGCGGCAACAGCGATCATCGGTCACATGTACCCGGTGACGCGGCGCTTCAAGGGTGGCAAAGGAGTCGCAACGGGTAGCGGTTCGATGTTCGTGCTCCAACCGATCGTCAGCGCGTGTCTCTGCGTGCTCTGGGTCATCATCAGCAAGACGACGAAGAAAGCATCGATCGCCTCGTTGGTCGTCACCATCGGCTTGCCGATCGGAATGGTCATCAACGGCGCGCCAGCGTGGGAAGTGCTCGCAATGATGGGGCTCGCATTCATCGTCGTGATGAAACACATTCCTAACCTCCGACGGTTGAGGTCGGGAACCGAACTGTCACTCGATGCGAAGGGCGACGGCTGAGTGTTCGCCACGATCTTCGACAGTCTTCGCAACCTTTCCGATTCGCCCGTCTTTTACCTCGTCATCTTCATCATCGCGTTGCTCGACTCGGTGTTCCCGGTCGTGCCGAGCGAAACCATGGTCATCATCGGTGGCGTCTCCGCCGGCCTCGGGCATCTCAACATTGTGCTCGTCATCGTCGTCGCGGCCGCCGGGGCCTTCCTCGGCGACAACATGTCGTACGAAATCGGACTGCGCGCGAAGGATTGGGTGAACACGCGCTACCGAAGCACGGAGAAACGGGCGAAGCGCCTCGATTGGGCCGAAACACAGATCGAAGAACGCGGTGGCCTTTTGCTGATCACCGCGCGTTTCATTCCGGGTGGGCGCACGCTGCTCACCTTGTCGTGTGGCGTCACCGGTCAACCCCACCGCTGGTTCGCCCGCTGGGTCGGCGTCGCCGCAGGTGTCTGGGCTCTCTACGCCGCGATGCTTGGCTACGTCGGCGGGAAGACCTTCGAAGACAACCACACGATGGCATTCGTACTCGCCTTCACGATGGCCGTATCGATCACGGTGCTGATCGAAGTCGTTCGCCACGTTCGCAAACGCCGCAAATAGAGTCAGAATGAGCCATGCGCTTCAGCATGGACCCGACATGGCGCCGCCCCGAGAACGGCGATGCAATTCTCGCCGGATCCCCGGTTCGCGCTTTTCGTGTCACGCCCGCGGGACGCGCGGTCATCGAAGCAATCGAGCGCGGCGACGACATCACCAACCCCGACAACCCGCTGGTTGCGAAGTTGCTCGACGCCGGCGCGATTCATCCGCTTCCGTCCGACGAAATCACGGGCGTGTCCGCGTCCGCTATCACTGCCGTCATTCCGGTCTTCCTTTCCGAATCCAATGACGCCAACCGCGTCGCCAAACTTGTCACCGCACTGTCGGGTCTTGCGCGGGTCATCATCGTCGACGATCACTCCCCACTTCGCGCTCCTCCTTTCGATGCAGGTTCGACACCCGTCGAGGTGATCCGTCGCGAAACGAACGGTGGACCCGCTGCGGCACGCAACACAGGGCTCGCGTTGGTCGACACTCCGTACGTCGTATTCGTTGATGCCGACGTCATCTGCACAGCAGACGATGTGGTGGCACTCGGCAGCTGGCTCGTTCATCCACGTACCGCATTGATCGCACCGCGCATACGCACCCACGACGACTCTTCCCTGATCGGCGCGTACGAAGCCGTTCGTTCGCCACTCGATGCAGGAAAACAGCCCGGTCGCGCCCGTGCAGGCTCGCGAATTCCCTACCTGCCCGCGGCAATGTTGCTCTGCAGAACCGAGGCCATCAGATCGGTTGGGGGCTTCGACGCGGCGATGCGAACCGGCGAAGACGTCGACCTCGTGTGGCGTCTCGACGACTCGGGCATGCAATGCCGTTACGAGCCCGCGGTCGAGGTGTTCCACGAGCCACGGCGCAGCATCGCCGAAGTGGCACACCAGCGGAACGGCTATGGGGAATCAACCGCTGCACTCAGCCGTAAGCATGGCGCGAAGGTTGCTCCGCTGCGCAGCACGTGGCCGAACCTCGCCTCATGGGTTTCGATCATCGTTGGTCTTCCCCTCGTTGCAGCATGTCTCGGAGCCATCACCATCGTGCGTCTCGCGAAGAAGTTGCAGTTCGTCCCGAATGGAAACACTGAATCCGCGCGGCTCGCACTAACCGCGAATCTTCGCGCCGGGCGCAATCTCGCCGATGCGATCACCAAGGTGTGGTGGCCGATCGCCCTGGTTCTCGCGCTCTTCTCGCGTCGTGCACGCGTCGCGCTGTGCGCTGCCGCACTCCTGCCCGCGTTTGCGGAATGGTGGACGCAACGCCCGCGTCTCGACCCAGTGCGCTACACGTTCATGCGCATCGTCGACGACGCGTCATACGGGGTCGGTGTGTGGAAAGCCGCATGGCGCGACCGTTCGGTCGCCGCACTGAAGCCCGAGATCGTCAGCTGGTCTTCGTCCGAAGACTGATGTTGCTGCACTCGATGCAAACCGATTCGGGCACCACGCCGATGCGCATGAGGCCGGCGAACATGATGCAACCGAAACAGATTGCGAGAAACGCTTCGAACGAGGCCGCGACGAGAAGCATCGCGATGACGACCTGCGCGGCGCCGAGCGAGCCGGTTGCCCACAGAATCGACGCAGTGGTCGAGAAGACGACACCGACACCCTGAGCGAAGCGCTTCGGCGGGCCTGCGACAAACTTGTGGTTGATCTTCAGTGCGGGAGTGACAACCTGCGTGGCGATACGACCGAGCGGGCTGAATTTCGGGCCGGCAAGCACACGCGCCCAGAAACCAAATGTGAGAGGCACGAGCACCCATCCGCTGCGCGAGGCGAGGAAGAGAATGCTCATCAGGACGACCCCCGTCGCCACCGTGCGGGCCGAAGTTTCGTTGACAGGGTTCGGAAACGAGAAGAACCGGCTCGGCGTGCGGGGTTCGGACATTCGGCAAGGGTACCGTTTGATTCGATGACACTGCGTCTCACAGTCGACGAAAACGCCTTCCGATCGCACGTCGCCTCGGTGGCCGCCTCGACACCGCACCTCGTTCCCGTGATCAAGGGAAACGGTTACGGCCTCGGGCGCGCACGGCTCATCGAACTCGTCAACGAGTTGCTGCCATCAACAACCACCGTCGCCGTCGGCACGATCCACGAGGTGGCTGACATACCGCAGCGCTTCGCCGTGCATGTAATGACGCCGGTCGGCGAACTCGACCACGTCGAAATCCCTGCGAACGTCATGCTCACGGTCGGATCACGACGAGATGTCGACGTGCTCGCGAGGCGCGCCTGGAAGGGCCGGGCCATCGTGAAACTCGCCTCGTCGATGCGTCGCTTCGGTGCGACGCACGACGAATTCGCCGAACTCGTTCAGGACATCGCCCGTATCGGCGGCGTCGTCCATGCGTGTGCGATTCACCCCGCGACGGCCGGCAGCGACGACGACCGCCTCGCCGAAATCCATGCGTGGCTGCCGATCATCCCCGATTGCGTCACGGTGTCGGTCAGCCACCTCGGCCCCTCCTCGCTCGAATCACTGCGCTCGCTCAGCGACCGACGCACCATCGAGGCACGCCTCGGCACTGCCCTGTGGCACGGCACCAAGGAACATTTCGCCCTCCGCGCCGACGTCATGCGTGTCGAACCCTGTCACGCCGGCGAAACCGCCGGCTACCGCGCGTCACGCATCGAACACGACGGCCACCTCGTCGTCATCGGCGCGGGTTCCGCGCACGGTGTGACACCCCTTGCCAATGGCGACAGCCCGTTCCATTTCGGTCGGCAACGCGTACCACTCGTCGAAGCGCCGTACATGCATTCATCCCTAGTCGTTATTCCGTCGGGCGCGCCGTTGCCCGCGGTCGGCGACCTTGTCGATGTGCAACGGCCACTCACCACCGTGCATCCCGACATCATCGAGTGGCAGTGAATTCGCCGCTCGGCATCGACACGTCGACGACACGCAGCGGCCTTTCGCGCCTGCAGTCACTCGATGTCACGCGTAGTGTTGCACTGCTCGGCATCATCATCCTGAACTACCACGGCTACCTCAACCGTGCGAACGCCATCGGGTCTCAATACTCGAACTTCTTCATGCGCATCATGGACGCGTGGAACGGCGTGCTTGCGCCGAGCCCCGTCATTTTCGTGATGGTTGCCGGCATCAGTTGCTCGTTGCTCACGTCAGCAAACTTCGATCGATGGGTGCTGGTGCGGCGCGGAGTGTTCTTGTTCACCATCGGTTCGATGTTCGAATGGGTGTGGCACGGCACGATCCTTCCGTACTACGGGCTCTACTTCGTGCTCGCATCGGTCGTCTTTTCATGGTCTCGTCGGAATCTCGCGATACTCGCCTCGGTCTGCACGTTGTTCGCCGCATCACTGTCGATGTGGCGCTTCTTCCGTGAACAAAACGGCCACTCGACGTCGTGGCTCGGGCCACGATCACCGGATTCGCCGCGCAACTTCGTGTTCAGATACTTCATCGATTACACGCATCCGATCTTCCCGTGGTTTGC
>CAYFLC010000044.1:0-1778 GCA_964343885.1 uncultured Bifidobacterium sp.
GGAGATCGGCTGACGAACGAATGACGAACGACGCAACCCCGGCAAAGGGTGCACCCCGCACCACACCACGCTGGAACCGTGTCGTTCTCAAATTGTCGGGCGAAGCGCTTGCCGAACCCAACGGGTTCGGTCTCGACTCGAACGTCCTGCACCAAATTGCAACCGAACTGCATGAGGCGGTCGAAGAATTCGGTGTCGACATCGCCATCGTCGTTGGCGGCGGCAACTTCTGGCGCGGTCTCAAAGGCGCCGGGCAGGGAATGGATCAGGCACAGGCCGACTACATGGGCATGATCGCAACCGTGATGAACGGCCTCGCTCTGCAAGATGCACTCGAACGCGTCGGACAGCACTCGCGCGTCATGACCGCGGTCGAAATGCCGAAGGTTGCCGAGCCGTACATTCGTCGTCGCGCTGAACGTCACCTTGAAAAGGGTCGCATTGTCATCCTCGCCGGCGGCACGGGAAACCCGTTCTTCACCACCGACACGGCGGCTGCACTTCGTGCGGCAGAGATCTCGGCTCAGGCAATCCTAAAGGGAACCCATTCCGGTGTTGACGGCGTCTACACGGCCGACCCGAAGAAAGACCCGAACGCAACGCGCTACGACCGCATCAGCCATATCGATGTCATCACCAAGGGTCTGAAGGTGATGGATTCCACCGCCATCACCTTCTGCATGGACAACAAGCTGCCGATCGTCGTTTTTGAACTGCTGAAACAGGGGAATGTGAAGTCCATCCTCAGGGGTGAGGCAGTCGGTACGCTGGTCGGGTGATCGAAGAAACCATCCTCGACGCCATCGAGAAGATGGAAAAGGCCGTCGAACACGTTCAGGGGCAGTTCCTCAGCGTGCGTACCGGCCGAGCCACCCCGGCAATCGTCGAGAAGGTGATGGTCGACTACTACGGCTCGGCCGTTCCGCTTCAGCAGCTCGCCGGGTTCCAGGTTCCCGAAGCTCGCATGCTCGTGGTCAAACCCCACGACAAAGGCGCCATCGGTGCGATCGAAAAGGCCATCCAGGCTTCCGACCTCGGCCTGAATCCTTCAAACGATGGCATCGTCATTCGGCTCGCGTTCCCAGCACTCACCGAAGAGCGCCGCAAGGAATACGTGAAGGTCGTGAAAGGCATGGCCGAAGACGGCCGCGTTGCTGTGCGCAACATCCGCCGCGATGCCCGCAAGACCTTGGAGACCGCCGAAAAAGATGGCGACATTTCGAAAGACGAGCTCGAGCGCGCCGAGAAAGAACTCGACAAGCTCACGCACGATCACGTCGAGGCCATCGACAAAGCGTTCACCCGCAAGGAAACCGAACTGCTCGAGGTCTAGGCCCGGGCATTCACGCACGATCCGAAAGGTTGCACCATGAGCGACGAGAAGCGACGCGACGACACCGGCGGGTACGGCACCGATTTCGGTGACGACTTCGGCACCATTCAGTTCGCCGATGAAGGCGACGGGCCGTCTCTGACATTCGGCGATGACACCGGCCCGCTTCCGCACTGGACCGAGCCACCCACGTCGGAATTGCCGCGCACGGTTGCTGCCGACACCACCTCCGACGACGTGTGGTCGACGTTCTCGCGCCCGGCCGTTCAGCCCACGCAGGCACCCGAGCCGCGTGGGGGATTGTTCGATGATTTGGCCACCGATGCCACGCCTGCCGGTGGTTCGTACCGCGACGAGCCGACACGCGAAGCGCGTTATTTCGAAGACGAGCCCACCGCACCGGCTCCGGCCCCCACGCGTCGCGAACCACGGCTTGTCATCGGCA
>CAYFLC010000044.1:1788-3675 GCA_964343885.1 uncultured Bifidobacterium sp.
GACGAACGTTTGCGCCGTCCCGAGGCACCGTCGCGTCCGACGCAGCGTCCTTCGGGTTCCGGTCCCGCTGGTCGTCCACCGGTTACGCGTGGTGCGCGTCCAGCTCCCTCGCGTCAGCGCAGTGGCGGCAACTTCGGTCGCGACCTGCCGCAGGCAGTCACCGCAGGCCTCATTCTCGCCGCGGCGTTCATCGCTGCATTGATGTGGCGCCCCGCCGCCGTGATGATCTTCGTGGTGGCCGTGGTCGGCCTCGCAGGCGTCGAGTTCTTCAACAAGGTCACCGAGAAGGGTTACCGCCCGGCCACCGTCGCGGGAATCGCGGCGTGCGTCGCGGCGCCACTTGCCGCGTATTGGATCGGCGACGCCTCGCTTCCGCTCGTCTTCACGTTCGCCTTCGCGGCTTCAGCGATCGGGTTCATCGGTGCGTCGGGCGTGCAGAGCGGCCCATTGCCGAACGTGGCAATCACAACCCTGGCAACCGTATGGATTGGTCTCTTCGGGTCGTTCGCCGCATTGATCGTTCGCTACTCGACTTTCTCACTCGGAGTCCCCGGGTTCAACGTCGGCACCGACACGCTGTTCATCATCGCAGCCGGTGTGGTTGCCAACGATGTGATGGCACTGTTCGTCGGGTCGGCTGCCGGCCGCACACCGCTGCGCGAATGGATCAGCCCGTCGAAGTCGGTCGAAGGGCTGATTGGCGGAACCGTCGGCACGTTCCTCGCCGTGGCCATCATCGGCACGCAAAGCGGTACGTGGAACCGTACGAGCGAGTGGTTGCTCATGGCGCTCGTCATCTCGGTTCTCGCACCGATCGGCGACCTCGTCGAAAGCATGTTCAAGCGCAACCTCGATGTGAAGGACTTCGGCACGTTCATCCCCGGCCACGGCGGGGTACTCGATCGATTCGACGGGTTCCTCTTCGTGTTGCCCGGTGCCTACTACCTCATGCTCGTCATCCAGCCTTGGGTGAAGTAGGACCTACGCGCGTCGCGATCGCCGGCTCGTCCGGATCGATCGGCACGCAAACCCTCGACGTCGTTCGCGCCGAACGCGGTGCGTACGACGTCGTCGCATTGGCGGTCGGTTCCTCCGTCGATGTCGCGATCGAACAGGCGCGCGAGTTCCGTCCGCAGGTTGTGGTCGTCGGCAGCGAAGCCGATCGCAAGCGCGTCGCCGACGAGTTGCCGTTTGCGGAAGTGACGTGTCAGCTCGTCGACGTGGTGGCGCTGGCCGACGTGGTGGTCAACGCAGTGGTCGGATTCGCTGGACTTCCCGTCACGCTCGAAACGCTGAAGGCAGGAAAACGGCTGGCACTTGCCAACAAAGAAAGCCTCATCGCGGCCGGACCAATCGTTCAGCCGCTGCGTTCGACCCCCGGTGCAGCAATCGTGCCGGTCGACAGCGAGCACTGCGCGATCCACCAGTGTCTGCGGTCGTCGTTCGACGCGGGGCGCGAGGTGCGGCGCATCGTTCTCACCGCAAGTGGCGGACCATTCCGTGGTCGTTCACGTGATGACCTTGCGAACGTTTCTGTGAACGAGGCGCTGGCCCATCCGACGTGGAGTATGGGTCCGAAGATCACCATCGACTCGTCGACGCTCATGAACAAGGGCCTCGAGGTCATCGAGGCGCACGAACTCTTCGGTGTCGGTTATGACGACATCGACGTCGTTGTGCATCCACAGTCGGTGGTGCATTCGATGGTCGAGTTCACCGATGGTTCCACGATTGCGCAGTTGTCGATGCCTGACATGCGTCTTCCCATCGGATACGCGCTCGGATATCCGTCACGAATCGGCACGCCGTTCGGCTCGATCGATTGGGCGGCAACGGGGCGCCTCGACTTTTCGCTTCCCGATGTGGCGACGTTCCGCTGTCTCGCAC
>CAYFLC010000044.1:3685-10879 GCA_964343885.1 uncultured Bifidobacterium sp.
GCCTCGCGCTTGCCTACGAGGCCGGACGCGCCGGTGGCACGGCTCCGGCGTTCATGAGCGCCTGCAACGAAGTCGTTGTCGAGGCTTTTCTCGCCGGCGAGGTGAAATGGCTGCAGATCGCTGACACAATCGAGGCAGTCATGGATTCCTACTCGCCGACAACCCCCCGTACGGTCGACGACATCCTCGAGGCCGATCGTTTGGGTCGCGCCGCGGCTCGGGTGCATCTGGGGCGTCCGGCGGCGGGGTAGCCATGCCGGGCATGTACGAACGACTGCGCCGCGAACTCATCGTGGGCGGAGGCGAAGCTTCCGAACAGCCCGATCCTTCGGGTCGATCAACGGCGATTCTTTCCGGTTTGGCCATCGTCGGCCTGCTGGTGTGGCTTGGATTCTCGAATCCGTGGACGCTCGCGTTCGTCGTCGGGTTGCTCGTGTCGATTTTCCTGCACGAGATCGGACACTTCTCCACCGCCCGGTTGACGGGGATGAAAGTGACGCAGTTCTTCATGGGCTTCGGGCCGCGTCTGTACAGCCGTACGAAGGGTGAACTCGAATACGGCGTACGCGCGCTTCCTCTCGGGGCTTTCGTGCGCATCGTCGGGATGAACGCACTCGACGAAGTTGAACCGGGTGACGAGGAACGCGCCTACCGCAACAAAAGTTTCCCGCGGCAATTGCTCGTTATCACCGCAGGGTCGATGATGCATTTCATCGTCGCGTTGCTGTTGTTCGTTGGTGTGTATTCGACAGCAGGTCGATATACGCAAACGGGCGAAGTCAGGGTGACTTTCGCACCGGCCGCAGGTTCGCCCGCTGCAGCAGCGGGCCTCACTGAGGGCGACGTCATTTCTTCGCTCGGTGGGGAAGCGGTGACGTCGCGCGACGAATTGGTAGCGGCGATTACATCGCACGCGCCCGGCGACACGGTCGAAATAGGTCTCGTTCGTAACGGTGTCGGTCGCACGGCCACCGCGGTTCTTGCCCAGAATCCGGGTGATGCAACCGTCGCATTTCTCGGGATCGCCACGTTGTCGACCGGTTATGTGCGTCAAGGCGTCGCCAATGCCGCAGGTTGGGCCGTTCGTGATTCGGTGTCGACGATCGGTAATTCGGTGAAGGGTGTTGTCACCGCGTTGAATCCCTTCAACTCGTTGCGTGCGTTGCAGCATCCGAACGAAAACCTCGACACGCGGCCCACCACGGTGGTCGGAGCCAGTCAGATCGGTGGTCAGTTGGGTCGTGACGAGGGTCTGAAAGCCGTGCTGCTTCTGTTGGCGAGTGTCAACGTTTTCGTCGGCGTGTTCAACCTGTTTCCGCTGCTCCCGTTCGACGGTGGCCACGCGGCAATTGCGGCATACGAACGCATTCGCTCACGCAAGGGCACTCGCTACCGCGCCGATGTCAACAAGATGATCCCGGTCACCACCATTGTCATCGGCCTTCTCGGGTTTCTCCTGTTCGTCGGTCTGTACCTCGATATCACCAATCCGCTCTGAGTCGGGCAATACTTAAGTCGATGTTTGAACGTCGTCGTACTCGTCAAATCACCGTTGGTCGCGTTCCCGTTGGCGGTGAAACGCCCATCACGGTGCAGTCGATGACCACCACCAAGACGGCCGATGTCGAGGGCACTCTGCAGCAGATCTACGCACTCGCGGCCGCCGGCTGCGACATCGTGCGTTGCACGTGCAATGAAATCGAAGCTGCCGAGGGGCTGGCCCAGATCGTTCCGCGTTCACCCATTCCAGTCATCGCCGATATTCACCACCAGTACAAGATGGCTCTTGCTGCTCTTGAGGCCGGTGTCCATGGACTGCGGTTGAACCCCGGCAACATTCGCAAGCCGGAACACATCAAGGCCGTGGCCATGGCGTCGAAAGAACGCAATGTCCCGATTCGTATCGGAGTGAACGGTGGTTCGCTCGACCCGTCGCTGTACGAAAAGCACGGCGGCCTCACCGCCGACGCGATGGTCGAGTCGGCCCTGCAGGAAATCGCCTATTTCGATGAGGTTGGCTTCGACCTCATCAAGATCTCGGTGAAAGCGTCGAACGTTCCGTTGATGGTCGAGGCGTACCGCAAACTTGCCGATGTCACCGACCACCCCTTGCACCTCGGTGTCACCGAAGCGGGTCCGCTTCCCGGTGGTTTGGTGAAGGCAACCGCCGGTATTTCGACACTGCTTCTCGAGGGAATCGGCGACACGATTCGTTACAGCCTCACCGCCGACCCCGTGGAAGAAGCGCGCGCAGGTCGGTTGTTGCTCGAATCGCTCGGTCTACGTGAGCGCAAGAACGTCGACCTCATCGCATGCCCCTCGTGCGGCCGCGCCGAGATCGACGTCATCGACGTGGCGAATCGGGCCCAGAACGCCTTCGCCGACAAACAGATTCCGTTGCAGATCGCGGTGATGGGTTGCGTGGTGAATGGGCCCGGCGAAGCGCGTGAGGCCGACCTTGGAATCGCTGCTGGTAACAAGCGCGGCCACCTTTTTGTGAAGGGACGCAATGTCGCTGTGGTTCCGGAAAGCGAAATGGTCGAGGCGCTGGTCGAATGGGCTTCGTTCATCAACGAGCACGGCACCGATGCGGCAATCGCGCGTGCCGACACCGAGCGCGCCGAACGCGAGGCCGGAAAGGATCGATCCGCATTGCTCGACGCAAAGGGTGACGATGCGAACCACGCCACCGAACGAATCGTCGAGATCCGGCGCACCGCGGGTAACTGAGCGGCCGCAAGTGGATCTCGCCGCGCATCCGCTCTTCGAATTCGACGACGCACAGCAAGCCGTCATCAATCCGTCGATCCATCGTGAGATCCCCGGTTTTCCCGCGCGCGCGGTCAACACGTGGTTCGGCGATGTTTTTCGTAGAAAGTTCGAGTCTTCACGGCCCGTTTATTCGATTCCCTTCGAACACGGTGCGCACGACGTTTACGTCGTGAATCACAACGGCATCGAGGTGGCGGTGTTCAACACCCCCGTCGGCGCCCCGGCCGCGGTCGCGATCTTCGAGGCAGTTGTCGCACTCGGAGCACGAAAATTCATCGGCTGTGGCGGTGCGGGAATCGTTCGTGAAGGTTTCGACGTCGGCCACGTGATCGTTCCCACGGGGGCCATTCGTGACGAGGGAACCAGCCATCACTACGCACCCGTTGATCATGACGTTGCGCCACACCCCGCCGCGCTTGCCGCCATCGACGCCGAACTCACCGATGCCGGTGTGCCGCACGACCGTGGCATCACGTGGACAACCGACGCCTTCTTCCGAGAGACGCCGGCCAAGGTCGCGCGCCGGCGCGACCAGGGGTGCATCTGCGTCGAGATGGAGGCTTCGGCGATGTTCGCTGCCGCCGCGTTCCGCGGCGTCACCTACGGCCAGTTGTTGTATGCGGGCGACGATGTGAGTGCCGAAGAATGGGATCACCGGCACTGGGAGAAACAGACGTCGGCGCGCGAGCGTTTGCTCGATCTGGCGATCAACGCCGTGTGCCGGCTGTAGCCGCGAACGCGGTTCCGGCGGCCACGCGCAGGGAATCTCCCGTCATCAAGACTTCGCATGTTCCGTCGGTGCCGACGACGATCGTGGTCTCGGTGGCGGTGATCGTGTCGCCCGCTTCGCGGGCAACAACGAGGTACGAGCCCGTCGACGGGTAGACGCCGTTCTCGGCGCGCCGAATCGGTGACGACGTCGGTTCAAAGTTCGTGATGCGTAGCAGTTCATCGCGGTCGCAATGTTTCGTCGTGAAACCCGCCCGGATGACGTTGTCGCTGCCGTTCATCACTTCCACAGCGTTGCCCGACAAATACGCATGGAGAACACCCGCATCGAGAGCGAGGCATTCGCCGGGGGCGAGCTCCACCCAGTGCATCAGCAGCGCGACCAGAATTGCCGGGTCGTCGGGATGCATGGCGCACAGTTCGGTTGCCCATGGCGGCAGGTTCGTTGGAACGGAGAGAGAATGGTCGATCAATGCGGCGTGAACGTAACCCTCGATGCCGTTGCGCTCGAGAACGTCCGCGAGGTCGCTCCACTGCATGGCCCTGAACCAACCCGCCGTTGACGCAGGGTCATGGAACCCACACAGAGCATGGAACGGCGTGAGCGCAATCAACAGTTCCGGTTTGTCGGAGTCGTCGCGATAGTTGCGGTGGGGATCATCGATTGCGATGCCGGCTGAGTTCTCGCGCAGCCAGCCGTCGCGCGCCTGGTCGAGTGAAGGATGCACCTGCAGCGACAGCGGCTTGGCCGCCGCAATGAATTTCACCATGAAGGGAAGTGGGCCGGTGGCGCGCGACAACGGTGAACCGTCGGCGAGAGTTGCCTCGCCCGCGGGGTGTGTGCCGAACCAGGCTTCTGCCACCGGAGAGGAAGAAACCGACAGGCCCAACAGCTGTGGAATGAATGTGTCGTCGCCCCAGTCGTAGTTCTTCAGCGCAGGGACGATGCGTGTCACGGGAAGTTAACCCCGACAAGCCGCGGTGACGTGGGTAACTGCATCGGCGACGGCAACGTCGTTTCGTTCACCGCTGCGACGATCGCGCACCTCCACCTTGCCGTCAGCCAGACCCTTGCCCACGATCACGATGGTCGGCATGCCGAGCAATTCGGCGTCCTTGAACTTGACCCCGGGGGAGACTCCGACACGGTCGTCGAGCAGTACCTTGACGCCGTTCTTTTCGAGATCGGCGGCGAGTGATTCGCTGAACTTGGTGATGTCGTCGTCACCCTTGCCGGTGGAAACGAGATGCACGTCGGCGGGCGCGATTTCTCGGGGCCAGCACAGGCCGAGTTCGTCGTGCCATGTTTCGGCGACGACGGCAACCGCGCGCGACACTCCGATGCCGTACGACCCCATGGTGACGACTTGTTGCTTTCCGTTGCGATCGAGAACCTTCAGGTCGAGAGCCTCGGCGTACTTGCGACCGAGCTGGAACACGTGACCGATTTCAATGCCGCGGTCGATGCGCATTGCTGAGCCACAGTTGGGGCACGCATCGCCGGCGCGCACTTCGGCGGCCTCGATGGTGCCGTCTGCCGAGAAGTCGCGGCCGAGCACGAGGTTGACCACGTGCTTGCCCGAGGCGTTGGCACCGGTCACCCACGCCGAACCGTCGACCACACGCGTGTCGAGGAGATAGCGAACACCGGCAGGCTTCGATTCACCCAGAACCTCGGGCCCGATGTAGCCCTTCACGAGCGCGGGGTGCGCCGCGAAGTCGGCTTCACCGAAGGGTTCAACCTCGGCGGGCGAGAGTTGGGCCTCGAGTCGCTTCATGTCGACTTCGCGGTCACCCGGAAGACCAACGGCGAGCGGTGTGCGTGATCCATCGGGATTCTTCACCATCACGACGACGTTCTTCAGAGTGTCGCCACCGTTCCATGCGGCCCCGTGGGGTGAAGTGATGCCGTCGGACGCTGCGAGATCATTCAGGCAATCGACCAAGGTGTCGATGGTCGGTGTGTTCGGCGTGTCGACGACCCGTGCCGTGGGAATGTTGGTGTGCGTACTCGGAGCGACACGCACCTGCACGGCTTCGGTGTTGGCGGCGTAGTTGCATGAGCCACAGCGCACGAAGGTGTCTTCACCAACCTCGCATTCGGCGAGAAACTCTTCCGACTTCGACCCACCCATTGCGCCCGACACCGCCGACACGATGACGTACGGAATGCCGAGGCGATCGAACGTGCGGATGTAGGCGTCGCGGTGTGCGCCGTAACTGACGGCAAGACCATCGTCGTCGATGTCGAAGCTGTACGAATCTTTCATTGTGAACTCACGACCGCGCAACAGGCCCGCACGTGGACGTGCTTCGTCGCGGTACTTCGCTTGGATTTGGTACAGCGAAACGGGAAGGTCCTTGTAGCTCGCGTAGAGATCCTTCACGAGCAACGTGAACATCTCTTCGTGTGTCGGGCCGAGAAGAAAATCGGCGCCGCGTCGGTCTTTCAAACGGAACAGCGTGTCGCCGTATTCCGTCCAGCGATTGGTCGCCTCGTAGGGTTCGCGGGGGAGAAGCGCAGGAAAGTGCACTTCCTGGGCACCGATCCCGTTCATTTCTTCGCGGACCACCCGTTCGACGTTGCGGTGGACTTCCCAGCCGAGGGGGAGCCATGTGTAGCCGCCGGGGGCGGCACGGCGGATGTAACCCGCCCGAACAAGAAGCTTGTGGCTCGGAACTTCGGCGTCGGCCGGGTCGTCGCGGAGGGTGCGCAGGAACAACTGGGACAGACGCAACATAGGGGGCAAGGGTAATGCGCCCGAGCAAAGCGGACCCGAAACGGATACACTTTCCGCGTCCTTTCGAGTTCGTTGAACGAGATGGCGTGGGCTCGAGCCCACGCCATTTTTGTTCGGGGAGCCCGATTGGGTGCGAGTCGAGTACCGAAGACAACCGAATACGAGCATCCCGGAACGGAGGTGGTGGACAAATGAGCGACAAGCAGGCAGCCACCTACGGATCCAGCGTGGCCGACAAGGTTGCAGCGATCGTCGAGCCCATGGCCAGCGCTCTCGGCCTCGAGATCTACGACATCGACTACAGCGGCGGAACACTGAAAGTCGTCCTCGACACGCCCCCGGGTGGCCCTTCCGGGGTCAACCTCGACGACCTCGCCCTCGTCACCCGCCAGTTGGGCCGCGAACTCGACCATTCCGACCCGGTGCCGGGTCGCTACACCCTCGAAGTCACGAGCCCCGGCCTCGAGCGCACCCTGCGCCGGCCGCAGCATTTCATTCGCGAAGTCGGCAAGACGGTCAACATCCGTCTGCACTCCGCCGTCAACGGCATGCGCCGCATCCAGGGCGAACTCATGGCCGCAACATCCGACACCGTCACCGTGCGCAACAGCGAGTCGGCCGACCTGTCAACCGTCGACATCAACATCGCCGACATCGAGCGTGCGCGCACGGTGTTCGTCTGGGAACGCGCCGAAAAGCCGGGGAAGGCCCCTGCAAAGAAGGCGGCAAAGAAGATCGTGAAGAAGTCCGAAGAATCGAACCAGTCAGAAGAAGTGAACACGGAGGCAAACGCATCATGAGCAATCTCGACATGGCTGAAGCCGTCAAGATGCTGGCGAACGAGAAGGGCATCTCTGTCGATGCCCTTTTGCAGGTGCTCGTCGAGGCACTCGCAACGGCGTACAAGAAGCGACCGGGGGCTGCCGACGAAGTGATCGTCGAAATCAACCCC
>CAYFLC010000044.1:10889-11163 GCA_964343885.1 uncultured Bifidobacterium sp.
CATGTTGACGATCGAGCCGCCCTGGCCACCATGCCTGGTCGACATGCGCTTCACCGCCTACGACCTCGACGAAGATGGCAACTGGATCAACGAACGCGACGACACCCCGAAGCGCGATGAACTCGGTCGTATTGCCGCTGTCACGTTCCGCCAGGTGATGAGCCAGCGCATCCGCGAAGCCGAGCGTGACCGCAAATTCGAGGAATACGCGAACCGCGAGGGCGACATCGTCACCGGAATCATCCAACAGATCGACAAGCGCTACACCCTGCTC
>CAYFLC010000045.1:0-10994 GCA_964343885.1 uncultured Bifidobacterium sp.
CCGCTCTTCTACGACTTGGGTCGCAAAGTGGCGAAGGACCAGGAATTGCAACGCTTCGCGAAGTCGAGAATCTTGCCGCGACTGAACGCGGGTTCCACCGCGTGGTAATCGGGCAGTTCAGTGGGTTCAGTGGAATCGCACGAATGGTGTCGCGTGCATTGCGCGAACGGCACGACGTGGTGATGCTCGTCGATGAACCCGATGTGCCGTCGCACTCGCGTGCCGCGAATCACTTTGGTGCCGATGCATACGTCGGCCTCGAGGGTCATGGCGAGGCCGAATGCACGATCGCGTTTTACCAAGTACCAGGATTCACGTCGGTCAACGGAGAGGCGCTTGCGAACGCGATTGCCGATGAACTCACGAATGCGTTACCTAGCGTGGCAATTCACCCCGTGGGGATGCGTTTGCCCATTCTGCGCGAAACAAAAATGCCCGCAGTGCTCTGCTCCCTCGGACCCTTCCAGGAGGTAGTTGACCGAGCGCCGGAAGTGGCGGGTGCCATCACCCGTGCTTTCCAGCGGTGGCAAAGCATCATGCCAGTTACCGAGAAGTAGTTATCCACCGCTGAACGCCTGAATTCACAAGGCTCCGCAGGTTTTCCACAGCAACATCCACAGAGTGTGCGAAATCTCAAGATGAGATTGATGTTTGATTCTCTCAACCCTCACGCAAGAGTTCTAGACTTTATATCTAGTTTGAGCCCGTCATTCGCCGGTAGATGCGCTCAAGGTCTTCCAAGTCGGCGAACTCGATGCCAATCCGGCCACGCTTGCCGTTCATCGACACGTTGACGTTGGTGGCGAGAAACTCGCCCAGCAGGCTCTGCAACTCGAGCAGCCCCGGCGGCGGGAGTTTCGGGTTCGGTCGTGCCGGCTTGTTGTCTTCTTCTGGCTTCGGCTTGCCACCCTGGCGATCGCGCACCGCTTCTTCGACAGCACGAACCGACCAACCATCGTCGACGGCGCGTCGGGCCAATTGTTCTTGGAACGCCCGGTCGGGCGTGCCGAGAATCGCCTTCGCGTGACCGGCCGAGAGGCGACCATCAGCGAGCAGGTGCTGAATCGCTGGCGGCAACGTGAGGAGACGGAGCGAATTGGTCACCGCTGAGCGGCTCTTTCCTACCCGCGTCGCCACCTGCTCATGGGTCATCGAGAAGTCCTCGAGCAGCTGCTGGTAGGCGGCGGCCTCTTCGAGTGGAGTGAGGTCTTGGCGATGGAGGTTCTCGACCAATGCCTGCTCGACCGATCCGATGTCTTCAGTCGGACGAACGACGGCCGGAATGGTGGGCAGACCGGCGCGAGTTGCCGCCCGCCAGCGACGCTCTCCAGCGATCAGCTGATACTTACCGCCATCGAGGGGTCGTACAAGGATCGGCTGAAGAATGCCGATGGCCTTCACCGAGTCGGTCAATTCGGACAACGCGCTCTCGTCGAAGTGCACGCGCGGTTGGTGGGGATTCGGCGAGATCGAACCGATGGGAATATCGCGCAGAATGGGTCCGTCGATCGGTGTCGACGTCACCTCGTTGCGCTCAACAAGGTCGGCGGTGATGAGAGCTCCGAGGCCCTTACCCAGCCCGCTTTTGCGTGCCATTGGCAATCTCCTTTGCTGCTTGGCGGTACGCCTGTGCGCCCGTGGATGAGGAATCGAACGTGGTGATCGGTTGACCGAACGACGGCGCCTCGCTGAGGCGCACATTGCGCGGGATCACGGTCTTGAGGACCCGGTTGCCGAACTTTCCACGTAGCTCTTCGACCACCTGGTCGGCCAGCTTGGTGCGCTGGTACATCACACAGATGAACGTGGGGTCAGGAAGCGACGGGTTGAGGTTCTTACGAATGAGGTGCAGGTTCTTCAACAGGATGTCGATGCCCTCGAGGGGGATGTACTCGGTCTGTACCGGCGTCAGGATCTCACTGGCGGCCGTCAGCGCATTGACCGTCAAGAGGCCAACCGAAGGCGGGCAGTCAATGAGGATGAAGTCCCATTGGTCGGCGATCGGTTCGATCGACATCTTCAAACGGCTCTCGCGACCGAAGGCTGCGACCAGCTCGATCTCGGCTCCGGCAAGGTTGATGTTCGAAGGAGCAAGGAAGAGGTTCTTCACCGCGGTGGGCTCGACGGCATCCTCAAGGGGGGTGTCCTGGATGAGAACGTCGTAGACCGTGTGCTCAAGATCGCGAGTGTCGATGCCGAGCGAACTCGAAGCGTTGCCCTGTGGGTCGAGGTCGATAATCAAGGTGCGGTAGCCCATTTCGGCGAAACAGGCCCCGAGGTTGACGGTGCTGGTGGTCTTTGCAACGCCTCCTTTGTTGTTGGAGACGGCGATAATCCGCGGGCGTCGGTCTGCATCCATTTCCTCAGACTACTGCTCCGTGCCAAAAAAGCGGAGGATCCCCAAGGGTCCCCGGGCGGCGATTTGTTCCACGTGGAACATCATTTCTCGCCCATTTTCACCCCAAATTGCTCAAAAGTAAGTGTTTTCTGCCCATTTCCGTGTTCCACGTGGAACATCGTGGCGGGGGCCAGAGGGCGGCGAGGGCCCTCCGTTTTTTCATCCTGACTATCGGCGAACGAATTTGGCGACGGGGCCGAGCCGGTCGGGGCCGTCGACCCCGACCTCGTTGAGTAACTCGGGGCGCCACCGGTCAGGGGTTCCCGCTGGTGGCTCGCTGAGGATGACAACGCCACCCGGTCGGGTGAGGAGGGTCGACAGGCGCAGGGTGGTCTCGTGCGGGCCGAAGCCCCGTGACACGACGGCGTCGTAGGCGCCAGCCTGGTGAGGGTCACGGGTGAGGGTTTCGACGTCGGCGCAGATGACGGTCACCCGGTTGCGCCAGCCGAGACCGGCCACGGCGATCGACAGCGCATCGGTGCGCTTGGCTCGCCGGTCGACCAGGGTGACGGAGATGTCGGGTCGGGCTTCGGCGATCACCAAGCCAGGGATGCCTGCGCCCGTGCCGAGGTCGATGACCTCCAGGGTGTCAGGCGGCAGGGCGTCAACGAACGCCCGAGCATGTTCAATGACCTCGTCGATCGGACGAGGACCGAGTGCACCGATGCGCTGCGCATCGGTCAGCACCTCGCGGACCGAGCGCATCACGGAACGATGATCAGGCGTCGGCGGGTTCGACGACGATCTGGCGGTACGGGTCGTCACCGCGCGAGCGGGTGCTGACTCCGGCCACATCGGCCAGCGTGTCGTGGACGACCTTGCGGTCGGCCGACGCCATCGGCTCGAGAACCCGGGGCTTTCCCGACTCGATGACCTCGTTGGCGACCTTCACGGCGAAGCGGCTGAGAGCGTCGCGGCGACGCTCGCGGTAGCCCGCCACGTCGACGCGCAGACGTGTGTCATGGTCGCCGAGGCGACGCTGAGCGACCACCCGGGTGAGGTCTTGAAGGGCAAGCAGGGTGTTTCCCTTCGGGCCGACCAACAGTCCGAGGTCGTCGCCATTCACTTGGACTTCCATCTCGTCGCCCTCGCGCACGAGAACAACATTGCCCGTGAGGCCGAAGGCCGAGGTGACGCCTTCAAGGAAGCTGACGGCCTGGGCGCCAACGACTGCCGGGTCGACCGGGTCGCTCTGCGGACGATCTTCACGCGGTTCGCGCGGGGGACGGGGCTCGCGCTGCGGGCGCGGCTTGCGATCGCCGCTCTTTTCGCCGCGATTGTTGCTGCCCGAACGCTCGCGGTTCCCTCCGCTACGTTCGCCATTTCCGCTGCTCTTTTCGCCACCGTTGCGATCGCGGCCACCACGACGGCGGTCGCGGCGATCGTTCTTCGGACGCACCTGGGTGGGACGCACACGGGCGCGCACGCGGGCCTCGCCACGTGTGCGGCCGAAGAGACCCGGCTTGGGTTCTTCCAGAATTTCGAATTCTGCGTCATCCATGTCGACACCGAGCATTTCGAGTGCGGCGTTCTGCGCCTCTTCAACGGTACGACCCGTGGTCTCTACCCATTCCATGTGTTGCCTGTCTTTCTGTCTGCGAGTGGAACTGCGAGCGATGCCCGGCAGCCAATTAATTAACTAACGAATTACTTCTGCCGCTATTTCTTCTTCGGCGGTTTCGGACGATTCGGGGCACTGCCACCATCGCCGCGTTTCGACGGCGGCACAGGACGGCTGGGGCGTTTGCCCGACGGCGCGGGCTTGTTCTTCGACGGGGTAATGCGGCGGCTGACGATGGGAGCCGAGGCGTCTTTCGGCGGTGCATCGTTCTTCGGGGCCGACTTGCCCTTGTCGGACTTGTCGGCCTTGGCCATTTCGCGCGCGGTTGCACTGGCCGCCTGTGCCTGGCGACCGATCGCGTTGTCGTGGCCGTAGAAACGGCGCGTGATGTAAGCCTGCTGCGCGATTCGGATGATTGCCTGCGTGGCGTAGTACACGATGAGGCCGGTCGGCAGGAACACTTGGAAGATCGCGAAAGCGACCGGCAGGTACTGCATGACCTTGGCTTGAGTCTGCGACATTGTGGGCGACACCGTGCGCGAGGCGATCATGCGCTGCTGCACGAAGTACAGGCCGGCAAGCGCGACGACGAGCAGTGCGTAGGGGATGCCCTTCACGAAGTCGTTGCTCATCATCACGGCAGGGCGCTCGGCAAGGTCGAGTCCGAACGACAACATCTGCTTGCGGTTGTCGAGCGAACGGAAGAGTTCCGACGTCTTCGAGATGTAGCCCGGCTGGAACGTACCGTCGGACCCCAAGCGGGTGAGGCCGTGCAGCACGCGGAACATGATGATGAACACCGGCATCTGGGCGAGCAACGGCAGGCACGATGACAGGGGATTGACCTTGTGCTCTTGGTAGAGCTTCATCATCTCTTCGTTCAACTTCTGGCGATCACTGCGGTACTGCTGTTGCAGACGGCGCATTTCGGGCTGCAGTCGTTGCATTTCGAGCATGCCCTTTGTGCTCTTCAACGTGAGCGGGGTGAGCACCACCATGATGGTGACGGCGACGAGCGCGATGGCGCCTGCGTAACTGTGTACGAGGCTGTAGTACTGGCTGACCAACCAGGCTCCGGCTTGAAACACGATTCCTACTTTCCGTTACCCGCCGGTGCCGTGTGCACGTGCGACGGGTGGTTGTGTGATGAATGGACGTGCGGTTCGGGAACCGGGTCCCACCCGGATGGCCCGAATGGGCGGCAGCGCACGAGACGACGCACCGTCAACCAAAAGCCGCGCGCGGTTCCGTGGGTTTCGAACGCCTCGTGGGCGTAGTTCGAACATGACGGCGTGAATCGGCACGGCGACGGCCGACCAGCGAACGCTTCTTGGTACCACTCGATGGCACGCAGGCACCGGGCGTTGAACGAGCGCTTCATTGCGCCGCCTGCTGGCGAGCGGCGTTCTTTGCCGCCGCGGAGTTCATGAGTTCGGGCACGCGCGCCGACAGCTCGGCGAACCCGAGCCCTGTCGCCGGGGCATCGGCGCCGATGAGGTACCAGCCCGGCTGAACCACGGCATGCGACTGAGCGACGGCAACGACGGCGCGCAGTTGACGCCGCAGACGATTACGCACGACGGCGGGACCAGTGGGCCGGCCGAGGGCGTAGGCCACGTGAGGACGGGAAAGAGAAGAGTCGAGAAGCACGGAACACCACAGGGGCCCGACACGAACGGTGGAGCCTTCGCGCCGCAGGCGGCGGAAGATTGTGCGTTCGTGAATTCGGCCGATCAAGCGGAGAGGCGGTAGCGGCCCTTGGCGCGGCGCGACTTCAACACGGCGCGACCGGCGCGGGTGCTCATACGGGCGCGGAAACCGTGCTTCTTGGCACGGCGGCGATTGTTTGGCTGAAACGTGCGCTTCATGGGCGACATCCTTCGAGAGGCAAAATCAGATGTGAGAGACCGGGGCGGAAGTGTTGCGAGGCGGCCACGGACGAATCCGTCCTCGCAAGGCTACGCCAAATTGGACCAAAGCGTCTCACCCGTTTTTTGGGCTGTGGATAATCTGCTATGGTTGTCGCTCCACCAATAGCCATAAGGGTTTGCGGGGTTTTCCACACGAGGGGGAACCTTCCACACCCTGTGGATAACTATGTGGACAACGGTCGGACATACATGCCTGACATTTGAACTGAACCAACAGAAATCGTCGGAAAACCAAGCCAGCAAAGGGAGGGGGAACCATGGCAGAGCACGACACCGTGTGGACAGCAATTTCGGCACTTCTCCGCGCCCAGGTCTCCGAAGCGGTGTGGCTGTCAACTTTTCAAGACGTCGTTCTCCTTCCGTCGAATGACACCAGCCTGCGGCTCCAGGTCCCGAACGGCCACGTTCGCGAACGCATTCTCACGCGTTACTTGCAACTTGTCCTCGACGCGCTTGCCGAGATCGACGAAAGCGAGCGCCAACTCCAAGTCGAAGTCGCGCCGATCGATCCATCGGGTGACATCGATATTCCGGAAGTTGATTTCGATGCGGAGCTCGCGCGCATGACGGCCGGCGCTCACGCGGCCGCCGAGAACGTAGGTGGTGTCGGCACGCGCACCGAAACGCGCGGGCTGGCGACGGGCCTGAACCCCCGCTACACCTTCGACACTTTCGTGAAGGGCGCATCGAACCAGTTCGCTCTTGCCGCCGCGCACCGTGTGGCCGAAACACCCGCGCGTTCCTACAACCCGTTGTTCATTTACGGGTCGGCCGGTCTCGGAAAAACACACTTGCTGCACGCGATCGGTGAATACGTGCAGCAGAACTATGCGCACTACGAAGTGCGTTACGTCTCGACCGAAACGTTCATGAACGAGTACGTCGACGCGATCCGCACCAACACGACAGCGGCTTTCAAACGTCGTTACCGCGAGGTCGACGTTCTTCTCATCGACGACATCCAGTTCATGGAAGGCAAAGAGGGTCTGCAGGAAGAGTTCTTCCACACCTTCAACTCGCTCCACGGGGCGAACAAACAGATCGTCATTTCCTCCGACCGCGTGCCCGACGCGATTCCGACTCTTGAAGACCGACTCCGCGGCCGGTTCCGCTGGGGTCTCATCACCGACATCCAGCCCCCCGACTTGGAGACGCGTCTCGCGATTCTGCGCAACTATGCCGAGCGCAACGGCACACGCGTGCCCGACGACGTGCTCGAGTTCATCGCCGCCAATATCACGTCGAACATCCGCGAACTCGAAGGTGCCCTCATCCGCGTCACTGCCTACGCGGCTCTCAACCGAATCCAGATGACCGTTGCCACCGCACAGGAATTGCTCGGCGACCTGTTGTCAGAGTCGGCGACCCGGCAGAAGACAGATGAAGAGTTGTTGCAGGACATTGCCTCGTACCTCGGTTACAGCGTCGATGCGCTCCGCGGCAAGAGCCGCCAGCGCCCACTGGTGATGGCTCGCCAGATCGCGATGTACGTAATGCGCGAGCAGACGGAACTCAGCTACCCCTCGCTCGCGCGGTTGTTCGGCGGCCGCGACCACACCACTGTCATCCACGCGGTGGAAAAGGTGCAGCGCATGATGGCCGAGCGCAAGCAGGTCTACGACCAGGTCACCGAACTCATTCGCCGTTCGAAGAAGGGCTGAGTCGTGAGTGTCATTCGATCTGGGGACAACGTGTTGGTTCCCGAGTGGACAATGTGCGCACGACTGGGAACAACACCCCGGTTGTCCACCGAACGATCATGTGTTCGGCTGAACGTGTGGAAAACTGGGGACAAGGTGCGCAGTGTTGTTTGCTTGTGGGCGTTGAAGAAAGCTGGGTTGTCCACAATTCACAGGCCTTATTACAACCATTATCGATTGATCTCCCCCCAGACGGGAATAATGACAGACAGGACCCGACGTGAAATTTCGTTGTGAACGTGAACAGCTCGCCGAGGCTCTCGGTCTTGCCTCGCGCATTGCTTCGGGACGGGGAGGTGCACTTCCCGCGTTGTCGGGAGTCCGTTTACACGTGAAGGGTGATGTTCTTCACCTCACGTCGACTGACAACGACCTGTCGCTTCAGGCAACACTTCCCGTTGGTGGCGACAAAGACGGCATCAGCCTGATCAGCGCGAAGTTGTTGAATGACATCGTTCGCTCGTTGCCAGAAGGAAAGATCACGATCGAGGCGACACCCGAGTCGCTCACCGCACGCAGTGGCCGTTCGCAGTTCACGGTTCCCACGTACAACGCGCTCGACTTCCCGAACGTTCAACCGTCGGCCGGCTCACCATTCACCGTCCCCGCAGCGGAATTCGGAGAAGCCCTGCGCCAGGTCGTCCGTGCGGCAAGCAACGACCAAATGCGCATCGCGCTCACCGGCGTGTTGTTGACGGGCGAAGAGGGTTCGTTGCGTTTAGTGGCCACCGACTCGTACCGCCTTGCCGTGCGCGACGTGTCGTCAATCGTCGTATCAACGTCGACCAAGGTTCTGGTTCCCAGTCGCGCGTTGGCCGAAGTGCAACGTCTCATCGCCGGGGCAACCCAGATGTCGATCAGTATCGACGACAACTCGGTCACGTTCGATGTCGACGGAACGAAGTTGACGACGCGCATCCTCACAAACGAATACCCCAACTACAAGAACTTGATGACGGGTACGTACCCGAACAACATCACCACCGGCCGTGAAGCACTCCTCGACGCGTTGCGCCGCGCGCGGATCCTCGCGAAAGACCAGGGCCCGGTGCGTCTGCACATGAACGGCAACGGTCTGAAGCTCACGGCCGGAACGAAGGACAACGACGAGTTCGAGGAAGACCTCGACGGTGTGTACAACGGCGACGACATCGTCATCGCATTCAACTCTGACTACCTCGCGGCGGGCATCGACGCGATCGCAACCGATGACGTGACGATCAAGACCGTCGATCCGAACCGACCGGCAGTGATCAGCGCGACGGGCGACAACTCGGGGGAGTACATGTACCTCCTCATGCCGCAACGCATCTGATGCGCGTGACGAGATGATCGTCGAACATCTCGAGCTGACGAACTTCCGTAACTACGTTTCGGCCGTCATCGACTTCACGCCCGGCACAACCGCGTTGCTCGGCGCGAACGGCCAGGGCAAGACGAACCTTGCCGAGGCCCTCACCTTTCTCGCGACACTCGACAGTTTTCGTGGTGTTCCCGTCGACACGCTGATCCGCAACGGTGAAGAAACGGCGATCATTCGGGCACAGGTACGTCACGCTGACGGCAGGGAAGTGTTGATCGAAGCCGAGCTCACCCGAACAGGCCGCAACCGCGTGCAGGTGAACAAGCAGCGACTCGTTCGCACACGCGATCTTCTCGGCGTGATGCGCACAACCGTGTTCTCACCCGACGACCTGGAATTGGTGAAGGGTTCGCCTGGCGAACGCCGCCGATTCCTCGACGACGCGCTGGTTGCTCTGCACATCAAGTACGACACGTTGCGCCGTGAGGTCGACCGCATCGTGCGTCAACGCAACGCCTTCCTGAAACAGATCGGTTACCGCCCGAATCCTGCTGCCCTGTCGGCCGATCACGCGATGACGCTCGACGTGTGGGATGACAAGTTGGCGCAGGCCGGCGGCGAACTCGGCGACGCCCGCGCACACCTCGTTGCTCAACTACAGCCCATGGTGAACCGCGCCTACGAAGACCTCGCCGCCAAACCCACCCCCACCGACGTGATCTACGAACCCGAGTGGCGGCGGGTGGGCCTGGCCCACGCGCTGGATGAATCACGGGCCGACGACCTGCGCCGCAGCGTCACCACGGCCGGCCCCCACCGCGACGACATCGACCTGTTCATCAACGGCCTTCCCGCCCGCACCCAGGCCTCGCAGGGCGAACAGCGCACCCTGGCCCTCGCCCTGCGTTTGGCGACCCACCGCCTGGTCACCGACCGGGTCGGCTCACCCCCCGTTTTGGTGCTCGACGACGTTCTGTCGGAACTCGACCCCGCCCGTGCAACGGCATTACTCGCCCACATGCCCGCCGGCCAGGTGATCATTACCTCGGCGAGTGGACTGCCTACCGACGCCCGACCCGACCGCATCTTGCGCATCGCGACCGGCACCATCACCGACGGCACAGGTCAAGAAGGCACTGTCGAGCAATGACCAACACGCCGAACGACGAGCCCGTCACCCTCGACTCGGCGATGTCGCACCTGCTCCGACGTCTGAAGATGGACGCCCCCGACGCGGTGGGAAGCGTGTTCGCAGCGTGGGACGAATTGGTCGGCGCCGACACTGCACGTCACATCCAACCGATTCGTCTCGACGAAAAAGTGCTGTACGTCGAGGCATCCGATGCCGCGTGGGCGACGCAATTTCGCTTCCTCGAAAGTGACGTTCGTCGTCGACTTTCGCAACGCACTGGGGTGACCATTGCACACATTGAGGTGCGTCAAAAGGGCCGATGAAATCGGGCTGAATCACCCTTCCGAGAAGGCGCAGAATGTAGGATTTAGCAGTGACCAAAACCGACTCCGCGACCGCTTCCCGCTCGAAAAAACCGACGGCCGATTACGGCGCGAAGGACATCCAAGTCCTCGAAGGTCTCGACCCGGTTCGCAAGCGGCCCGGCATGTACATCGGGTCCACGGGCCTCGCTGGTTTGCACCATCTCATCTGGGAAGTCGTTGACAACTCGATCGACGAAGCGATGGCCGGATTCTGCGACACCATCAACGTCGTCCTGCAAGACGACGGTGGTTGCCGCGTCGAAGACAATGGTCGCGGCATCCCGGTCGACCCATATCCGTCGGGGCCACACAAGGGGAAGAGCGCGGCCGAAGTTGTTCTCACCGTCCTCCACGCCGGCGGCAAGTTCGGCGGCGAGGGCTACAAGGTCTCGGGTGGCCTCCACGGCGTGGGCGTCTCGGTGGTCAACGCCCTGTCGACAAAGGTGCTCGTGGAAATCGACCGCGAAGGCAGCCGCCACCAACTCGAGTTCGAAAACGGCGGGAAAATGAAGGGGAAAATGGCCAAAGTCGGCCCCACCCCGGCCAAGGGCCGCAAGACCGGCACCTCGGTCACCTTCTACCCCGACCCCACCATCTTCCAGGC
>CAYFLC010000046.1:0-796 GCA_964343885.1 uncultured Bifidobacterium sp.
ATTTTACACCGTGCTCTTCGTGCCCAGCTCCGGTTGCACCAGAGAAGCCCACAAAGACCGCGCCCGGAAATATGTCAGTCAGATTGATCGTATGAGCAAGTGTCGGCTGAGCAGGCCTCTTCTCTGAGTCGGAGAGCCTAACCTCAAGCACACCTTTGGTACCGTCGTAATCAACCCATGCGTGGTAAATGGAACCATTGTTCAGCTTGAACGGAGCTGGGGTCTGCGCCACAGACTTGGTGCTCCCGTTTAGATTAATACCGATGTGATTGTCATTCACATCACCTGAATCTCCATTCATGTAGGTGTCGAATTCTATCGCAACGGAGGGACCCGCGCCTGCGTATCCGAGGGTTCGCCCCTCACCCGGCTTAGAAGTTAAATTAGTCTGAACCAAGAACGCCAAACCGTCCGCCCCCATGCCAGTTCCAGCGACTGCGGAGTAAATAGAGAATGTAAAATATGAACTGAAGGAGGCCTCAGAGCCAAGGGTTGTGAAGTTCGTGTTTAAGGCAGCGCCCCACAAAAACGGGGCGTCTTTCGTTAGACGAAGATCACCCCCACTCACCGTGGCATCACCATTTACCTGAAACGCCTCTGCCGAAGCACCCTCGAAGCTCGGCATCGCAAGAGTGATCGGAGTCTCCGCTTGAGCCCCGATACACGGCAGGCTGACCGCAGCGAGTGCACAAAAAGCTTGAACAGTGCGAACTACCTTTCTCATACGTTCCCTTCGATAATGGTCGCGGGAGAGGTCGCCTCTCCTATTCAGTTAAGGTTATCGGTAGTTTCTACC
>CAYFLC010000046.1:806-1744 GCA_964343885.1 uncultured Bifidobacterium sp.
GATACTTGACTAATTTTACTCAAAAATTTCAGCGACCCCTGAACCGTGGGCAATCCTCCTTGCAAGACCTTTCAGGTAGTTAGCTGTGGCTCCCTTTACGCTAACCTCGCAAACACCTAGTGCAGCACGGTGTTAACGGGGCCAGCCAGGGCGGTAGGCAATACCTTGGTGATAAAACGGATAGGATTGCACGTCGCCACTAGGCGCAGTCCTATGGGCTCTCTTCATGAGCACCCGTATTTCATGCTCACAACCAACAAAAAAATGATGTTCGGGGAACGAGCTCCGCTCGAAGTTTTGGAGTGACCGTCGCAGGACGCCACCGCCGCGTTGAACGCAACATCCGGAGGAGGAACATTCAGAACCGGAGGCAACGCGACGCTCTCGTCACAGGCGAAATCTATTGTGCGACCGCCGTCATCACCGTGGGGAGTTCGAGGGAGGCGAACTTTACAAAGCATATCGGTGATCAGATCTACAGCATCGTACGAATGCCACGTTCAAGGCGCACTGTAGCCACAATTGGCGGTCAAAAACGGTGGGAACATCGACGTGAAATAGGGTCGAATGCCTCAATTCGGCTACTGTCGACCGGCATTTTGAACCCACATTACCGTGCAGTGGTGTGCGGCGTAGACGTTTGGGTCCGTAATGTGCTCAAGCGAATCGCGTTTAACCAACATCGCGCTATCTCTTTTATCGTAGTAAGAGAACTGCCCCTTCGGCAAAGGGTTGAGATACTGCGGCGGAGCGCTCTGCCATGCCATCTCCATCATGCCAGGCCCAGCGGTGTACAGGACGCTGTGAAATGTCGATGGATTCATCTGCTGGGTGTAGCTCTTGAGCAACGCGTCAAAAACACAGATCCAGAAAGGATGGCGAGGAGGCGATGCCATCAACGCGTTCTGAAATCTCTCAGGCCAATGCATGTTCTCAGC
>CAYFLC010000046.1:1754-8947 GCA_964343885.1 uncultured Bifidobacterium sp.
GGTAAGAGGTGTCCGAACGGCCGCACACATTCGTAATCCATATCAACGTAGAGGCCACCCAGTTCATAAAGCAAAAAATACCGGAAGGCATCGACTCGTTGAATCTGATACTTGAAGCCGACGAAGCTTGGATAGAAAGCACTGCAGCGAGTTCGCATGAACTCGTCGATATCCTCATCACTCCACAACTTGTACTCGTAGTCGGAGAACTTCTCTTTGAAAGTTTGCTGACACAAAGGCCAGATATCATGCCACTTACTACGATCCGTTGGCGCGGTCTGATGGAGAAGTTTGGGGATAGCGTCGGTCGCCCATGTCGACGAGACAGGGAAAGAACTAAGATCCATGACCCCTCGAGGTGATTATCGCGCCAGAGATCTCCTGAGCAAACGAATTAATCAATCCACTCATCGCTGTCACGCGAGCCTCACTTGAGCCACCAGCGGCGGTGGCAAAAAACTCTGACACCTTAAGGGGAGTCTTTGCGAGAGACTCTCGGTTCGATGTGACATCGCCGAGCAGCTCCTCTTCGCGACGCAACTCGGCATCCTCGTCGCCCGAAGCGATGGCCGCCGATGCGATCTCGTCCACTTGGAACCGCAGCAGGTCGATCTCTCGGTTTCGGGCCTGAACATCGCCACCCAGTGCGGCAAGATCTGAATCGATCTCTGCGATGGCCGCTTTCTGCCGCGCAATTGGCCCGAGGTCGATCTTGCCGAACGTGTCGAGTGCGGAACGCTGCGCTCTTTCCCCCAGAAGGCTCTGGTGCGCGTGTTGGCCGTGAAGGTCGACCAAACGTGCTCCGGCCTCGGCCAGACCTCCGACAGTCGCGAGGTTGCCGTTGATGTAAGCACGCGACCTGCCATCGGCGGGAATGACGCGACAGAGAATCACCTCGTCATCAGTGTCCGGATCGATGAATCGACCCTCGACACGCGCTTCGACGCAACCGTGGCGCACCATGCCTCCGTCACCGCGACCACCGACCAAAAGATTGATCGCTTCGATGATCATCGTCTTGCCGGCCCCGGTTTCACCGGTGAAAGCCGTGAAACCCTGTCCGAACTGGATGGTGACCGAGTCGATGATTCCGAGATTCCGAATATTCAACTCGGCGAGCACTAATCGACCCCCAGGCCGAACTTCTCGCGAAGGATCTGGTGAAATCCTCGCCGACCCACCTGGATGAAGCGAGCGACGTGCGGGTCGGCCGAGACGACGACAGTGTCACCCGGGTCGAGCGCAACGAACTGCAGACCATCGACCGCCAGGCTGACGGAGCGATGCCCGCGAACGGCCACCGACAGCGACTGTGCCGGGTCGAGCACCAGGGCACGGTCGAACAGCATGTGCGGCGACACCGGAGTGAGGATGAGAGCACGATGCGCCGGCGACACAACGGGCCCACGCGCCGACAAGGAATACGCGGTCGATCCGGTTGGTGTCGCGACGATGAGGCCGTCGGCCGAATACGTGGCGAAATGCTCGCTGTCGATCGCCACCTCGAGACGCACCGTGTGCCCTGACTCCACTTTCTCCACGACCATTTCGTTCAGCCCACGTAGTGTGTGCCGTGAGCCGTCGACTTTCGACACTTCGACGCGCAGAAGCATGCGCTCGTCGACGTTTCCCGTGGTGGGCAGAGTGCCGGCGTGCAACGACTCGAGAACATCGATCGTGTCCTCTGGCTCGATGGTCGTGAGGTAGCCCAAGGTGCCGCAGTTGACACCCAAAACCGGTGCCGATGAATCGCCCACCATTTGCACGGCACGCAGGACGGTTCCGTCACCGCCCAACGAAACCACGAGGTCGACCCCGGACATATCGTCTTCGCTGACCGAGACACCGCGCGACTGTGCCCAGGCGCGGATGTGCGACGCCGTGGCGATCGCGTCATCGCGTTCGGGGTTGACGACGAGCCCCAGTGCTGAGAGACGGATCGAACCTGACACGGTCTTCATTGTGACCGATCGGTGACGCACCGCGCCCAAACGAAGTACTCGACGTTGCCCTCGGCCCCTGTGATGGGCGATTCGCAGGTCCCCAAGATCTCGCATCCACCCCCGGAGAGGGCCTCGGCCACTGCCTCAACTGCTCGTGCACGCACTCCCTCATCGGTCACCACTCCGCCGACGGGTACGTCGTCGCGGGGGGCTTCGAACTGGGGCTTGACAAGCACGACGAGGTCGGCCCCCATCGCTGCCAAGCCGACGAGGTGGCCCGCGATCTGCGCTGATGACGTAAAACTGAGATCTGCAACCACGACTTCGGCACCCACTCCGTAACCGTCGAGCCCACACACTCGCTGGCGATCGACCGAGAGGATGTTCGTCGACTCCCAACTGGTGACTCTTGCGTCGATCGCCATCTTGTTGTGCAGCTGCGCCCGCCCGACGTCGATTGCCAGAACGTGCCGTGCGCCGCGCTGCACCAGACAATCAGTGAAGCCCCCCGTCGACGCCCCTGCATCGAGACACACCTTGTTCGTAACGTCGATCGCGAAGTGTTCGAGAGCTCCTTCGAGTTTCACTCCACCACGCGACACGAATCGCGCCGGCGGGGCTGCAACCGAGACCGAGTCCGCCGCAGACACGAGAGAACCACCATTTGCCACAACGGCACCATTCACGTGCACACGGTTCGCCGCGAGAGCACGATCAACTTCGTCGGCCTCGAGCAACCCCCGCCGAACCAGCTCGATGCGAAGCGAACGTCGCTGTGCCATTCAGTCCGCCAACAGTTGGTCGGCTATCGCAGCGAAATTCGCCCCGGTGATGTCGAATTCGATGCCGTCGACCGGTCCGTCACACGGATCGAGAACCCCCGACCACACCTGCGCATATCGAATGCCGAGCGCACGTGCAAAGCCTCCATCGGTGCTCGGCCTGTCACCCACCATCACCTCGGTACGTCCCGGAACATGGGGCACCATGCGACGAGCAAGCTCGGCCATTGGCGCGAACGGCTTACCTGCGACGACCGGCTTCTGGTCACTCGCATAGGCGAAAGCGGCGAGCATCGAGCCTCCACCCGGCCACGCACCCTCTGCGGTTGGATACAGCGCATCGTCGTTCGTCCCGACGAGACGTGCGCCTTTCAACAACGATTCTGCACCGATGCGCAACGTGTCGAAACCGAATGTGCGGTGGAATGCCACGACCACGACGTCAACCCGAGGGGCGCTTCCAACCCGACTGCGCTGTTCGTCTTCGATGATGTCGTGAACATCAAGGACCTCGACCCCATGATCACGAAGAGCCTTCAGGACACCCGGCCCTGCGCAGACGAGAGCTCGCTCTCCGGGTTGCACCAGGAGCGTCGACGCCATGGCACTCGTGATGACGTTGCCCTTGGCATCGATTCCGAAGTCCGCCAACTTGGCTTCTTGCTCTTCGGGCGTAGCCGAACCATTGTTCGTGACGAACACAACGCGCCAACCAGCCGCCTGAAGACGGGCGACCCCCTCGGCCGACCCGTCGATCAAACTATGGGTTCTCCAAATGACGCCGTCGAGGTCGCTGAAAACAACGCCGGGTGTTTTGCCATTCCCTGCGCCACCTGCCACCCTTAGAGTGTGCCTCGTTTCGAACCCTTTGCTGCGCTTCGCTACCGCGAGGCGGCCACCCGTCTTCTCGAACTCTCTGCCCCTCCATACGACGTTCTCAGCGCCGACGACAGAGCCGGCTACGCCGCACGGGATCCGCGGAACATCGTCCACATCGACTGCCCTTTGGAAGAAGACGGCCCTGGTCGCTACGACAAGGCCGCAACCGATCTGACGACTTGGCGCAACGAGGGAACCCTCTCGCTCGATGACCAACCGACATTCACCCTCTATCGCATGAAGTTCACCGACGACGCCGGTCGCAGCCGTAGCACCGTCGGCGTTCTGGGCGCACTCGAGGTGGTCGACGTCGGAGCAGGTGGTGTTCTTCCGCACGAGCAAACCACCCCAAAGGCCAAGACCGACCGTCTTGATCTCACTCGCGCCACGCTTGCCAATCTCTCGCCTGTCTGGGGTCTGTCGCTTTGCGCCGGATTGTCCGACCTCTTGTCCGCCCCGGGAGAACCAGTCGGGTCGTTCACCGACGAGAACGGTGTCGAGCACATTGTCGAACGCGTGGCAGACCCCAAACGTGTCGCTGCGATCTCGGCAGCCGTTGGATCACAACCCGTCGTCATTGCCGACGGACATCACCGCTACGCCATTTCGCGCACCTACCGCGATGAAATGCGAGCCGCCCGAGCCCCGGTCGCCGACGCTGCGGGAACCACCCTCACCTACGTCGCCGAACTTGTCGCCGAGCAACTCAGCATCGCCGCGATTCACAGGCTGGTCACCAAGAAAGCGCCCGACGAGATGCTCTCGATTCTCGGGGCGTGCTACGACGTCGTCGCGGACATCACGATTTCGGCAGAAACTCTGTCGCGCATGGATGCCGACGGTTGCATCTGTCTGGTTCGGCCCGACGGTTCGGGAGTTTTGCTTCGCGAGAAGCCCGCGGCCGTGGCCAATGTTCGGGCCTTGGACTCTGCCCGCCTCGAGCACGCGATCACCGCGGGCGGATCGAGCCTTGACGACACAGGCATCGCCTATCAGCACGGCGTCGAAGAAATCCTGCACGCACTTCGCGCCGGAAATGCGAAGTGCGCAGTGCTCATACGCCCGGTATCACTTGCCGAAATCCGCCGTACAGCCGACGAAGGTCTTCTGATGCCCCCGAAGTCGACGTTCTTCACGCCGAAGCTTCGCACGGGCCTCGTGATTCGGCCCCTGGCCGGCTGAGATCAGGTGATCGATGCGCGATAGATGCCCTCGATGGTGTCATCGAGCATCTTGTTGAAGTCAGCGTCGCTTTGCTTCGCCGAGAGCCCCTCGGTGAGTGCGCGCGAGAAGCTCGCAATGACGCCGTTGTTACGCGACAGCTTTGCGTTCGATTCTTCCCGCGAATAGCCACCCGAGAGCGCCACAACCCGAACGACGCGTGGGTGGGCCACAAGCTCGGCATAGAAGTTGTCGGCGTTCGGAAGCGTGAGCTTCAGCATCACGTTCTGGTCGGCCGACAGTGAGTTGAGTTCGGCAAGAATCTCGGCCTTCAGCATGGTCTCGGACTCGGCCTTTGAGCTGCTGTTGATGTCGACTTCGGGCTCGATGATCGGAACGAGACCGGCGCGCAGGATTTGGCGACCAACCTCGAATTGTTGGGCAACGACGGCCTTGATTCCGGCTGCATTCGCTTCTTTGATGACCGAGCGCATCTTCGTACCGAAGATGCCCTTTGCGACCCCTCGAGCAAGGAGTGCGTCGAGCTCGGGCATGGGCTTCATCACCTGCACGCCGTTCGCCTCGTCGGCAAGACCCTTGTCGACTTTCAGGAACGGAATGACCTGCTTCTTGGTCCACAGGAATTCGGCCGCACCGATGCCGTCGATATCACGGTCCATGGTTCCCTCGAAGAGGATGGCCCCGAGAACACGACGCCCGTCGAACGCCGGGCTCTTGATCATTCGCGTGCGCATGCCGTGGATGAGGTCGAACATCTGCGCTTCACCCGAGTATTCACTCTCTTCAATGCCGTAGAGGCGGAGGGCTTTCGGCGTGCTGCCACCGCTTTGATCGAGTGCGGCAATGAAGCCCTTTCCCTCGCGCATCCGGGTGAGCTGTTCCTGGTTCATCGTGAGTGGACCTTTCCGTTCGGACCCGAAAACCTTAGCGACCACCCCACCAACGGGGCTAAATGCCCCGCTGGTCGCGACGGATGTCGTCAAGCGCTGCATCGATGGCCTTCTGCACGGCAACTTTGCGCCGCGCAGCGATCACTGATTCGGCAAGCAATTCTGTACGACTTTGCACGGCACCCCCGGTCTGGAAGAACCGCCGCCGCACACGGCCAACGACGACCACATCGTCGCCCTCGGCGATCAGAGTCTTCACCGTAGTGACCCAGTTCACGGGAACCGTGAGGCGCCCGGCATCGCTTTCAGTGACCACGTCGAATGACGTCGCGAATTCTCCTGACCCCAACCGACGTTCGTTCGGCGCGGCCAAAACATGACCTCGAACAACTGCAACATTCATGACAACCCTCCTGAATCGACGTGACAGCACGCGGGCCGCGCAGGCCGAGGAGGGATACCCGATGAAGAAAAACCTACAAGAAGGGTGTTCGCCTAACGAGGGTCGCCAAGGTGAGCAAGCCGTTCGTCGACATCAGCGAAGCGCGGGTCGCACTTCGCGATTCGGTCAAAGAGGCGCCGCGCATCGACAACGTTGCCCACACGATCGTTCAGGTCGGCTGCCACGTACCACTGACGCAGGTGGTACTCCTGAATGCGCTTCGGCACGCCGAGCACCGACCGGAACATCTCGATCGCTTCGGCGATCTTGCCCTGGTCGGCAAGCGCTCCGGCGGCAACGATGCGCCCTTCGGCCAGTGTCGACGGGTGGGGGGATGCACCCTTCAACTCTTCCCAAATATCGCGAACCTTTGCCCAACGATGCAACGCGCGGTACGCATCGGCGAGGACCGGCAACACCGACGTGCGCGACGGGTCGAGAACGCGCGTTGCTTCGAGTTCGTTGACGACCGTTCGCCACTTCTCTTGCCGATACGCACACAATCCTGCCAATTCGTGGACGAGGGCCATTCGCGGCAATTGGCGCCCCAGAGCGGCGAGCAATCTCGATGCCTCGGCAAAGCGCTCGCGTTCGAATGCATCGATCGCCTTCTGCAAACGCTCCGATGCCGACTTCGACTGACGCGCTCCGACACCCCGTTCGACGTCGCGTGCCACGTCAGACGGCAAAGGACGATCGGCGCGCGGTATGCCGGAGATTCGGTTCAACCCCTCGTCGCTCGCTGCTCGCTTGGTTGCGCGACGCGCGGTTCCGCGTACCGCACCTTCGTCGACCCACTGCACCTTCTCACGCTTCGGCGGAGCCGTCGGCTCACCATGTCCGGCGGTACGACGTCCACCCGTTCGTGCGCGAACTTCTCGTGCCTTCTGTTCGGCTGCCGTCATTGGCCGTGTTGGACGTTCCTCTACGGTCTCGCTACGGCGACGATCGCTTCCACCGTCGCGGCGGGCACGAGGTCCCTCACCATACGACGTGAAGTTCTTGCGCGGACCGCGTTCGCCCTCGCCACGCGGACCACGAGCCGGACGATCCCCGTACTCCTTACGCGGACCAC
>CAYFLC010000046.1:9047-10926 GCA_964343885.1 uncultured Bifidobacterium sp.
CCCTCGCCACGCGGACCACGAGCCGGACGATCCCCGTACTCCTTACGCGGACCACGCGACGGCGCACCACCATCACGACGCGGCGGACGATCCCCGTACTCCTTGCGCGGTGCGGCAGACGAACGGCCTGCGGCGCCCGAACGACCCCCTGGTCGCGCAGTGCCACCTGCAGCCTTGCGAGGAGCACCGCCTCCACCACGTGGCGCACTTCCACCACTGCGAGCACCACGGGCCGGCGCGCTTGGACGGCCGCCACGGGGCCCACCGCTGGGGCGAGATTGGCGGGGACGGTCGTTCGGCATAGGCGAACACTCTAAGGCGACAACTCAACCGAAAGGTACGATCCCCAACGATGAGCGACGACAACACACCGCAACAAGCGCAAGTACGCATGGAGATCTCCGACGAGATGAAGGCTGGCGTGTACGCGAACGTCGCTGCAGTGTGGCATGGGCCGTACGAGTTCACACTCGACTTCGGGGTCGCCGGAATGCCCGAACACGACGCCAATGGCGAACTTGTAGTTCCAACTCCGGTCGTCGCACGCGTCAAAGTGCCGACGTCAGTCATCTTTGAGATTGCTCGGGCAATCGCCGAAAACGTTGACCGCTACGAATCGTCTTACGGCCCGATTCCTCAGGCGCCGCAACAGCGTGGTTGATCAGCTCGCTTGGGCGATGTGCACGAACTCGATCACCGAGTCGGCCACCATCTGAACCGCGATTGCAGCAAGAAGCATGCCGGCCACGCGTGCGAGAAGAATCACACCCATCGGTCGCACAATTGTCTGCAAGATTCCAGCAAAACGCAGCGCGAGAAGCGTCCCTAGAAGCGCCACGGCGAGGCCGAGCACAACGCTGAACCACTCGCCCACTCCGTTCGCTTCACTGAAGAAGACGATCGTCGCCACGATCGTGCCGGGACCTGCCAGCAAGGGTGTGCCGAGCGGAACCATCGCGACGGACGTGCGCTGTTCGGGCGTTGCCTCGCCGTATTGGCCCTCTCCGCCTTGGCCGTAGAGCAACTGCAGTGCAACCAACAACAGAAGCAGTCCGCCCGCGCCGCGCAAAGCCGGCACGGAAACATTGAGATAGTCGAGAATCGTGCGCCCACCGATAGCAAACAGCGCAATCACGAAGAAGGCGGTCCCTACGGCAATGTAAGCAGCACGATTGCGCTCCTTGGCGCTCAAGAGCCGCGTGACGGCGAGAAAGATCGGCATGTTGCCCGGTGGGTCCATCACCACGAGCATCGTCACGGCCACTTCGCCGAACATCCGTGCGTTCACGTACCGAGACGCTAGTTGTCGCGGTGATAGAGATTGTCCATGGTTGATCTCACGCTTGCCTCTAACGACAACGAGCTTCTCTGCCTCCGGCTACTCAAGTCGATGGAAGACGGAACATTCCGAGCGGCCGCACGGGAACTCTGCACACCCGACTTCGTCTTCGAGAATTCCGGCCTACCGACCATCAACGGACTCGATCATCTCGAGGCGTTTAACGCCGAAGGTGGCTTCGCCAAACTGATACCGATCATCCGCGATACCCGGCGCTTCACGGCCGACGTGTTGCACATCGCGAGCAACGGCAACGTGGTGTTCACCGAGCGTTACGACCACTTCTGGGACGTCGATGGACGTGACCTGATGACACCGAAAATCTGCGGAATCATGGAAATGCACGAGGGTCGCGTTGCCGCGATGCGCGAGTACTACGACACCGCTTGCTATTCGCAAGAGCCAACCGAGCCGAATCCCGCCTTCTCGTCGCGCTGAGTCCAAGAATGCGAAAAGCCCCCCGCTGACGCGGAGGGCTTTTCAATCGATTAATTCGGCGGCGTCCTACTCTCCCAGGAGGTCTACCTCCAAGTACCATTG
>CAYFLC010000047.1:0-1003 GCA_964343885.1 uncultured Bifidobacterium sp.
GAACGCTTCGTACAGTTCGGGCCCGACAAAACGCAGACCCTGCTCGCGGAACGTCTGCGGGTCAGTGATCGAGGTATCCGCTTTCGCCGCGATGAACGCTTCGGCTTCGCCCGGTGACAACGTCGTACCGAAGAACTGGTTGATCGTGAGCAGGTTGACCGGGAGCGAGAACACCCTGCCCTGCGTGGTGGCCTTGACACGATGGTTGTAGGGCATCATCACACCGAAGCGGTTGATGTAATTCCACACGTGTTCGTGCGCCGTGTGAAAGATGTGCGGCCCGTAGACGTGCACCATCACGTCGCCGTCCTGGCGTTCCGTGTGGCAATTTCCCGCCACGTGCGAACGAGCATCGAAAACCTCGACACGGTGACCCGCTTCGGCCAATTCTCGCGCCATGACGGCACCGGAGAATCCGGCACCGACAACTGCTAAGTGTCGGGGGGTGTGTGGCACCCCGTCAGCCTAAATCAGTGGCTCATCTGGGGACCGCACAGCCCCTCGAGATCTTTCACCTGGATGCGGTCGCGATTCTCGTACGTCACTGGATTGCTGGGGTCGACGCGCAATTTGAACGTGCGGAAAACCATTTCGGTGGTGTCGACAGCGAGCACGCGACCGATCAGCGAATCGCCGAGGTTGAGAAGCAACTTGATGGTTTCCAACGCCTGGATCGAGCCGACGATGCCGGGCAGAACGCCGAGAACGCCCGCTTCCGCGCACGACGGTGCAAGTTCAGCCGGCGGAGGTTCGGGCACCATGTCGCGGTACGTCGGACCCTCGAGCGGATGGAACACACTGACCATTCCCTCAAAACGGAAGATCGAACCATGCACCACGGGAATACCGAGCTTCACGCTGGCATCGTTCAAGAGGTAACGGCTCGGGAAGTTGTCGGCTCCGTCGACGATGACGTCGTAACCGGCGATGATGCTCATGATGTTGCTCGCGTCGAGACGCGTGTCGTACGTGACGACGTTGACGTCGGGGTTGATGAGCGTGA
>CAYFLC010000047.1:1013-10909 GCA_964343885.1 uncultured Bifidobacterium sp.
CGACATCGTCCATGTCGACGATGCCGATCGTGCCGACGCCTGCAGCGGCGAGATACAACGCCGCAGGTGAACCGAGCCCACCGGCACCGAGCATGAGCACCTTCGAGCCCAGCAGCTTGGCCTGGCCCTCGACACCGACTTCAGGAAGAAGCAGGTGACGCTGGTACCGGTTCTTCTGGTCGGCCGTCAGCGAGATCGGTGCCTTCCACGGCTTGCCTTCGTCCTTCCAGCGACCGAAGCCACCGTCCATGGACACGACGTTCGTGTAGCCGAGTTCACCGAGAGTCTTCGCCGCAAACGCACTGCGCACGCCGCCCGCGCAATAGACGATGACCGGCATCGACTTGTCGGTGATGCGACCCTCGACCTGAGCCTCGAGGTGACCGCGCGGAATGTGCAGCACGTTCGGCAACGCACCCTGTTCGAATTCATCGGGCTCGCGGACGTCGAGAACGACGACGCCGCCGGCCGCGATGCGGTGCTGGGCTTCGTTCGTGTCGATTTCGTCGATCGACGACTTCGCCTGAGAGAGAAGGTCACGGAAACTGGCCATGAGCGAAATGCTACCGAGTTAGTCGGGATTTGGGTCGTTCAGGAACCCGGTCAGCCCGCGACCAAGCGGGGCAGGACCTCATTGATGTCGCCCTGCACCACCACGTCGGCGAAGCGGTCCATTTCCGTGGGTCCCCCGTTGACGATGACGACCTTCGCGCCCGCCGCTTTTGCACGCGGAACCGTATTGGCGGCAGGAAAGACCGACAGCGTCGAGCCGACCGCCAAAAAAAGGTCACACGCTTCGGCGGCCGCAAGGGCACGCGCGATCACTTCGGGGACCAGCGCCTGGCCGAATGAAATGGTGTCGCTCTTCAGGATGCCCCCGCACTGCAGGCATGGTGGGTCGACCTCACCCGCCCGAACGCGCTCGAGCACGACCGCCATCGGCAACTTGTCGCCACAACCCCAACACACGCTGGTGAACATCGTGCCGTGCACTTCGATCACCCGATCAGGGTCGTGGCCGGCACGCTGGTGCAGCTCGTCGATGTTCTGGGTGATGAGGGCATGCAACGCACCCCGACGTTCCAGTGCGACCAGCGCCAGGTGACCAGCGTTCGGTTGCGCATCCCAGGCGGGTGATCGCAGCCTGTTTTGCCAGGCGATCTCGCGAATCTCCGGATCCTCGAGATAGTGCTTGAGCGTTGCAACTTTCTCGGCCTTCGGATTCTTCGTCCATACGCCGTTGGGGCCACGAAAGTCGGGGATTCCCGAGCCGGTAGAAATTCCGGCGCCGGTGAGCACCGTGATGCGCCCGGCAGCCGCCACCATGACTTTCGCCACCTCGAGCGATTCATCCACCACGACCCGCACGTTATGACGTCAGCAGCACCGTGCGCTAGGAATGATTCTGCCACAGCCCAAGAGGCGAAGGTCGTGCGCCACGCGCGGGAGAAATCGGCGGGGCGCGGAAAGCCAGGAAATGTCGCGAATAAAGAAATTCCTCATCGGCAAGCCTTTGTCGAGCGCCGAAGAAGCGCATCAGCGATTGTCGCGAATAGTTGCGCTACCCGTCTTCGGTTCCGATGCCATCTCGTCGACTGCGTACGCCAGCGACGAAATCCTCGTCGTCCTGCTGCTGCAAGCAGGAATCGGAGCGGTCGCATTCACGAAGTTGATACCGATCGCGATCGTTGTCTGCATTCTCATGGCGATCGTGGTCACGTCGTATCGCCAAACGATCAACGCGTACCCGTCGGGAGGCGGCGCTTACATCGTCAGTCGCGAGAACCTCGGCATCCTTCCGTCACTCATCGCCGGTTCTTCGTTGCTCGTCGACTACATCCTCACAGTTTCGGTCAGCGTCGCCGGCGGTGTTCTCGCGATCAGAACCGCCACGGGCTTCGACACCAAGTGGACCGTGCCGATCTGCCTTCTCTGTGTCTTCGTGATGACCGTCATGAACCTTCGCGGCGTCAAGGAATCAGGTGCAGCGTTTGCCGGGCCGACCTACTTCTACATCCTCATGGTCATCCTTCTCATTGTGACCGGCTTCTGGCGCATCTTCGTTCAACATGTCGGACCGATTCCGCAGTCGATGCTCAGCAGCGAGGCCCGCGAGATCGCGAAAGGCACGAAATCACTCGGGCTCATGATGCTTCTCCGGGCGTTCTCGTCGGGCGCAGTCGCTCTTTCGGGTGTCGAGGCGGTGTCGAACGGCGTACCGGCCTTTCGCAAGCCGGAAAGCAAGAACGCCTCGATCACCCTGATGTGGATGGGCGGAATTCTCGGTACCTGCTTCTTCGGCGTCTCGGTTCTCGGCGCGCGCCTGAAACCGTTCCGCGGCGAACACGACGGCAACGGCCTCGGTCTGATGGCCGAGTACTTGTACCACGGAAAAGGCGTGCTCTTCTGGATGACAATGATCGCCACCTTCGCGATCCTCATCCTTGCCGCCAACACCGCCTACGCCGACTTCCCGCGCCTCGCTTCGATCATTGCCAAGGACGGCTTCCTTCCCCGTCAGTTCTTCAACCGAGGCGCGCGTCTGGTGTTCTCGAACGGCGTCATCTTTCTTGCCCTTGTTGCGAGCGGTCTCATCATCGCCTTCAAGGGCGACATCTCGAAGCTGATCCCGCTCTACGCGTTCGGAGTGTTCACCGGTTTCACGCTCAGCCAATCGGGCATGGTTCGCCATCACCTGCACGACAAGGAGCCCGGCTGGCAATTGGGCACCGCGATCAACGCAATCGGCGCCGCCACCACCGGCCTCATCGCGATCATCGTCGTCGTTTCAAAATTCACAGAGGGCGCGTGGATTCCGGCAATTCTGATTCCGTTCATGGTGTTCGGTTTCCGCCAGGTCGGCAAGCATTACGAGAGGGGCCGCAAAGTCGTCACGGTCGAACCGGGCTACTGGCCGCGTCGCGAAACCCACACGATGATCGTCCTCGTCGGTGGTATCAACAAGGGTGTGCTGCACGGCATTCAGTACGCAAAATCGCTGAACCCCGACCGCATCCTGGCGGTCACGGTGGCAAGCGACGACGAAGAACGTCAACGCATCGAACAACAGTGGCACGACTATCGCGTGCCCATCGACCTGCACACCATCTACTCGCCTTATCGCGAACTTTCGGGTCCCGTCCTTCGTTTCATCGACGAACTCGACGAAAAGCACGCCGATGACATCATCACCGTCGTGATTCCCGAGTTCGTCACATCGTGGCGCACACAGTGGCTGCACAACGGCAGCGCATTCGCGCTGAAAGCCCGTCTACTTCACCGACCGCACACCGCGGTCGTCTCCGTTCCGCTTCACATGGGGAACAACGAAACCGACTACGACGCTCTCGAGCCATTGCCGCCGGCAGAGCGAAAGGACTGACACAAATGCACGCAATCATCGTCGGATGCGGACGCGTGGGCTCAACCGTCGCGAGGGAACTCTCGTCGGAAGGACATGACGTCGTCGTCATCGACAGAAAGGCATCGGCATTCCGTCGCCTGGGCGAGAACTTCACCGGTCGCACCATCACGGGAGTCGGTTTCGACCGAGACATTCTCATCAGTGCCGGAATCACCGCTGACAGTGCGGTGATGGCGGTCACGAACGGAGACAACTCGAACATTCTGATCACGCGCGTGGCGCGCGAGATGTTCGGAGTCCACAACGTCGTCGCGCGAATCTACGACCCGAAGCGCGCGGCCATCTACGAACGACTCGGTATCTCGACCGTTGCCACCGTCGCATGGGCAAGCGCCCGCGTACTTCAGTTGATCCTGCCAAAGCACGGCGCAGTCGAATGGACCGACCCAACCTCATCGACCATCCTGGTCGAGCGTCGCATTCCGTCGAGTGCAGCCGGGCGTTCGATCGAAGATCTACAGCAAAACGGTGCACGGGTCGTCCTCGTCACCCGCATGGGCAATGCTCAGCATCCGAACAAGGGCGACCTTGTTCAGGAAAACGACACGATCCATGTTCTCGGTTCATCGACACAGGTGTCGGCTTTCGACGCCGCGCTTCACTCCCACGGAGGACACTGATGAAGATCGTCATTGCAGGAGCCGGAAGCGTCGGGCGTTACATGGCAGAACAGCTGCACGCGTCGGGACACACCGTCTACATCGTCGACAACGATGCAGAGGCGGTCGCACGGTCGCGTGCGATCTCGGGCGGCATCGAGGTAGTGCAAGGCGATGCCTGCGAAATCGACACGCTCGCACGTGCAGGTTGCCGTGACGCCGACGTCATGGCGGCAGTCACCGGCGACGACGAAGACAACCTCGTGATCTCGCTGCTCGCGAAGCAGGAGTTCGGTGTGCCGCGCGTGGTCGGTCGCGTGAACAACCCGAAGAACGAGTGGATGTTCACCGACATGTGGGGCGTCGATGTGTCGGTGTCGACACCGCACCTCCTGACCGGTCTCGTCGAAGAGGCGGTCAGCGTCGGATCGTTCGTGCGGTTGCTCTCGCTCGAGCACGGCAAGGCCCGAATCGCCGAGGTGACACTCGCCGACACGTCGCCTGCGATCGGCCAGACACTTACCGGGCTCGGATTTCCACGCGAATCAACCGTCGTGGCGGTTCTGCGCGATGGCCACGTCATCGTTCCGCGCGGCGACACGGTGTTGCTCCGCGGAGACGAAGTGATCATGCTCGCTCTCGCCGATGCCGAAGACGAAGTACGTCGCATCCTCATCGGGTCCTCGCCCACAGCCTGAGCCCATGGGCCTGTTTCCCCGCAAACGCTCTGCCGAATCGGAAGTTCCCGTGGACGACCCGACTTCGGGTTGCACCGCGATCGATTCCGTCGTCACGCGCGAGCACGTTCGGCTGTGTGGCCAGGTTCTCGGCATCCGTGTGCGCCCGTCGGACACGCTTCCGGCCTACGTTGCGCGTCTCGGTGACGACACCGGTTCGATCACCATTGTCTGGAACGGCCGACGCAGCGTCGGCGGCGTGGGCTTGGGAAAGCGTCTGCTCGTGGAAGGCACGCCTGTCAGTTCGCCCGACGGCCTCTGCATCTACAACCCGGTGTACACACTGCTGCCGTAATTCACCGACCCCGCCGGGAAACGTCGCAAATCGTCCGACCCGCGCACACACGGGGCATGACACTCATAGACACCCAAACGGCAACGCTGACCATTTATCCATGGAACGACGCCATCGTCGACCACGACGGCCATCCGGTACGCAGTGACTACGTCGAGCAGTTCTGGCTCGGCGTGCTCGGCCCAACCGCAACGTGGTTGTTGCGCCGCCTCGTATCGGGCTTCGACTACTTCCCCGAGGGCTACGAGCTCGACTTGGTCGAAACCGCGCAGGCAATCGGAACCGTGTACAAGCCCGGACAGGACTCTGCGTTCACCCGATCGGTCGAGCGCCTGGTGATGTTCGGAATGGCGCAGAGATACGCAGGTGGCCTCGCCGTGCGCACACGGGTTCCGCTGCTGTCACCGCGGAACCTGCAGCGGTTGCCCCGCTACTTGCGCGACGCGCACGTTCAATACGTGCAGCAGTAGCGCTTCAGAGCGCGCGGAAATTGCACACGGTGTCGATGAGCAGACGCGTGCCGAACGCGGTAGCGCCCTTCTGCATCCACCCTTCGTCGCCATCAACTTTCATCGGGCCGGCGATGTCGAGGTGCGCCCACGGTGTGTCGTTCACGAATTCGTTCAGGAACAACGACGCCGTGATGGTGCCACCCGATGGTCCGCCGATGTTGCGCATGTCGGCAACCGTCGAGTCGAGCAACTTGCGGTAGTCGGAAACCATCGGCAGCTGCCAGATCGGCTCGTCGACACGCGACGACGCCTCGCGCAATTGACCGACCAACGCGTCGTTGTTGCCGAGCACTCCGGCGACTTTTTCACCGAGAGCAACGAGGCATGCGCCCGTGAGCGTGGCGATGTCGATGATGGCGTTCGGCTTCGCTTCGGCCGCCAACGAAAGACCGTCTGCGAGGATGAGGCGACCTTCGGCATCGGTGTTGTGAATCTCGACGGTCTTGCCGTTGCGCATCGTGAGAACATCACCCAGCTTCAGCGCGGAACCCGACGGCATGTTGTCGGTGCACATGAGGTACGCGGTGACCTTCACCTTGCACTTCAGTGCGGACAGCGTGCTCATGGTGGCGAGAACGGCCGCCGCACCCGACATGTCCATCTTCATGACGACGTGGAAGCCATCGGACGGCTTCAGCGAGATACCACCCGAGTCGTACATGACACCTTTACCAACGAGCACGACGTGGGCGACCTTGCCGCGAATCTTCTTCGCACCCGATGTTGGTGTGTAGACGAGCTTCACCATGCGCGGCGGCTCGGTGCTTCCCTTGTTCACGCCAAGGATGCCGCCGCATCCCATGTTGGCAAGTTTGTCTTTGTCGTACACGGTGACTTCGAGGCCGGTGGCGTGACCCACTTCGACCGCGCGGTCGGCCATCATGCGGGCGGTGAGGTACGCGGGAGGAGTATTGGCGAGATCGCGCGCCATGCACACCGCATCGGCGACGGTGATGCCACGCGCGATTCCCGAAGCCACAGCGGCGGCGTTTGCCGTAGAAGTGGTGAGCGTGACCGAACTCAACTTCGTTGCGCCGGACTTGTCGTTCTTCAGGTCGACGTAGCGATGTGTCGCGAGACGAATGCCTTCGACCACTGCCTGTGCGATTTCGGCTCGATTTCCACGACCCGCATCGGCGAGACCGGTTGCAAGTGTTCCGGCTCTGCCAGCTGCACGCGCCAACGCGGCTGCCGCGGTACGCGCCTGATTCGGGCCGAACTTGCGCGGGTCACCGATTCCAACCGCAATCACGACACGCGATCCGCCGAGGCCATGCAAGACCATGGTCTGGCCGACCTTGCCGTCGAACCCACGATCGGTGAGTTCACGACGACCCAGACCGATGGCTGCGGGGACCGGGCCTTCGGACGGAACGACGACGCCCACGGCGTCGGTGGAAGATGCGCTACGGGAAACCTTGAATGAAATCGTCACGCGATCATTCTACGGTTCGCACCGGACGGCTCTTCCCTTCCTGCCAACGGGCCATGGTCCACAACAGGTCGGACAAGCGGTTGAGATACGGCACCACGTACGACGGCGACGGTGCGGCCACGACCGAATGGCGCTCGGCGCGGCGCACAACGGTTCGAGCAAGGTCGAGCCACGCCGACACGGGGTGCTCGCCGGGAACCACAAATTCCGTGGGAGGGTCGAACTGCGTGTCGAGATGGTCGATGAGGTGTTCCATGCGGTCAACCATGTCGGGAGCAACGCACGATTGACCCGGAACGAGCTTGTGGCGGTTTTCGGGAAGCGTTGCAAGCTCGGCCATCAACACCCAGAGATCACGCATGAAGGGCTCGAGCATCTTTACGACTTCAGCAGAGCGTGGATCGTTCGTGTTGTTAGCAGCGGCACTGCGTGCCAAACCGAGCACGGCCTGTGCCTCGTCGACCGTTCCGTATGCGCGCGGCAGTTCAGAATCTTTCGGTACGCGGCCGCCATAGAAAAGGCCGGTCGTCCCGTCGTCGCCGTCGCGCGTATAGATCGGTTGCCGTGTCATGTGACTGTGACGCTACTTCGCAAGGACCATACGGGCCTGATCGAGTGCGGATAACTTTGGTGTTTCATGGCACGCCAGACATACCTCGAGGCCGTCAACGAGCGGGTCATCGTTTTCGACGGAGCCTTCGGCACGTTCGTCCAGGGTCTCGACCTCGGCCCCGACGACTTCGGCGGTGCATCACTCGAGGGCTGCAACGAAATGCTGTGCCTCACACGGCCCGACGTCATCCGCTCGATGCACGACGCTTTCCTGTCGGTCGGTGTCGATGCCATCGAAACCGCCTCGTTCGGATCGTTCTCAACCGTGCTCACCGAATACAACATCCCCGAGCGCGCCTACGAACTGAACGTTGCAGCCGCAAGCCTCGCACGCGAGGTTGCCAGTGGTTACGAAGCCGACGGCCGCAGCCGATTCGTGGCCGGCTCGATCGGACCCGGAACCAAACTTCCGAGCCTCGGCCACATTCGCTTCGACGAACTCCACGACTCGTACGTCGAACAGGCGCGCGGATTGCTCGACGGCGGCAGCGATCTGTTCCTCATCGAAACCTGCATGGACCTGTTGCAGATCAAGGCTGCGATGCAGGCGTGTCGGAAGGCGATGAAGATCGTCGGCCGCGAGATTCCCATCCAGGTTCAGGTCACCATGGAGACCACCGGCCGCATGCTGGTGGGAACCGAAATCGGTGCGGCGCTCGTCGCGCTCGAGGCGATGCGCCCCGATGTCATCGGCATCAACTGCGCCACCGGCCCGGCCGAGATGCAAGAGCATCTGCGCCACCTCTCGCAGCACTCGCCGATTCCCATCTCGGTGCTGCCGAATGCCGGCCTGCCGAGCGTCGTCGACGGCAAGACGCACTACGACCTCACTCCTGCCGAACTCGGAAAGTTCCACCGCCACCACGTCGAAGACCTCGGCATCACCGTCGTGGGTGGCTGCTGCGGCACGACGCCCGAACACCTGCGCGCCGTCGTCGATGCCGTGCGCGACGTCACGCCCGCAAAGCGCAAGCCCACGCTCGAGCCCTCGCTCACGTCGCTCTATTCGCCCGTGCCGATTCGACAGGACAACTCGTTCCTCATCATCGGCGAGCGCACCAACACAAACGGGTCGAAGGCGTTCCGCGAACTGATGCTCGCCGAAGACTGGGACGGCTGCACGAAGATGGGTGCCGACCAAGTGCGCGAAGGCGCCCACGTCATCGACGTGTGCGTCGACTATGTGGGCCGCGACGGCACGGTCGACATGGACCACATCGCCTCGCGCTTCGCCAGTCAGGTCAGCGTGCCGCTGGTGCTCGACTCGACCGAACCCCAGGTGATGGAGGCCGGGCTGCGCCACAACGGTGGTCGCGCGGTTCTCAACTCTGCCAACCTCGAAGACGGCGAAGCCGACGGCAGTCGTCTCGACCGCGTGTTCAACCTGGCGCGCGACTTCGGTTGCGCAGTCGTCTGTCTGCTCATCGACGAGCGCGGCCAGGCACGCGACGTCGAATGGAAGATGGAAGTCGCACACCGTCTGCACAAGATCGCCACCGAGCGCTACGGCCTGCGCGCCACCGACCTGATCTTCGATGCCCTCACGTTCCCGCTCGGCACCGGCGACGCCGATCTGCGCCGCGACGGTTTGGCCACCATCGAGGCAATCCGTCGCATCAAGGCCGAAATTCCCGGCGCGTTCACCACGCTCGGCCTCAGCAACGTGAGCTTCGGCCTGAAGCCCGCCCTCCGTCAGATTCTCAACTCGGTGTTCCTCGCCGAGTGCATGGAGGCAGGCCTCGACTCGGCAATCGTGCACGCCAGCAAGATCCTTCCGTTGTCGCGCATTCCCGACGACCAGAAGGCCGCCTGCCACGCGCTCATCCAGGACGAGCCGTACAACGGCAACGACGCACTCACCGAACTGCTCACCATGTTCGAAGACGTGCAGTCGGTCGCCGCGGTGAAAGAAGACCGCACCGACTGGCCGCTCGACCGCAAACTGAAGCAGCGCATCATCGATGCCGAGCGCGATGGTCTCACCGACGACCTCGACACGGCAATGGCGCAGGGCATCGCGCCGCTCACCATCATCAACGACATCCTGCTCGACGGCATGAAGGTCGTCGGCGAACTGTTCGGATCCGGGCAAATGCAGTTGCCGTTCGTTCTGCAGAGCGCGGAAACAATGAAAACCGCGGTCGCACACCTCGAACCCTTCATGGAGAAGATCGAGGGCCAAACGTCGAAGGGCAAGCTCGTGCTCGCCACCGTGAAGGGCGACGTTCACGACATCGGCAAGAACCTCGTCGACATCATCTGCACCAACAACGGCTACGAGG
>CAYFLC010000048.1:0-4029 GCA_964343885.1 uncultured Bifidobacterium sp.
CGGGCCTCACCAAGATGTCAGACGACGAGATTCTCGAAGCGGTACTCCCCCGCATTTCCGGTGGTACTCACGCGATGGGAACGTGTGCAATGGGTCGCGACGAAGACGCGGTTCTCGACGAGCGACTGCGTGTGCGCGGAGTCGAGGGTGTGCGGGTCGTGAGCTGCGCATCGATGCCGGGTCTTGTCTCGGGCAACACGAGTGCACCGGCGATGGCGATGGCGTGGAGAGCAGCCGACCTCATCGACGCTGAACGTCGGAACTGACGCATTCAGGAAATCAGGCTGGCGAGTGCCCACACCGCGGCGAGACCACCAACGATGGCCATCGTGAGGGTTCGTCCGAGCGGCGCCTTCGCAAGATCGTCAGCGCCTTTCGGTTTCGGCGGCGGTTTCACGATGGCGAGAACGTTGCCCACGCATAATGCGCCGCCGAGTGCGAGCACCAACCATGCGAGGAGGTCCTGGCCGAGAAACATGGTGTGACTATTGCGTCTTTGCCGAGAAGTTGTCGAACCGTGTGTAGTTCGCCGAGAACACGAGGCGAATGTCGTCGAGCGCACCGGCACGGTGCTTGGCAACCTGCAGGTAGGCGTCGGCCTTGCGTTGCGGGTCGTCTTCGTACACCGCCGGGCGGTACAGGAACATGACGACGTCGGCGTCTTGTTCGAGTGCACCCGACTCGCGAAGGTCGGACAACGTGGGACGCTTGTCCTGGCGTTGTTCCAGGCCGCGGCTCAACTGACTGAGTGCAACGACGGGGATCTTGAAGTCGCGGGCGAGAATCTTCAGGTTTCGGCTGATTTCGCTGACCTCGAGCTGGCGGTTCTCGGCGCTGGTGTTGCCGCCCATGAGTTGCAAGTAGTCGATGACAATCATGCCGATGTCGCCGTGTTTGGCAACGACGCGACGTGCCTTTGCACGAATTTCCATGACTGTGAGCGCCGAGTTGTCATCGATGTACAGCGGCACCGACAGTCGACCGATCGCGCGCCCGATACGACGCCAGTCTTCGTCGTTCAGTCGACCGTTGCGCAGCTTCGCCGAATCGACTCGCGCTTCACTCGACAGGATTCTCTGCGAAAGTTCTGCTCGACCCATTTCCAATGAGAAGAAGAGAACGGGTTTATTGGTGATAGTTGCGACGTTGACGGCCATGCCGATAGCGAGCGCCGATTTACCCATGGCGGGTCGCGCACCGATGATGTTCAGGGTTCCGGGTTGTAGGCCGGACAACAGTTCATCGAGGTCGGAGAATCCTGTGGGCGTGCCGGTGATGGAGTTGCCACGTTCCATGATCTCTTCGAGATGTGTCATGGTTTCGGGCATCAGGTCGTGCAGCTTCACCATCGAGTCGGTGACTTGGTTCTGTGCGACGTCAAAGATGCGTGATTCGGCCTGGTCGAGAGCCTGCTCGATGTTGTCGGGCTGGCTGTAGGCAATTTCAGCGATTTCCGATGCGGCGCCGATGAGGCCGCGTAGAAGCGAGGTCTCGCGCACGATGCGCGCGTAACGATCGGCGCTCGAGACGGCCGGTGTGCGGTTCTGTAGTTCGACGAGGTAGTCGATGCCACCGATTCCTTCGAGAAGGTTGGCGCGTTGCAACTTGTCGGAGACCGTAACCACATCGACGGGTTCACCCGTGACACTGAGCGACTGGATTGCATCGTGGATGTGTTGGTGCGAGGGCTTGTAAAAGTCACCAGGAGTAAGACCGCGTTCGGCCGCGGCACCGATGGCGTCTTTCGACAGCAACATCGCACCGAGCAACGACACCTCGGCATCGAGGTTGTGCGGTGGGACGCGCGAGGTCACCGCCTTGTTGGCAGGTGAGGAGGAGCGAGCGTCGGACACGGGAGCCACCATGCCCTAGCGATCCTGTGGATCGCTAGGGGCAGTACGTGGGGACAAGCCTGTGGAGGGCCTGTGGATGACTGTGGATGACTCAGCCGGCCACAACGTCGACGGCGACGGTGCTCGTGACGTCGTGGTACAGACCCACGACGACCGAGTGACGCCCGACGGTGCGGATGGGGCTGTCGATGACGATGTCGCGCTTGTCGACTTCGATACCGGTTTGGGCGGCAATGGCCTTGGCGACCTCGGTCGAGGTGACGGAACCAAAGAGACGACCCTCGTTGCCGGCCTTGGCTGCAACCGAAATGGTTGCCGATCCGAGACGACCGGCCACAGCCTGAGCGGCTTCACGCGATGCGCGTTCCTTGTTGTCGCGGGCCTTGCGCATGGCAGCGGCCTGGGCGATTGCGCCCTCGGATGCGCCGATGGCGAGACCTCGCGGGAGGAGGAAGTTGCGTGCATGGCCGTCGGTTACCGCGACGACATCGCCGCGCTTACCGAGACCTTTGACGTCACTGCGAAGAATCACGTTCATGCTCAGGCCTCGACTTCCGTCTCGACGTTGGCAGCAACTTCGGCGGCCTCGGTGTTGGCGTCGTCGGCAACGTTGTCGGCGTACTTGTCGATGTATTTGTCGTCGTCTTCACGCTCGGAGCCGGGACGCGGGGCGCGTGCCGAGGCAACGCGCTTCGTGTACGGAAGAAGCGCCATTTCGCGGGCGTTCTTCACGGCATTCGCGATTTCGCGCTGCTGCTGAACCGAGGTGCCCGCGATGCGCTGGCCACGGATCTTCGAACGGTCGGACATGAAACGCTGAAGGAGGTTGACGTCCTTGTAGTCGACGTACGCAATGCGCTCGGTGTCGAGGACGTTCGGCTTCTTCTTGCCGGGCTTCTTCAGGTCGGCCTTTGAAATGCGGGCCTTGTTCTTCTTGCTGGTCATTGTGATCTCTCAGTTCCTTGATGCTTCGTCTTCAGAAGGGCTCTTCATCGCCCATGTAGGGATCGGGGGCCTGGCCACCACCTGCGTTGCCTCCGCGGTTTCCGCCGCCGCCTCCGCCACCGGACTGGCGCTCGACCTGGGCGGTTGCCCAGCGGAGGCTTGGTCCGAGTTCGTCGGCCACGACTTCGATCGCGGTGCGCTTGTCGCCTTCGCGAGTGGTGTACTCGCGCTGCTCGAGGCGGCCGGTAACGATCACGCGCGAGCCCTTTGCGAGGGTTGCCGCTGCGTTCTCGCCCAACTGTCCCCATGCGGTGACGTTGAAGTACGAGGTTTGCTCTTGCCACTCGCCGTTGACCTGGTAGCGACGGCCGACCGCGATGCCGAACGAGGCAACGCCGCGTCCACCGGTGGTGAAACGCAGTTCGGGGTCGCGGGTGAGGTTCCCGACGAGGGTGATGGTGTTGTCTGCCATGTGTGTCTCCGATCGTTGGAGGTGTGGTCCGTCAGGCCTTCGCCAGCATTCCGCGACGCTGGGCTTCGTGGTCGGGCAAGCGGAGAAGCTTGTGACGAACCACGTTGTCGGCGATGCGGAGCGTGCGCTCGACCTCGTCGAGAGCGCCGCCTTGGGCCTCGACGTTGTAGACGACGTAGTAGCCGTCTTCCTTCTTGTTGATCGGGTAAGCGAGACGACGCTTGCCCCACCAATCAGGATTTCCGTGGACGGAACCTCCGACGGAGGCGATGGTTGCGGTGATCGACTTCACCTGCTGCTGAGCAGCGTTGTCGTCGATGCCACCGTCGATGATGACCATCAATTCATAGGCACGGGTCATTGTGAAATGTCTCCCTTCGGACACGGTACGGACCGCGGCCCCTTGCGGAGCAGGGTGGATATGGAAATACGGAGGGTATCGGCGGGCCTGTCCATTGACTCCCAGTGTGTGCGAAGCCTGTGACACGAACCGCCAAACCCACTACTTTCGGGGCCATGGCCGAAACCTGCGAAAGCTGCGGTGCCCAAGAGCCCACGCTCACGGCGGTTCACCGCATGTACGTGACCCCCGAAACCTGGGAGTCCGAACACCGCCAAGTGGTCATGCCCGACACCGAGCGCTGGTGCTTCGCCTGCCTGTCGCAGTACCCCCACGAACGCCTCGACTAGGCGGAGCGTTTGGCGCGTGACGACACGGGCACGGCGCGCAACAGGTGGTGCCAGCAACACGTTCTGCAG
>CAYFLC010000048.1:4039-10908 GCA_964343885.1 uncultured Bifidobacterium sp.
AAATGAAAGAGGGCGACGCATGCGCGTCGCGCTCCAAACTCCAGCGGATACGAAATTCTCCGGCCTCGTCAACGGGCAAACTATCGCTTCTCGGCGCGAATCGATGCAGATTCCGCGCCGCAGCGCGCCGAGAACCCGATTAGGGACTAGGCGGAGCGTTTGGCGCGTGAGGCGACGGGCACGGCGCGCAACAAGTGATGCCAGCAACACATTCTGCAGGCTTCGACCACGTAGGCGGTGTAGTCGGCGGTCGATGCGTTTGCGCGACGTTGGATCTGTGCCATCTCGCTGCGCTGGGTGACACAACGGCCGTGCGACGGAAGATGCGGCCCGAACACATAAGTGACGAGCACGAGCTTGTCTTCGCGGCAGATCGGACATGGCGTGCGTGTTTCTTCACCGAAGTTGCGCGCTGCGCGCATGAGTTCGGGATGCGCATCGCACACCTGGTCTTGACGAAGGCGACCTCGTCGATACTCGTTGATGAGGTGCTGGCGCGCAAGACGATGGTCGATGGACCCGCCACCACGCAACGAACCCGCACTGAAACTCATGCGCCGAAGGCTAGCGATCGAATATCCCCCGTCCGGAACGGTGCGCTTGGCACACTGGGGACGTGATGCACGTGTGGTACGGCGACAACGTCCCCGATGAACGCGAACTGCGGTTGGTCGGCGATATGAAGGGCAAGCGCGTGCTCGAACTCGGCCTCCCACCGGGGCCGCCGAACTCGGTCGTCATGGCACAGGCGGGCGCGCGCACCATTGCTGTCGACAATTCTCTCGAGCGCATCGGTGCAGGGCGTCGCGCAGCAGAGGCGGCGGGCGTGCGCGTCGAATTCCAGCAGGCCGAGTTGTTCCAATTGGGGTTCGCGACAAGCTCGTCTCTCGACCTCGTGCTCTGCGTCGAACGACTCACTTCTGTCGACGATGTCGACCGATTGTTGCGACAGGTTCACCGCGTGCTGAAGCCCGAAGCAGCGTTCGTGGCCGTGCTTGAACATCCGGCACATGCGATGTTCGACGGCGACGAACCAATCGCTCGTCGTCCTTACGGTTCCACCACACATCTCACGATCGGCGACCTGTGCATGTCGCTGCAGCGCACGAGTTTCGCGCTCGACGTTCTCTACGAATTGAACGACACGAAGACCACACGATCGATCGTGCCGCGCACACTTGCGGTGCGTGCCCGCAAACTCGGCAACTAGTTACGTCGTTTGCGTTAGTGAGTTTGGGCAGACCACCAGTCGCGGAGGCGACGGGTGATCTCTTCTTCACCGAGTAGGCCCTCTTCGAGGCGGATCTCCATCAGGAAGTCGAGCGCGCGACCGACATCACGACCCGGCTTCATGTCGAGCAATTGCATCACCGTGACACCGTCGAGTTCCGGACGCAATGCGGCAAGTTGTTCTTTTTCGGCAAGTTCGGCAATGCGCGATTCGAGTTCGTCCATACGGCGCGACAACATCAACGCCTTCTTCTCGTTGCGTGTCGTGCAGTCGCAGCGCGTGAGGACGTTGAGTTCGTGGAGCAACGGACCCGCGTCGCGCACGTACCGACGAACCGCTGAATCGGTCCACCCCATTGAATAAGTGTGGAATCGCAGGTGCAGTTCGACGAGAGACGTGATGGCCTCAACATCTTCGGTCGAATACTTCAATGCCTTCAATCGTTCGCGTGTCATGCGTGCACCAACGACTTCATGGTGATGGAACGTGACGCCCTTGCCCTTGCGGATCGAACGCGTCTTCGGCTTTCCGATGTCGTGGAAGAGTGCCGCGAGACGCGTGATTCGGAAGTCGAAATCGGGGTTTGCGTCGGGTCGCACGTTTTCGACCACGGCGAACGTGTGCGTGAGAACGTCTTTGTGGCGGTGGATCGGATCCTGTTCCAGGCTCATTTCGGGAAGTTCCGGAAAGAACTGCGCGGCGAGGCCGGTTTCGACGAGGAACCACAGGCCAGCGGTGGGGTGATCAACGACAAGCAATCGATCGAGTTCGGCCTGAATGCGTTCGCGCGACACGATCTCGAGCCGTGCGGCCATGTTCTTCACGGCAGTAACCAGAGCTGGGTCGGGTGTCAGGTTCAGGCCCGCGATGAACCGCGCGGCGCGCAACATGCGCAGCGGATCGTCGTTGAAGCTTTCCTCGGGCGACAACGGCGTGCGCAGCACGCGGGCGATCAGGTCGGTCGCGCCGTTGAAGGGATCGATCAGCGAGGGTGCCGAGCCGGTGAGTTCGAGTGCCATCGCATTGACCGTGAAGTCACGCCGCGACAGATCGGCTTCGATCGCATCGGCGAACTTCACCTCGGGCTTGCGACTGTCGGGCGAGTAGGCCTCGGCGCGGTGGGTCGTGATTTCGTAGACACGGCCGGCCTTTTTGGCGCCGATTGTCCCGAATTTCTCACCCTGTGTCCACAGTGCGTCGGACCAGCCGTTGAGAATCGCCTTGATCTCATCGGGTCGTGCGTCGGTTGTCGCATCGAAGTCGAAGGCCTCGACGTCGTCGGCGTTTCCCCGGCCGACCAGCAGGTCGCGAACGGTGCCACCCACGAGATAAAGGCGCTTGTTGGCGGCTGCGAAACGCTCGGCCAGCGGCGCCAACTCCGCGAGGATCGGCGCAAAGCGTTCGGGAATCACGGTTTCAGGCTAGGCAGTTCGACCCCCGGCACTACGGTCATCTTTCGTGACGGCCAATTCCAGTGTGTGTGATTGGACCCTCGGCGCATGGCCCTTCGATTCGACGACCGCGATGTTGACCCTCCACAGCGGACACAAACCGAATGCGGTCCTCGACGATGCCGTCCTCGCTGATTGGGTGGCGGCTATCCGTGCAAGCGACTTCCAGCGCGTGCGGACCAACGCGATCGGACCGTGGCTCGCCGACCAACTCACCTCGCTCGGCTTCCGACTGCGCCAGGAACTCGACTTGCTCGTCTTGCGCGACGCGTCGCAGCTCGCCCTCCAACAAGCCAACCGACGCACGAAACGGATCAACCCCCGCACCGCCGTCAGAGTCGATGTCGCCGCGTTCGGCGACGAGTGGGCGCTCGATCCCGCGGCCCTGCACCATGCGGTCGGTGCAACGGCACGTTCTCGCATGCGCGGTGTCGCTTCAGGAAGTGGGTTCGTCTTCGGACGGTGCGTCGGCTACCACCTCACCGGCGTCACCGACGACACCGCGTATCTGCAGCGACTCGCGGTCGTTCCGGCTGCGCGGCGACGCGGGGTCGCGTCGACACTCGTCAACGACGCCCTCCGATGGGCTGTCGAACTGGGAGCCCATGACGTATTCGTGAACACCGACGTCGACAACGTTGCGGCGCTTAGCCTGTACCGCCAATGGGGCTTCGTCTCGGTCGGCTATCACCTTCGGGTGCTCGAATGCGATCGCGCCACGCTTGTCAGGAACCTTCCGGGTGGCCCGTGATGGCTCTGCGAACGCGCTTTGTCCGTTCCCTTGCGGCCACGGGTCTTGTCGCGCTGATGATTCCGTTTGCTGGCCCCGCCCGCGCCACCGGCGTATCGGTATCGATCACGCAGCAGGGTTTCACCGTCGTCGGTAATGCTGCGTGGCGCGTCGTCGTCGATCTCGGAAGTTCCAACGAAACGGGACTGAACCTCGAGTTCGTTTCATATCGCCGTGTCGACACACGACAGCAACTCGCCGACGTCATCGGCGGCAAGTTGCCCCAGGAACTCGACCGCGTTCGCTACTCCGTCGACGATCTCGCGCGCAACGACGCGGGGCGTGTCGTTGTTTCGGTGCCAACCGTCGCCAATGCGTCGCAGCCCGACGATCTTCTCTTCGGCACGACCGGTGTGTACCCGGTCGGTGTGCGTCTCCTTGCGGGTGAAAACCCGCTCGGCGGGACACTCACTTTCCTGCACCACGTCGACAGCGAAGACGCCGTTGGCGCGATGGCCGACGGGCCGCTGCGAGTCATGCCGGTTGTCTCGCTCGGCGCGGCGCCGGCACGAACGTCGAACGGCAAGAACGCCCCGTCACCGCAATTCCGCAACGACGTCACGGCGTTCACCGATACCTACGACAACCAGGCCGGCGGTGCCTTCGTCTCGCTGCAGGGTGACCAAACGGAAGTCGCCCCGATCGAGCTTGTGGATTCGCTGAAGTCACAGGCTCCACGTCACACGTTCGCCGCCGCGCCATTCGTGCCATTGAGCCCGAGTGCTCTCGCAACGATCGGAAGAAGCGAGTTGTACGCCTCGCAACTCCGTGCCGGCGAAGACGCTGTTACTGCCGCAATTGGCACCACACCGGACCGCGAAGTCATCGTCTTGAACGACAAGCTCACAGCGGAAGGCGCCCGCGTGTTGCGCGATGTCGGCGCGCGTGGTGTCGTTCTCACTCCGAACGCGGTCGACGCTTCCGGTCTGCGCGGTCGGCTCGATTCCGCCCTCACCTATCGCTCACGGGCCGCCGATGGGTCAACCCTTTTGATCCACGCAATCGATGACACCTACGCGAAGACCTTCGCCGACGAATCGACTCCGCCGTTGACTCGCGCTGTACGTATTGCGGCGGGCTTGATTCTCCAGAGATCGTCGTTGCTCGGCATGGGCAAAGACCTCGCGCTGGTATCGGTGGCGCTCGGAACCGCCGATGCACGTCCCGCGAATCCCGCCGTGATGAAACAGATCTTCCGATTCGTCGAGAGCAGTTCCTTTCTCGGTCTCGAAGCCGCCCCGAAACCGGCCGCCGTGGAAACCACGGGAGATCTGCTCGAACTGTCGACCGGGGTCGACTCGTCGCTCGAATCGGTGCGCGCAACAATCGACGCGCTCGGTCCAATCGTGTCGAGCACCACGTCAATGCTGATCGAGACCGATCCACGTCGCACCGAGTGGCCGGCGCTTGTCACCACGATGCTGTCGACACGGGCCAGCGACGCCCTGCGCTCGGCCATCGAAACCAATCTGCGCTCGTCGACCAAGGCGGTCCGCGGCGCGCTGCACCTCCCCATCGCGGCGAACTTCACGTTGAGTGGCCGCAAGAGCGAACTGCGCCTGCAGGTTCGCAATGATTCGTCGTCGCCACTCCGCGTTGTCGTTCGCTTCGCGAGCGCCAAACTGAAGTTCCCGAAATCCCGACAGACGCTCGAGGTTCCTGCGGACGGCAGCGCCGAGGTGGTTGTTCCAGTCGAGGCACGATCGAACGGCCGTTTTCCGGTGTCGGTCGCGCTTCTCACCCCGAAGAACGATGTCGCTCTCGGTGAACCGATGACGATCACCGCGAAAGTCAGCGCTCTTGCCGGTCTCGGCCAAGTGGTCACCGCAACTGCTCTGCTCGTTCTCCTCACGTGGTGGGCCCACAACTGGCGGAGCAAGCGCCGGCGCATGATCGACGAGGCGGTCGCGCACAGCGACCATCCCTCGCGCCGCGATGCGTAGCACCGGATCCGTGCCAACACGGCGGCGGTAAACCACTAGGTTTTGCGCCCATGACAGTTCGTCTCGTCACCGACAGCGCCTGCGACCTCCCCCAGGCGATCATCGACCAGTACGGGATCACCGTCGTCCCCCTCACGATCCGCTTCGGCGACACCGACTACGTCGATCGCGAAGACTTCGGGCCAAAAGAGTTCTGGGCGAAGTGCGCCGCGTCGCCCATGCTTCCCGAAACGGCCGCACCGGCCCCCGGCCAGTTCGAGGCCGCCTACCGCGCGCTGCAGGCCGACGGTGCAACGGGTGTCCTCGTCGTCTCGCTGTCGTCGGCCCTCTCAGCCACGATGCAGAGCGCCGAGATCGCTGCAAAGGCGGTTGCCGCTGACTTCCCGGTGCGGGTGGTCGACAGTCGCAGCGTGTCGATGGGTCAAGGAATCATCGTGCGGGCCTGCGCGCATGCGGCCGAAGCCGGCGCCGGCCTCGACGAGCTCGCCCAGCGCGCGACCGAACTTTCCCACCGTGTTCATGTTTATGGCGCTCTCGACACACTCGAGAACCTGAAGAAGGGCGGCCGTATCGGCGGGGCGAAGGCGATGATCGCGTCAGCTCTCGCGATCAAGCCCATCATCGACGTCCGCGACGGCAAGGTCGAAGAAGGCGGTCGTCAACGCACCCGCAGCAAGGCGCTCGCCTTCCTTCTCCAGAAGGTGAAAGAGCATGGCAACATCACCGATCTCGCCGTGCTGCAAGCCGACTGCGACGACGCAGGCGCCTTCATCGACCAACTGCGTGCGATCTACTCGGGCGACATCGAAGTCGGCGACATCGGTGCGGTCATCGGCACCCACGCCGGCCGCGGCACCATCGGAGTCGCTTTCTTCGACGCGCCATAGACACGGCGTTCTTCGACGCGCGACAGATGGCGCGTTGTTCGACCTGCCACGAAATTGACATTCCTCTTTTCAGAGAGTGCGAACAATTAGCGTTTGTTGCGCAATGGCCGCTTCGCTCGTACCGAACACGCTCATCGGGGCGCGCTATCGACTCGACCGTCGCATCGGCCAAGGTGGCATGGCCGAAGTGTGGTTGGCAAACGACATCTCGCTGAACCGCAAGGTTGCGGTGAAGATGATGAAGTCGCAACACAACAACGATCCCGTTGTCATCGAACGTTTCCGTCGCGAGGCGCAGGCTTCGGCGACGCTCAACAACCCGAACATTGTCACCGTGTACGACGTTGTCGACGACCAAGGTCGTCAGGCGGTGGTGATGGAGTACGTCGAGGGTCTCACGCTGCGCGACGTGCTCGACCAGAAAACACAACTCAGTCCGTCACTCACCATTCACATCGGCTTGGCGATCGCGAGTGCTCTCGATGCAGCGCATGAAGCGGGCCTCGTTCACCGAGACATCAAGCCGGGCAACATTCTCATCACGCCAACGGGTCGTGTCATGCTCAC
>CAYFLC010000049.1:0-10778 GCA_964343885.1 uncultured Bifidobacterium sp.
TCAACGGCGCGAAGACCTTCATCTCGAACGGCATCAACAGCGACCTCGTCATCACCGTGTGCAAGACCGACCCCGAGAAGGGACACCGCGGTTTCTCACTCCTCATCGTCGAACGCGGCATGAAGGGCTTCGAACGCGGACGCAACCTCGACAAATTGGGGATGCACGCGCAAGACACGGCCGAGTTGTTCTTCAACGATGTCGAGGTGCCCGCCGAGAACCTGCTCGGTGAAGAGGGAATGGGTTTCGTCTACCTCATGACGAACCTGGCGCAGGAGCGCTTGGGAATCGCGGTCGGCGCGATTGCGGTGGCCGATGCCGCGGTGAAGTGGACGCTCGACTACACGAAAGAGCGCAAGGCGTTCGGTCAGTCGATTTCACAGTTCCAGAACTCGAAGTTCCTTCTCGCCGAGCTGGCCACCGAAGTGCAGATCGCCCAGGTGTACGTCGATCGTTGTGTCGAACTGCACTGCGAGCGCAAGCTGAGTGCCGAGCAGGCTGCCGCTGCGAAGTACTGGTGCACCGAACTGCAGAACAAGGTCGTCGACCGGTGTCTGCAGTTGCACGGTGGATACGGCTACATGCGCGAGTATCCGATCGCGCGTGCGTGGGCCGACAGCCGCATCCAAACCATTTACGGCGGCACGACCGAGATCATGAAGGAAATCGTCGGCCGTTCGCTGACGAAGTAACCGCCCTGATCTAGAAGATCGCACCAATCTCGCGCAGATGCGCGGCATCGAGGCCGAGCTCGGTCACGATCTCGTCGCTGTGCTGACCGCGGGTTGGTGCGGGATCACTGACTCGTAGTTTCGTGTCGCTGAATCTCGCGGCGGGACGTACCTCGCGAACGCGACCCATCACAGGGTGTTCGCGCTCGACGAAGATCTCGTTGTTCTTGATCTGTGGATCGTGGGGGAGATCGGCGAGTGTGTTCACGCGCGAGGCGGGAAGGTCGTGCTCTTCGGCGACGCGGAGGAAGTCGTCGAGCTTGGTCTTCGACGACAGTTCCTTCATCATCCTCACGAGCTCGGGCGTGTTCTGCGAACGTGCAACCGCGGTGGAGAAGCGGGGATCATCGGCCATTTCCGGACGTCCGAAAGCGGCCCACAGTCCGCGGAATTCGACATCGCTGACGGCTGAGCTTGCGCAGTATCCGTCTTCGAGAACGGTGACGTTGTAGTTGGCACCTAGCGTGGGCATGCGCACTGCGTCGTCGTCGAGAAGCGTGGCGTCCATGCCCGCATCGGGCCACAGGAACGACACAGCCGAGTCGAGCATCGCCACAACGATGTGCTGGCCCTGCGCGATTCCGCGCTCGCGAGCGAACAGTGCGGCACAGATCGACTGCATGGCCGTGTACGACGTGACCTTGTCGCAGGCGAGATTGCGCAGCATCTGGGGCTTGCCGGTTGCGGGGTCGGTCTGCACCGATGCGACACCACTGGCTGCCTGAATGACGTTGTCGTACACGCGACGGTGGCTGTTCGGGCCGTCGGGGCCGTACCCGCTGATCGACACATAGATGATGCCGGGGTTGAACTTCTTCACATCCTCGTAGCCGAGGCCGAGACGCTCGAGGGCACCGGGGCGGTAGTTCTGCACGAACACGTCGGCTTCGCCGATGAGTTTGGTGAGAATCTCGAGGCCCTCTTTCGACTTCACGTTCAGGTTGATCGAACGCTTGCCGCGGTTGTTCAAAGAAAACAAACCTGTGAGTCCGTTCTTCTGCGAACCGAGGTGACGCATCAGGTCGCCCTGGCCGGGGGATTCGATCTTCACGACGTCTGCGCCGTAGTCGGCGAGCATCATCGAGGTGAGCGGCCCCGAAATCATCGTCGACATGTCGACGACCTTGATTCCCGTAAGCGGCGGTTGATTCGTGGTCATGGTTCCCCCTGAACGATGGCTACTGCTGGGGAACATGGTGGCAGATCAGGGCGTGATCGGCGCAACGGTGGGCCACGGTCGCTCGCGTTCGATGGCGAGTCCGAGTTCCAGAAGTACTTGCTCTTGGAAATGTTTGCCGACGATTTGCAGGCCGACGGGTAGGCCATCGACGAGGCCGGCCGGAACCGAGAGCGCGGGGTTGCCATGCAAATTCGCGGGAAAGGTGAATCGTCCGTTGTTCGCCATGCCGGCAACGACTCCGCCGAACGTGTCGGGAAGGGGTCCGTCTGCTGCGAAGGCGATGTCTGGATTGCTCGCCGTGATGACGATGTCGACGTTGCGGAAGATTTCGGCCATGCGCTCGTTCAGTTGTCCGCGACGCAGTTCGATTTTGTGCCGTGCCTCGGCGCCGTAACGCCCCTCGGTGAGTTCCAACCCTGCGCGGATCTCGGGTGTCAGGTCGTCGGCACACGCGGGCCACAGGTCGCCGAGTTCGCTGCGGATCGAGATCATTCCCGAAATCGACCAGGCGGCACCCATGCTCGGCAAACTGGTGTCGACGTCATCGACACGACGCAGGCCAGTGCGTTCGATCAACCATTGGGCAACTTCGTCGAGCACGGCCCACATCGCCGGCGACACAACGGCTCCGCCCCAGTCGGGCACCACCGCGACTCGCAGGCCACGCACATCGATGGAACCGAGGTCGGCTTCCCATCCCGCAACACGTGGCAACGAGAGGGGATCTCGCGCGTCGTGGCCGTTGGCAACGTCGAACCAACGTGCGGTGTCGCGGATGCTGCGTGACACACAGCCGGTGGTGACGGTGAGATTGCCGACGTAGTGGAACGGAGCGCGGGGGATGCGGCCGTAGGTGGACTTCAATCCCACGAGACCACAGAATCCTGCTGGAATACGAATCGATCCGCCGCCGTCGCCCGCGGTGGCGATTGTGCACAGGCCACCCGCAACTGCGGCGGCGCTTCCACCCGACGAACCACCGGGCGTGCGACCGTGTTGCCATGGATTGTGCGTGGACCCGTTCAGCAACGTGCGCGTCACGTTCACTCCGCCGAATTCGCTTGCCGTCGTGAGGGCGTAGGGAATCGCGCCGCCTTCGGTCGTGATCCGTTGAACCTGCAGCGAGGTGTGGGCCGCGCGTCGGTTGGCGAATGCGACGCATGCTTCTGTGTCGGGCCATCCGGCCACTGGTTCGAGTTCTTTCACGGCCAACGGCACGCCGCCGAATGGACGATCGACGTTGGCTCGTGCCGCTGCGTCGAGTGCCTCGTCCGCGGCGATGTGGCTGAATGCATTCAGACCACTGCGATGGTTGGCCTCGGCGAGGGCGAGGGTTGTGCGCATTTCTTCCAAAGGATTTCGTCGGCCGGCACGGAACTCTTCGACCAGGCCGACCGCATCGCCCGTCCACACATCATGCTGTGACATGCGGCGAAACTACATCGTGGCCACAGGCAACCGTTCGCGGTGCCGAACCATTAGCGTGCGCAGCGTATGGACACGCGAGCGTTCCTCGGCCTCGAGCAGAGTCACAACCCTTTCCGCTGGAACATGGAGGTGACGCAGCGCGTGTCGACCTCGGGAAATTTCCTCTTCGGCGGTTGCGGCCTCGGTGCGGCCATCTCGGCGATGGAAGGAACGACCGGGCGCACAACGATCTGGGCCACGTCGCAGTATCTCGCCTATGCCAAACCCGGTCAGGTACTCGACATCGATGTCACGGTGGCGGTGTCGGGTCACCAGATCACCCAGGCGCGCGCCGTATGCCATGTCGGGTCGCGTGAAATTCTCACCGTCAACGCGGCGCTCGGTGATCGACCGATGGACGTTCAGGGTCAGTTCGAAACGATGCCCGATGTTCCCGCACCGCTTGATTGTCCGCCGCGCGAACACCGATTGGTTGCCGATGGTTCGATCAACGACACGCTCGAACAGCGCATGGCAAAGGGCCGTGCCATCGAAAGCTTCGACGGATCCTTGGGTGACGGGCGCACCCTGATGTGGGCCCGTATCCCGCAGGTCATCACGGGTGTCGATGCCAGCGCTCTTGCTGTGCTCGGCGACTTCGTACCGATGGCCATCAGCCACGCACTGGGTGTGCGGGGTGGCGGCAACAGCATCGACAACACGCTTCGTGTCGTGAAGTTGGTGCCAACCGAGTGGGTGTTGCTCGACATTCGCATCCACGCCGTCGAACGCGGGTTCGGACACGGCCTCGTGCACATGTTCGCCGAAGATGGCACCCTGCTCGCAACGGCGAGCCAAAGCGTCATTTTCCGTTACTGGCCCAAGTAGTCGTTTCTGAAAGGATGTCCGCATGGCGGGCACTCCTCTTCCTCGACGCAACGGCATGACGGTTCCTCTTCCGGGGCACCTGCACACACACCGCGAAGGTCTCGCGAAACTCGCCGACCTCGGTTACAGCGACATCTGGTCTGCCGAATCCGATGGCGCCGATGGCTTCACGCCGCTCGCCATGGCAGCCGCCTGGGAGCCGCGTCTCCGCCTCGGCACCGCGATCATTCCCGCATTCACCCGTTCGCCCGCCGCCTTTGCACAGTGCGTCGCATCGCTTGCCGACGCGGCGCCCGGTCGGTTCGCAATTGGTATCGGCTCATCGAGCAACGTCATCGTCGAGAAGTGGAACGGGGTCCCCTTCGTCGAGCCCTACAAGAAGGTGCGCGACGTGGTGCGCTTCCTGCACGATGCATTCGCCGGTGAAAAGGTCGTGAAGAAGTACGACACGTTCGAGGTGAACGGCTTCCGTCTCGGGGTGAAGCCCGAGGTCAAGCCGCAGATTCTCGTTGCCGCACTGCGCGAGGGAATGCTGAAACTCGCCGCACGCGAGGCCGATGGCACGATCATCAACTGGCTGTCGCCAACCGACGTGAAGAAGGTCGCGGCGGTCGTCAACGACGCTGCACAGGGCGAGCCGAAAGAAATCGTGTGCCGTATCTTCTGCTGCCCGAGCGAGAACACCGAAGTGGTGCGCCAGGCGGCGAAGTTCGCCATCGCCGCATACCTGAACGTTCCGGTCTACGCGGCATTCCACGAGTGGCTCGGTCGCGGGCCGCAGTTGCAGGGCATGTGGGACGCGTGGAAGGCAGGCGACCGCAAGGCTGCACTCGCCGCGATTCCCGACGAGGTCGTCGACGAACTCGTGGTGCACGGCTCGCCGGCCGAGTGTCGCAAGAAGATCGACGCGTACTTCGCGAACGGTGTGACCACCAGCTCGATCGCCATCATGGCGCTCGATCCCGAGTTGAACTACTGGAAGGCCGTCGAAGAGCTCAGCCCTTCTCGCGGCTGAGGTTCACAGCCCCAGCGCGTTGGCGAGTCGTCGCCATTCGGCGTGCGGCATCGTGCGCGGGGTGGATGTGAGGACCTGGATTGCAACGTGGTCGGCACCCGCTGCTTCGTGTTCGCGGATGCGTTTCACGATTGCGTCTTCGTCGCCCCACGCAACGATGGCATCGACGATGCGGTCAGAGGCCGGCGTTGATTCCGAACCGAAGTCGTCGTCACCGAATCCGACCGAGCGGAGACTGTTCAGATAGTTGACCTGTTGCAGATACCGCGCGATGTTGCGGCGTGCGGTCTCGCGTGCCTTCGCCGGGTCGGTTTCCAACACCACCATCAACTCCACCGACAGGTTTTTGTCCTTGCCGACGTCGTGGCGTGCGCGTTCGGTGTGTTCGGGTGGCATGAGGTACGAGAAGGCTCCGTCGGTGCGTTCCGCCGCAAGTTGCATCATCTTCGGGCCCAGTGCGCCGAGCATGCGTCGTGGGTTGGCCGGCTTCGGACAGATGAACTCGGCGGCATCCATCGCGTCGAGGTACTCGCGCATACGGGTGAGCGGCTTGTCGTACTCGACGCCCTGTAGGGCACGCTTGACGAACGAGGGGTGGCTGACTCCGACTCCGAGGATGAAACGGTCGGGGAACGCTTCCGACACGGTCATCCATCCGGCGTTCATCGACACGGGTGCCCGCAACTGAAGGTTCGCTATTCCGCTCGCCACGCGGATGTTTCGACTGGCGGCCAGAAGCATCATGGCGTTCGCGAATATCTCGCGGTTCGTTGTTTCGCCGATCCAGAACGTCGACCAACCCATTGCGTCGAGTTCTGCGAAGCCTTCACGAGCCACAGCTGCGGGCTGCATTTCGAACGCCGCAGAGAAGATGCCGTATCTGCCGATGTCGAGCTTGGTCATACCGAGATCTTCGTTGGTTCAGGACAGGCTTCTCAACACGGGGCCAAGATTGTCGTGCGACCACACTTCCTGATCCTCGCCGATCATCGCTCCGCGGTCGGTTTCCCATTCGGTCATGCTCATCCAGGCGAACTGTGCAGGGGTGGATTGTGAAGCGATGCGGTTCACGGTTCGGCCCTCGGCACTCATCGTGCGGCCCAGCGCGTCGGTGGCGCTGATCCGAATGCGCGAGGGGTAGTTGTTCGTGCGTTCGAGTACTTCGCGGTGAGAATCGACCAGCGGCGACAGAACGCCGTCGCGCACCAGGTAGCCCGTGAAGACGTAACTCACGAACTTGCCGACGTTGCCGTCGAGCGATGTGAGCAGCAGAAACTGCTCGTCGGCACCGCTGTGGCCGTACGTGTAGGCGGTGCCCGTGCCGCGCTTGTCTTCGGGACGGATCGACCACGTGCGATCACGCATGCCGAGTGTGTCGACTGTGATCTCGCGACCGCGAACCTTGACGGTTCCCTTCACGGCGCATGGCTGGTCGAAGTGGCCGAACTTCGCGGTGGCCGAGGCCACGTGCGGTTCGCGCAGGCCCGTGTATTCGAGGTCGATCTCGCACAAGCCGGGGTCGCTGTAGCGAACGCGGTACTTGGTCAACGGCTCGATGCAGTCGTACGACAAACCTTCGAGGCGAAATGCCGTCGCGGGAGTCTCGGGCATGGGGAGGCTCCAGTAATTCCGTCCGTACAGCAACGCCCACGGTTCGTGCGCCGAGGGGTCCCACACGAACACCCCGAGCGAGCAGATGTTCAGGTTCTTGCGGAAGACCGGATAGATGGTGGCCGAGATGTTCTCACCGGGTTGGTCGAACGAGAACCAATAGGTCTCGGCCCACCAGCGATCGTCGGAGGAAGGCTCGTGGAGCAGATCGTCGGCTGCCGTGAGTTTTGCTTGCTCGCTCATTCGTCTTCTCCGATCAAGGACGTTGCGGTTTGGCGGAAATTTCAGATCTCGGGAATTTCGACGACGCGACCGAACGCGCGCGGCTGCAGCATCGGCCACAGCGAAATCAAGCGGTGGGCTTCGCGCCAGAAATACATCAGCGCGTCGGTCGTGGTGATCGAACCCTTGTCGATTTGCGACCGCAATTCGATGTGCGCCGATTCTTTGTCGGCAAACCGCGAGCCGAGCACCGAAGAGACGTCGGCAAGTGATTCTTCGTATGCGAATTTCCCGATGCGATCACTCGTGCGGATGTGGTCGAAGAAAATTGCCGAGCCGGCGAGGCGCCGACGACCCTCATTGCCGTGAACATCGGGCGCCACGACTTCATTGAGGTCTTGCTGCAGCACATCGATGATCTCGCCCGCGATTCCGTGTTGATCGACCGGCAATAGGTCGCACGGTGGCAATTCAACTCCGAGAAGTCCGGCGAGGGCCTGGGCGAGGCGAATGCCGAGGACCGGCACCAGCGAATAGTGCACCGATCGGTCCATAGCGGTGCCGCCGTGGTCGATGATGGGTGCGATCGAAACGAACCAACGAAACATGACGAACGCCTTGTAGTACTCGATGCGTCGTTTGTCGACGGGAAGGCCGGTTCTTGCCGACCAACGGCGTAGTTGCGACTCGAGGTCGCCGCAGTTGCCGGTGAACTCGTGCCCTCGAAACACCCACCACGCGAGGTCGTCCATCGGGTCGCCGATGTGCGAAAACTCCCAGTCGAGAATGGCACTCACGCGATTCTGAAAATGCATGAAGTTGCCGGGGCCGATATCGCCGTGGCATAGGACGGTGCGTTCGACGCCGGCGGGCGCACATTCCCTCAGCACGCGCCGCGCGAAATGTATGAACGACCACGAGCGTCGCGCGCGCGCATCGAGAATTCCGCCCCACAGGTCGATCTCGTTCGTGGCGTGCTCGATCGCGCCTGTCGGGCGGCGGTACGACGGAAGGTCGAGCGACGCGTGGTCGAAATTGTGAAGATCGGCGATGGCGTCGATGAAGTCGTCGAACACTGAGGCTCGCTCATCGGCCGCAAGGCCGCTGAGGTCGTGGGTTCCTGCGGCACGCTCGACGAGCAATGCGACTCCACCCGGTGCAACGGCGTGCAACTTCGGGATGCGAACGTGCGTACCGGCCAGCGCGCGATAGACCTCGGCTTCGCGGCTCAACGTGAGCTCGGTATCGGCCATCGGGCCCTGGCCTGTGTCGAGGCGGACTGCGAGGTCACCTTGGGGCGAATCGATGAGGTACGTCGCGCGCGACGACCCGTAACCGACGCGCGAGATGTTGGCCACCTTCCGGCCGGTTTCCGCGCGAACCCAATCGATGATGTCTTTTTCGTTCAAGACGCATTGCCGTTCACGATTGCCCCCGTGCGCACTTTATTGACCGGCAGGGGATCGTTCGGGTGTCGGACCAGTTATGCGTTCGCCTCGGCACCTTGCGCTGTCGATTGCGCGGCCAACTGTTGGCGGATCAGCGCAATGTGTCGCAGACCGAGTTTCCGTGTGCGATCGGACAGGCGCAGCTGCACCGGCGGCTCGTATCCGTCGAGCGTGAGGCGCGGCTGGTCGGGCCGGGATTCGGGGTGAGAGGTGTTCTTCGCCACGTCGCCATGGTGACGAAGGGGTGTGACGCGTCGAAACGGTACGTTGTAGAGCGATGTCCGCCCCCGACCCCAACGCCAGCGAATCCGCCGGCCGGAGAGGGTGGAAACTTCTGGGCGAGACCCTCCGCGAACAGCGGCGTGGCCTGGCCGTCGGGGTTGCGGTGGGCCTCGTGTGGAGCATCGCCAAGATCTCGGTGCCGAGCCTTTTCCGCTTGGGCATCGACAAGGGAATCGAACGTGACGGTTCTCTGTTGTTCTGGACTCTTCTGATTGCGAGTGCCGGGGTGGTCACCGGAACCTTCACCGCATTCAGACGTTGGGTCGCATTCCGCGAAAGTCGAGCGACCGAGACATCGTTGCGCGAACGTCTCTTCACGCACCTGCAGGGATTGCACATCGGGTATCACGACGTTGCGCAAACGGGTCAGTTGATGAGCCGCGCCTCGAGCGATCTCGGCCTCGTGCAGGGCTTCGTCGTCATGATTCCGCTCACGTTGTCGAACGTGATGCAGATCATCGGTGTCGTCATCATCCTTGCCCTCAGTCAGCCGTTGCTCGCGCTTGTTGCTCTCGCTCCGCTGCCTTTCGTGAACCTTCTCGCACGCCGTTTCAGCAATGCGATCCACCCGGCCGTCCTCGCTGTTCAAGCCGAACAGGCCGAACTCGCAAACGTCGTCGAAGAGTCGGTGTCGGGTATCCGCGTGGTCAAGGGCTTCGGTGCCGAGGCGACCCAGATGGAGAAGCTCCGCAAGGAAGCCGACGACATCCGCAGTGTGTCGCTCAGTGCGGCTCGAATCCGCAGTCGGTTCCTTCCCGGAATCGACCTTCTGCCGTCGCTCGGTTTGATCGCTGTTCTCGGTATCGGTGGGCACCGCGTCATCAACGGGCAAATGTCGGTCGGTGAGTTGGTGGCGTTCAACAGCTACCTCGTCATGCTCATCTGGCCGCTGCGCAACATTGGCATGACCATTGCATTCGGGCAACGTGCCGCCGCTGCGTTGATCCGCGTGAACGAAGTGCTCGCCACCGAACCAGCCGTTGCTGATCCGCCAAAGCCCCAGCGTCTTCCGGAACGTTCCAGCTCGGCCTTCACGGGTGCTGTGAATTTCCGCGATGTGTGGTTCGCGTACCCGAATGCATCAACTTCATCCACCGGGCCGGACGGCGACCGCATGGTGCTTCGGGGTCTCGACCTTGATGTCAAGCCCGGTGAATCAATGGCCATCGTCGGCGCCACGGCAAGCGGCAAGAGCACCGTTGCACGCTTGCTTCTGCGTTTCTACGACGCGCAGCGCGGCACCGTGTCGCTCGACGGCATCGACGTGCGCAACCTGCGTTTGGCCGACCTTCGCAAGTCGGTCGCCGTGGTCTTCGAAGACACGCTGTTGTTCAACGATTCGGTTGCCGCCAACATCGCGTTCGCCGATCCGAACACACCGCAAGACCGCATCGAAGAGGCGGCGCGGCTTGCCGGTGCGCACGATTTCATCCTCGAACTTCCCGACGGTTACGAAACCGTTCTCGGCGAACGTGGCTACTCGTTGTCGGGCGGGCAGCGTCAACGCGTCGCCATCGCCCGCGCGATCGTTGCCGACCCACGCGTTCTCGTGCTCGACGATGCAACGTCGGCAGTCGACCCGTCGAAAGAACACGAAATCCGTGGCGCCATGGCCACGGTGATGAAGGGTCGCACCACGCTCGTCATCGCGCACAGGCCGGCCACCATCGCACTGGCTGAACGTGTCGCACTGCTCGACGAGGGTCGCATCATTGCCATCGGCACACACGACGAACTTCTCAGAACCAACAATCGATATGCCGACGTCCTTGCGGCACAAGAGCGTCGCGAGATCGAACTCAAGGCGGGGCAGTAGCCATGTGGCGCGCATCGGGGACGGGTCTCGACGAAGACGAGCGTGTATCGCGTGACGAAGCGCGCAGTCTGTTGACCCGCACGCTGCGCATGGCGTCACCGTTCCGGCGAACCATGTACGCAGCCCTTGTGTGTGTCGTCACGGTCACCCTCTGCTCACTGGCCGGGCCGGTGATCAT
>CAYFLC010000050.1:0-411 GCA_964343885.1 uncultured Bifidobacterium sp.
TGAGGCGGCTCTGGATGTCGTGGCCGTAGTGCTCGACGTGTTCCATGACGCGCTTACCGAGTGCGTCGCATGCTGCCGTGATGGCCTTCATGTCGACGTCTTCACGCATTGCCTTGGTGGAGAAGTTGGTGTGCGCGCCGGCGCCGTTCCAGTCGCCCTTCATCGGCTTGGCAGCAAGCGAGATGACGACGTCGTAGTCCTCGGCGATGCGGTGGAGCAACCAACGAGCAACGTGCAAGTGGTCGGACACGGTGATCGCATCGGCTGCGCCGATCTGGAATTCCCACTGACCGGGCATGACTTCCGCGTTGGTTCCTTCGATCATGAGGCCGGCATCGATGCATGCCTGCGTGTGCTCTTCGATGATCTCGCGTCCAACGACGCGACCGGCTCCGACTCCGCAGTAGTACG
>CAYFLC010000050.1:421-10757 GCA_964343885.1 uncultured Bifidobacterium sp.
AGTAGTACGGACCCTGCGGAGCGGGAAGCCCGCCGCCTGCCGGGAATCCGAACGGCGTACCGTCGATGCGCATCATCGTGTATTCCTGCTCGATGCCGTAGATCATTTCGTGCGACTTGTACTTCTCGGCAGCAGCAACGCATGCAGCGCGAGTGTTGGTGGGGTGCGGTTCACCGGTTTGCGCCATGATGACTTCGCAAAGAACGAGGATGTTCTTGCCGCCACGGATCGGGTCGGGACACGTGAAGACCGGCTTCAGGCCGCAGTCCGACTTGTCGCCGGTTGCCTGTTCGGTCGACGAACCGTCGAAGCCCCACATGGGCGGGGTCGTGACATTGTCGGCGAGGACCTTTGTCTTCGAGCGCAGCATCGGGGTGGGCTCGGCACCGTCGATCCAGATGTATTCAGCCTGATAGGGCACTGGGGGTCTCCTTCACAAGAGGGTTTCTTGAACGGGAATATGTTGCCGTGAGGCAGTTTCACTTCCATGTCCCATTTGTGAACGCTGTGTAAAGCCGTCGGGCGCCCCACGGTCGGTAGCCTCGGCGCGTGGCGAAAATCCGCTTGGGAATGGGCCAAATCAACCCCACGGTCGGGGACCTCGAGAACAACATCTCTGTGATTTCCCGTGTCTATGCCCAGGCGTCGGCAGCCGGCTGCGATCTTGTGGCCTTCCCCGAGTTGTCGGTCACCGGCTACCCGCCCGAAGACTTGGTCCTGAAACCCGGTTTCATCGCCGACAACCGTCGCGCCCTCGATCGGCTCGTGGCACTGACGGGAGACGCCACCTTGATTGTGGGTTTCGTCGACCATGCAGAACTCGACGTGAACGGATCGGCCGAGAGGCTGTTGTTCAACGCCGCCGCGGTGGCGCGCAACGGGACATTGCTCGGCATCTACCGCAAGCAGTTGTTGCCGAACTACAGCGTGTTCGACGAAGAGCGCTACTTCATTCCGGGTCCCGACCATCAAGACGTCTTCGATGTGTGCGGAACGAAGATCGCTGTGTCGATTTGCGAAGATCTCTGGGCAAGCGGTCCGGTCGCACAGCAGGCTGCGCAAGGCGCCGAAGTTGTGATCAGTATCAACGGCTCGCCGTTCCATCGCGACAAGCCACAAGTGCGGCGCGACCTCGTCGCCGACCGCGCACGTTCGAATGGTGTCGTTCTCGCATACGTCAACCAAGTGGGCGGCCAGGACGAATTGGTGTTCGACGGTGGTTCGCTGGTTGCCGACGCGCGCGGCAATGTCGTCGCGCACTGCCCGTATTTCGCCGAAAATCTTCTCGTCGTCGACATCGACTCTGGATCTGCTTCGTGCGTCGATGGTGGAGTTGATGCCGACATTGACGATCTCACACGCGTGTACGACGCGCTCGTTCTCGGCACCCGCGACTACGTTCGCAAGAACGGCTTCACCGATGTGGTTATCGGATTGTCCGGTGGAATCGATTCGGCTCTCGTCGCGGCGATCGCGGTAGATGCCCTGGGTGCCGAACACGTGCACGGTGTCTCGATGCCGTCGCGTTATTCGAGCGAGGGGTCGAAAACCGACGCGGTGGAATTGGCCACGAACCTGGGCATCGATATTCGCACGATCGCAATCGAACCGGCATTTTCTTCGTATCTCTCGATGCTCGACGACGCGTTCATGGGCAAGGCTGCTGATCTCACGGAAGAGAATTTGCAGAGTCGTGTTCGCGGCACGGTTGTCATGGCGCTGTCGAACAAGCACGGATGGATGGTGCTCACAACCGGCAACAAGAGCGAAATGGCCGTCGGTTATTTCACGCTCTACGGCGACTCCGTCGGCGGCTACGCCGTCATCAAGGACGTCTTCAAGCTGACCGTTTACGAGCTCTGTCATCACGTCAACCAACGCGCCGGCAGGGAAGTGATTCCGCGGTCGATCATCGACAAGCCGCCTTCGGCCGAACTGCGTCCCGACCAGCGCGACGATCAGTCACTTCCTCCGTACGAGGTGCTCGATCCGATTCTCGCAATGTACGTCGAAGAAGATCTCACGGCTGCCGACATTGTCGCGCTCGGGCATGACGAAGCCCTCGTGCGACGCATTGCACGTTTGGTCGACCTGAATGAATACAAGCGGCGTCAGTGCCCGCCGGGCGTGCGCATCAGCACGAAGGCGTTCGGCAAAGATCGGCGTCTGCCGATCACGAACGCTTACCGTGGCTGAGCACCAGAACGATCGTCGCACTGGCGAAGATTGCTGCGCCAACGGCGGCGGGTGCGATTCCATGCGTGTCATACAAACGCGTCGCAGCAAGTGACACCGACGCACGACCGAGCGTGCCCGCACCGAGAAGAAGGCCCATACCGCGCCCGCGATGACCGGGAATCAACTGGGTTCCGATCGGCAACAGACTGACAATCGCGAATTCGAAACCAAGAATCACGATCGCCAACCCAACGAGACCGGTACCGAGATGGTTGCCCAGCGCGGCGATGACAAGGGCCGCCGGCACCATCAGCGACGCTCCGAATGCGACGCTGCGTTGCTTGCCCCACGTGTCGGTGAATCGTGAACTCGACGTCGATGCGGTGAGTTCGACGAACCCGAGGCCAAAGCCGACGGCGGCGATCGCCGCATTTGAGAATCCAAAGCGGTCGTCGAGCCACGGACCAAACGTGACGAAGATGCACTGGATTGCACCCATCAACGTGAAGCACGATGCGATCGCAAGCCATGCGCCGCGCTGCAGCACGCCATGTTCTCCATCGATTTGTTCCTCGTGATGATGTGCCACGTCATCGTTGACGGGGAGTCGATTGCTCACCACCCATGCGATCATGAGAACGAGTGCTGCGCCGGTTGCATACGCGAAGCGCCAGTTGAGTGCGGCCGTGATGAGACCAAGGATGCTGACACCGACGAGCATGCCGAGCGCCCACGACGTTTCCGTGAAGCCGACCACTGCGCTGCGCTTGTGCCAAGGAACGTGGTCGGCGATCCACGCACCGAGGGCCACGTCGTAGGCCACCTTCGATCCTTGTAACACGATGATGCCCACGGTGAACATCGCGAGGTTCGCCGATGACGCGGCGATGATCGCACCGACCCCGACGCCGATCAGGCCGAGTCGCAGGGCCTGACGACGGGCCATGGCGTCGACGCGTCGGCCGACCAGCGGTGAGGCGAGGCCTGTCAATTCGGAAACGGTCAATGCGATTCCCATTTGTGAAATCGACATGTGGAACCCGCGCGCGATCGTCGCGAGAAAGGGCGGAGCGAAGCGGTAGCTCGCATTTGCAATCGTTCGGGCGACGGTGAGCAGCGTGACATGGCGCCTGACGCTGGGCGAAAATGAGTCGTCGAAACGCGATGTTCTGGATCGGGCCATTCGTCAGAGCGTGTTGCTGATCGTGGCGTTGCGGAGAATGTTGATCGACGACTCGACCTCGATGCGTCCTTGGGCTGAGAGCGTGAACCAACAGCCCTCGAGATTCCGGTGGTTGCGTTGGTCGGGGTGGCCGAGCACGCGACGCATCACACGAATGACCCCACTGTGCGTGACGACGAGGCCAACCTTGCCTGCGTGCGAGTCGGCGAGCGAGATGAGTCCGAAACGAACCCGCTCGAACACGGATTCATCTGCTTCGTAACCCGGCGGACGCATGTCGTTTTCAACGAAACCCGGGTAGCGCCGGTCGATTTCGCGACGGGTGAGACCCTGCCACGGACCCACGTTGATTTCACGGAAGCCGGGGTGCGCCTCGATCTGAGGGAGTCGCAGTTCCGTCGCGATGATGGTTGCCGTGTCGAATGCGCGAGCGAGGTCGCTCGAAGTGATGTAGTCGACGCCCTTCAACTTGTGCGCGGCAGAGTGTGCCTGGCGACGACCTTCCGGGGTGAGCGGCGAGTCGGCATGACCCTGCATCCGGCCCTTGGCGTTCCACTCGGATTGGCCGTGGCGAACGAGCAGAAAACGGGACGCCGACACGCGGTCGAGGCTATTGCCTTCGAGGCTGCCGCTGGTGTGATCGAGAGGGGATGTCTGAAGAACGGCGGTTCTACGCTGGTCCCATGGCAACCCTGCGGCTCTTCGCTTCGGCCCGCGAGGCCGCCGGTCGCGGATCCGACACATTCGACGCGGCGACTGTCGGTGAATTGCTCGACCAGGCGCGCGCACGGTACGGCGCAACCTTCGTATCGGTACTCGCAACATGTCGCGTCTGGTGCAACGGAGACGAAACCGACAACGACCGACCGATCACAGCTGCCGATGAGGTGGCAGTCCTCCCACCCGTTTCCGGTGGGTCCTAAAGTACGGTCATCGCTTCTTTCGACGATCCGTTCAACCCCGAGTTGCTTTCGCTTGATGACCTACGGGCGTTGCGTTCGCAACTGCAGGCCGAGGAAGATGTTGTGTCGTTCGTCAGGCGCGTTGCACAGGGTCGACTCGACGTGGTTCGTGACGAACGGTCGCGTCGGGGGGCCGGTGGAGTCTCCGAGGCTGCGGCCGACAATCTCGCCGCTGTCTTCGGCCAGCAACATGGTGGTGGATCGGCACGACCACCGCGTGACACCGATGTGAGTGCCGACAATCCACGAGTGGCTGAACTTGCCGCGCTCTGCGATCGTCTGCACTTCGCCGACTTCGCCGAACTCACCGATGGCGAACTCACCGAACTCGAAGCGGCGCTTGCCGCGTTCGAGGGAGTCCAATCAACCGACCGCAAGGCGTTGTTCATCCGCATCGATGCGCTGAGCCGCGAACTCGTGAACCGCTACAAATCGGGCGGAGCGAGCGTCGACAGCCTCCTCGGCTGAGTCGATTCGAAATACCCGATCAATCAGGCATTTTGCAGAAGTAGCCATTCGCCGAATTCGTCACTAGACAGACGGGCAATGGACAAGCGATTGGCCGATCTCGGGGACTTCATCAAGCAGCGCCGCGAAGCCGCGCAGCAGTCGATCCGTGATCTTTCTCGCCTTGCCGGGGTCTCGAATCCGTACTTGTCGCAGATCGAGCGCGGCCTGCGCAAGCCGTCCGCCGAGATCCTCCAGCAGATTGCCCGCGCACTGCATGTATCGGCAGAAACGCTCTACATCCGCGCGGGCATCCTCGACGGCGACACCACGACCCCTGCCAAACCATCGACCCTCACTGCATCAGTCGAAGAAGCCGTGCTTGCGGACCCATTGCTGTCGACTGAACAGAAGAACACGATTCTCAGCGTCTACCGCTCGTATGTGAATCCGGCGGCCGAGTGACATGAAGCGCGTCGCAATACTTTCCATGCACACGTCGCCGCTGGCACAACCCGGTGTCGGTGACGGAGGCGGGATGAACGTCTACGTTCGTGAATTGGTCTCGGCACTCGCGCACGCCGGTCTCGACTGCACCACGTACACCCGTGCGTGGAGCCCCGAGCTTCCACGTGTCGTCCACGTCGAGCCGAACCACCGCGTGGTTCACATTCCGGCTGGTGACTTCAACCTGCCGAAGGGTGAACTGCTGTCGGTTGTCGACGAGTTTGCCGACGGTGTTCGTGACGACATCGTTGCGAACGGTGGAACCGACGTCCTGCACGCCAACTATTGGCTGTCGGGCATTGCGGGTCACCGACTGAAGCACGAGCTCGACCTGCCGCTCGTCATGACCTTCCACACGTTTGCTCGAGTCAAGGCACAAGGTGGCGACCCCGAATCGGTTGTGCGCGAAGATAACGAAGCTTCGATCATCGGATGTACCGATGCAATCTGCGTGTCGTGCACTGAAGAAGAACGCCAATTCCGCGACCTCTACGGTGATCCGCCCGGCAGCATCGAAATCGTGGCACCGGGCGTCGAGCATGCGTTCTTCGCACCGGGTGACAAGCGTGGAGCACGCCACGCGCTGCACATTCCCTCCGATATTCCTGTGATGCTGTTCGTCGGACGTATCCAGCCTCTCAAGGGGCTCGATGTCGCGGTTCGGACACTCTCCCAGCTCGAGGATGCATCGTCTCAACTGATCGTCGTCGGCGGCGCCAGTGGTGAGGAGGGCGACCACGAGGTGGTTCGCATCAATGATCTCATCGACAAATTGGGGCTCCGCGATCGTGTGCAGTTCGTCGCACCGCAGGCGCATCATTTGCTGTCCACGTATTACCGCGCAGCAGACGTCGTCATCGTCCCGTCGCGAAGTGAAAGCTTCGGCCTCGTCGCGCTCGAGGCGGCAGCATGTGGAATCCCGGTCGTGGCCAGCGGGGTCGGCGGACTCATCACAATCATCGACGACGGCGTCACGGGCCACCTCGTCGCCGATCGTGACCCGACAGTTTTCGCGAAGCACGTCGACCGACTCTTCGCCGACCGCATCGCAGCGGCAGAAATGGGACGCCGCGCTGCCGACAAGGCACGCCATTACACGTGGAGTTTTGCCGCAGCCCGTTTACGCCGTGCGTACGCCGACGTCACGACGCGCGAGCGCGTCGCCTGCCGGTAGTTCGAATGAGCGCAATTTTCGGCGAGTCGGACCGCAGCGTCTTCGCACGTCAAATCGACGAGTGGCTTGCGTCGTTCATGCAGAACAACCCGCTCTGTCTCGCGGTCGGTCGTGATCCCGAAGACGACATGCATTGGTTCGTGCGCATGCAGGGTGAAGACAAGGAATTCACGACCGTTTGGCTGCGACTCGGACAGAGAACTGTCAGATACGAGACGTATTTCATGCCGGCTCCGGAAGAAAATCATGCCGAGTTGTACGAGCAGGTTTTGCGGCGCAATGACACTCTCGTCGGGGCGCACTTCTCGATCGGTGCCGAAGACGGGCTCTTCATCCGCGGCGAACTTCCCCTGTCTGCCATTTCCGAAAGTGAAGTTGACCGTATTCTCGGCACGCTGTATGCGACGACCGAGCGGCACTTCCGTGCCTTCATCCGCATCGGATTCGCAAGTCGCTTCAGCTCTTGAGCTTCGACAAGTAGCCTGCGCACGTGAACTTCGATTCGCTGGCCATCATCGGGGGCGGCAACATGGGTGCTGCGTTCGCTCACGGTCTCATTGCAGGTGGGCTTTCTCCTTCCGCGTTGACGATCGTTGAATTGGACGCCGCGAAGCGAGCCGAGCTTTCGGCAACGTTCCCCGGTGTCACCATTGTCGAGAAGATCGGTCCGTGCCGAAACGCCGTCATTGCAGTGAAGCCACCAGCGGCCGCCGCGGCCACGCGCGAGGCCGTCGCGTGCGGCGCTACAACGATCCTGTCGATTGCCGCCGGGGTGTCGCTCGCAACTCTCTCTGCCGCGGCTGGTCCTGGCGTTGCCGTGATCCGCGCGATGCCCAACACGCCCGCGCTCGTCGGGAAGGGCGCGGCGGGTTTTTCCCTCGGCACGTCGTGCGGAGCCGACGCCGAGCGATTCGCAGCAGGTGTTCTTGGCAGTGTCGGCATGGCGGTTCGGGTCGACGAACCATTGCTCGACGCGGTGACCGGGCTCACGGGTTCTGGCCCCGCATACCTCTTCTCTATCGCCGAGGCCCTGATCGCTGCCGGTGTGGCCGAGGGCCTCGATGCCGCCACGGCTGACGCACTCGTTCGGCAACTTTTCCTCGGTGCGGGAACTTTGCTCGCGGCGAGCGCCGATTCGCCGACGAAATTGCGCGAGAACGTCACCTCCCCAAATGGCACGACTGCTGCGGGTCTTGCCGCACTCGGTGCAGCCGGTGGGCGCGAAGCAATCATTGCTGCGGTACGCGCTGCAACGGCCCGCAGCGTCGAGCTCGGTCGCGAAGCTGACCGAAAGTAAGGCGTCGTCACGAAGCTGACCGACCGAAAAAGTACTTGCATTAAGCAGTAAAACCAATGCGTCAAAGAGGCTTGTGCAAGTTCGCACGATCGTGAAACTTTTTTGTGAAAATGCGCCGTGACGCTTTTCTCACCCCATGCCCAAGCCATAGGGTACGAGACAGATCACCGATCGGTTCGCCGATCGGGAGTCGCGCCCGAAAGGGCCGCGCCGAGGGGTCGGTGTCATCGGGGGGTTGACACCGGCCCCTTCGATTTCTCTCGGCGAATTTTCGACCAAAGAAACGACACACTGTTCCCGTGAGCTCGTCCGAAAAAAACTTCGCGCATGTCGCGTTGCTCACCGATTACGGCTTGCAAGATGAATTTGTCGGAGTGATGAAGTCCGTCATCGCCGATATCGCGCCGCACGCGCGCATCACTGACATTGCACACAACGTCGCGTCGTTCGATGTGCGCGCCGGCTCGTTGATGCTGGCACGCGCAATTCAATACGTCCCACGTGGAATCGTTGTCGCAGTCGTCGACCCCGGTGTCGCAACGAAGCGGCGCATGATCGCACTCGAGGTTGCCGGTGGAGAAGGAATACTCGTTGGTCCCGACAACGGTCTGCTTGTCCCAGCAGCGGCGATGGTCGGTGGGGTTGAACGCGCGGTCGTGCTGAACAACACTGACTTTCATCTGCCGGCGCCGGGCGCAACGTTCGCGGGGCGTGATGTGTTCGCGCCCGTCGCGGCGCATCTGTGCAATGGCGTTCCACTTACCGACCTTGGCGAGTCCGTCGACCCCGACATTCTGATGCCTGGTCTCGTCACGCTTCCACAAATCGGCGAAACGGAAATCATCACCGAGGTGACATGGGTCGATACCTACGGAAATTGTCAACTCAACGTCGGCCCGGAAGACGTTGCATTCCTTGTCGGTTCACATGGGCGACTCACGATCTCGACGAACGAGTCGCTTCGCAGCACACCAATCGTCTCGTCGTTCGACGAGATCGACGATGGTGCGATCGGTCTCGTTGTCGACTCGTACGGCATGCTCGCGGTGTGCAAGCGGCAGGATTCCGCCGCGCGCGATCTCGGTATCGGTAGTGGTGACCAGGTGGTGCTCCGTGCGGCCGCTGACGGTCCTGCGGGGCTCACCACACGCGTTGAAATCACACATGGTCACAAGCCTGTGTAAGTTGGATCCGTGAGACCGGCCACCACGTTGACGATCGCGCTCCTGCTCGGCGTCATCCTCGTCGCCGGAATCGTTCAGCTCCTCATGCTGTAGAGGTCGGGGGACCAATGGCCACAAGCGACAATCTTGCTTCGATCGTTCTCGGCCACGCCCCTGATTCCGTTGCGATCATCAGTCGAGGCCGGCCAACGACGTACGGCGAGCTCGCGTCGCAGATCCGGCGCTTCCGCGGTGGCTTGCAGCAAATCGGTGTGAGCCGCGGCGACCGCGTGGCCCTTCTTGCCGCCAATGGCCGGCATTTTGCCGTTGCCTACCTCGCAACCGTCGGCATGGGTGCGGTGGCCGTGCCACTGAACCCGACCGCAACGGCCGATGAACTCGAACGCGAAATCAATGACGTATCGGCAAAGGTCGTCGTCGTCGGCCCATCCGCGATGGCGGTATGGACGCGCCTCGCCGCCGACCACGTGCCGACGGTCGAGCAGGTGATCGCTTCGGATCCGTCCGCCGAAACAAAGAACGATGCGAAAGGTTGGGTTTCGTTCGATCGGTTGGTCTCCGAAAGTTCCGAAGTGCCCGAGGCGATGGTGCACCCCGAAGATCTTGCGGTGTTGATCTTCACGAGTGGAACCGCCGGGGCACCGAGAGCGGCGATGCTCTCGCACGGGAATCTGCTCTCGAACATCGCGCAAACACTCGGTGCCACACCCATGCACCCAACCGATATCGCGTTCGGTGTGCTGCCGATGTTTCACATCTTCGGTCTCAACGTGATGTTCGGCTGCGTCATCGCCTCGGGCGGAACCATCGTGTTGGTCGAACGATTCGATCCGACGAGTGCGGTGGAGACGATCACCGAACGGGGCATCACCGTTGTGGCCGGCGCACCCGCCATGTGGTCGGCCCTCGCACAGATGCCGAATGTCGACCACGAGTCGATGCAGTCCATTCGTCTCGCCGTCACCGGCGCCGCAAAGATGCCCGAAGACATGGCGACGTTGTTGCGCGAGAAGTGCGGCGTGGCTTTGGTCGAGGGATACGGACTCACCGAGGCGTCCCCCGTTGTCACGACCGGCGTCGTGGAAAACGGTGAGGTGCGCACACCCAACGGTTCGATTGGCGTGCCACTTCGCGGGGTGGAACTGCGTCTCGTCGACGAAAATGGCGATGAAGCCCTGCCCGGTGACGATGGGGAAATTTGGGTGAAGGGACCGAATGTTTTCCTCGGTTACTGGAATGACGACGAGGCAACGAACCGTGTCGTCACCGGCGACGGTTGGTTGCGGACAGGCGATGTTGCCGTCGAAGACGACGAGGGAAATCTCTACATCGTCGATCGCATGAAAGATCTCATCATCGTCTCGGGCTTCAATGTGTATCCCGCCGAAGTCGAATCCGTCATCG
>CAYFLC010000051.1:0-10691 GCA_964343885.1 uncultured Bifidobacterium sp.
CTGCATGTCGCATTCCGCGTAGCGGATGCGTATGTGGTGTTCATAAAGCACGGAGGTCCTCGAGTTCACCCTTGGCTACAGTGATTGCGGCGATGAGTTGTTCGCGTTGTGCGAGTGCGGGAAGCGGGCCGGCTCCGCCCGGTGACGTACGCATCGACACGCCGACACCCGGCGCGACCAGAGCCGCTGCTTCCGGTCCGAAGTTGGCACTGTTCTTTGCGAGCTCTGCAAGCGGCGTACCCGAGGCAATGCATTCCTGAACAAGCGCTCCGACGAGCGCGTGTGCCCTACGGAACGGCACGCCCTGGCGAACCAACCATTCGGCGAGGTCGGTTGCTGACGCCAGTTGATCGTCCGCCGCTGCCTGCATTCTCGGTTGGTTGAATTTCGCCGTGGCGATCATGCCCGACAGGGCGCCGAGAGCGAGCGCGACCTGGTTGACCGAGTCGAAGAGTGGTTCTTTGTCTTCCTGCAGGTCGCGGTTGTACGCGAGCGGAAGTCCCTTCAGCGTCGCGAGCAGACCCGCGAGATTGCCGATGAGTCGACCCGCTTTGCCGCGAGCGAGTTCGGCTATGTCGGCGTTCTTCTTCTGCGGCAACATCGATGAGCCCGTCGAATAGGCATCGTCGAGTCGGGCGAATCCGAATTCTTCCGAAGTCCAGAGCACCCATTCTTCGCCGATACGCGAGAGGTGCACGCCGAGCAAGGCAATGTCGAACAGCGCTTCTGCGACGAAATCGCGATCGGACACCGCGTCGAGCGAATTGGCGAACGCCGTGCGGAAGCCCATCTCTTTGGCGGTTGGTAACGGATTGATCGGCAACGATGTACCGGCCAGGGCGCCCGCGCCGAGTGGCGAGACGTTTGCACGTTCGATCGTGGCGAATATGCGGTCGGCATCGCGCAGCAGCGACCATGCGTGCGCCGCCAGATGATGAGACAACTGAACAGGCTGCGCGCGCTGGAGATGCGTGTATCCGGGAAGGTAGACGCTTCCCTCGACCCAACCAGCGGTGTCGGCACACGAAACGAGCACATCGACGAGTCCGAGAACGCGCGAACCTACTTCGATGAGATTGCGCCTGGTCCATAGCCGAAGTGCAGTCGCGACCTGGTCGTTCCGACTGCGCGATGTGTGCAATTTGGCTCCGGCGTCGCCCGCGATTTCGGTGACACGCCTTTCGATCGCGGTGTGAATGTCTTCATCGCTGTCGACGAACTCAAAACTTCCGGCTGTGAACTCGCCGTGCACCGTGTCGAGCGCCCGGCGCACGGATTCAGCTTCGTCGGCAGTCAACAACGCGGCGCGTTCGAGACCGTTGACATGGGCCTTCGAACCGATGATGTCGTCGTGCCAAAGGTTCTTGTCGAAGGGAATGCTGGCCGTGAATGCCATCAATTCGTCGGCAGGTCCGCTGGAGAAACGACCGTGCCAGAGATGTCCGGTGTTTTCTGTCATCACTTTCCTGCTTTCAAACCGGCGAGCGTCCGGAGCTCGGACGCGAGTTTCTTCCCACCAACCGCTTCAGTGGCGACGCACAGGATGGTGTCGTCGCCGGCCACCGTGCCGAGCAGGCCCGTGGGGGCCGCACGATCGAGCGCGGACGCAACCACGTGGGCGCAACCGGGAGGAGTGCGCAGCACCACCATCGGGCCACTGTGCGACACCTCGGCCACCCACTCGGACATCACGCGGCGGAGCTGATCGTTCGTTGCCCGCCGTGCGGGCTCGAAGGAAGCGATCGCATAGACGGTCTCACCCGATGCCGATCTGACCTTGATGGCACCAACTTCTTCGAGGTCTCGCGACACGGTGACCTGCGTTGCCTTGATGCCATCTTTGGCGAGCAGCTTCTGCAACTGCGTTTGGCTCGAGATTTCGGAATTCTCGATGATGCGGATCAATGCCTGTTGGCGTTGTGCTTTGGTGCTCATCGATTCACCCCCAGGACGAAAGCAAGCGCGCCACGGGCGCTGTGCATGCGGTTGTGTGCCTGCGGGATCACCCGACTCGCCGCACCGTCGATTACTGCCGCGTCGACTTCGAAACCCCTGTGGGCGGGCAGACAATGGAAGAACTGGGCATCGGGCTTCGCTGCCCTCATGAGATCTGTCGTGACCTTGTAGGGCAGGAAGACTTTCTCTTTCTCGGCAGCCTCGGCTTCTTGACCCATCGACACCCACACATCGGTGTGTACAGCATCGGCGCCAACCACGGCGTTTGCGGGATCGGTGGTCGCCACGAATTCGCCGGAACCAAGCGAATTTATACGGACAATTTCTGCGTCCTGTGGTGCATAAGCGGGCGGGGTCGCGATCGAAAACCTCGCGCCAAGCATGACGCACGCCTCGGCGAGCGAACGCGCCACGTTGTTGTAGTCGCCCGACCAAGCAACGGACCGTCCTTTCAGCGCGCCGATTGTCTGACGCATTGTCAGCGTGTCGGCAAGCGCCTGCAAAGGATGTGAGTAGTCACTCAACATGTTGACAACAGGAACGGGCGACACCTTCGCCATGCGCGCCACCACGTCGTGACGGAACACTCGCGCTGCGAGCAAGCCGTGATAGCCGGCCATCACTTCGGCGATGTCTTCCGCCGTCTCGCGCAAATCGATACCAACCTCTTCGCCACGCGTGTAGACGGGATGACCACCAAGCTGAACGACCGCCATTTCCATCGAGTGCCGCGTACGGTTCGACGGCTTCTCGAAAATGAGTGCGGCCCCCCGACCTTCGAGAGGACGGCCCAACGTGCTGATGGGACGAACCGACAGATCAAGAATCAGTTCGAGTTCGCCGACCGTGAGGTCGGAAATGTTGAGAAAATGCTTCAGACTCATACGTTTGCTTCTTTCGCAACAGCGGCCACAACCGAGCCGAAAATCGTCACCGCTTCGTCGATGTGCTGACGAGAAACGTTCAACGGCGGCGCCATACGGATGGTCGTGGCGTTGACCGCATTGACGACGAGGCCAGCGGCCAAGCAGCCCTGATACACCTTCGCCGATTCGATTCCTGCCGTCAGTTCCGCGCCGAGCAACAATCCCGAGCCGCGCACCGACGCAACACCCGGCACGGCCGCAAGCGCCTGCCTGAGATACGAACCATTTTCTTCCGCCAGACGTGGTGCGTCGATCCGCCGCATCTCGGCAATCACGGCACTGACGACCGCGGTCACGAGAGCCGTACCGCTGTAGGTGCTGCCATGGTCACCGGGACTGAAGACGGCACCCACTTCCCTCTTTGCCCAGATCGCACCGACGGGAACACCGTTGCCGAGAGCCTTGGCCATCAGGACCGCGTCGGGAACGATGCCGTGATGCTGGAACCCGAACCACTTGCCCGTGCGCCCCATTCCTGTTTGCACTTCATCGACGATCAACAACACCCCGCGTTCGCGACAGATTTGCTCGACGGCCGTGAGATATCCGTCAGGCGCCGGGATGACTCCACCCTCGCCCTGAATCGGCTCGAGCAGCACCGCCGACACACTGCCATCAACAGCGGCAGAGAGTGCTTCGATGTCACCGAAGGTGACATGGCGGAACCCTTCGGGCATGGGTTGGAACGGTTCGTGCTTCGCGGGCTGGCCCGTAGCGGCGAGAGCACCGAGCGTGCGCCCGTGAAAACTTCCGAGCGCGGAGACCATGACGTGACGTCCGCGGCCGCCGAACTTGCGAGCGAGTTTTATGGCCGCTTCGTTGGCCTCGGCACCGGAGTTGCAGAAGAACACCTGCCCGTCGCATCCCGTTGCATCTTTCAGCAATGCATTTAGGTCTTGTGCTGCATGCCACGCGACGGGATTGGCGAAGAAGTTGCTCACGTGCAGCAGTTGCTGTGATTGGTCGCAAAGCGCCCTTGCCACCACCGGGTGAGCATGACCGAGCGAGGTGACAGCGAGGCCACAGAGGAAGTCGAGGTAACGCTTACCCGCGGTGTCCCAGAGTTCGGTTCCGCTACCGCGGGCGAACATCACCGCCGGCGCACCGAAAACGGGCAGGAACGGGCACGCGTCGAAACCGGAAGCTTCTGAAAATGCGTGCTGTGATGGCGAGTCGACGGCCATGACCTAGGACCTTCCTTTGGAACTTGTTGAGGCGGAGTCGGCAATGACCATCGTGCCGATGCCGGAGTCGGTGAACAATTCGATGATGGTGACGTGCGCGACGCGACCATCGAGGATGTGAACCGCCGGGACACCGAGCGCGACTGCTTCGAGACAGCTCTCGGCCTTCGGGATCATGCCGCCGGCGATGGTGCCATCGCCGAGCAAAGCGGTGAGCTCGGACGACGACAACTTGCTGATGAGTGAAGCTGCGTCGGAGACATCGCGCCTGAGGCCCTCGATGTCGGTGAGGTACAACAGTTTCGCCGCGCCGAGGGCACCAGCCACGGCAGCCGCAACGGAATCGGCATTGATGTTGTACGTCTGCCCCGAGGCATCGACACCGATGGTTGCGATGACAGGAATGCATCCGTCGTCGAGAAGCTGTTCGAGGACCGGCGTACGCACTCCCCTGACATCGCCCACATAGCCCAGGTTCGGGTCACGCTGAACAACATTGATCATTCCGTCGTCTGCTCCCGACAAACCGACCGCACGACCGCCACGGGCGTTGATGGCCGAAACGATGCTGGGGTTCACCTCGCCGGTCAGCACCATCCTGACGACCTGCATCGTTGCCTCATCGGTCACCCGGCGACCATCGCGAAATTCACTTTTCACTCCAAGTCGATCGAGCATCGCATTGATCTGCGGCCCGCCTCCATGAACCACAACCGGCCGGATGCCCACAGCTCGCAACATCACGATGTCCTGCGCGAAGACGTCAAGAGGATCCGCATGCTCGGTACCGGAAAGGGCGTTACCGCCGTACTTCACGACGACCGTTTGGCCTGCAAAGCGCTGGATGTACGGCAGAGCCTCGATCAGCACGTTCGCTGTGTCGGGCGCGGAGAGATGGTCGCTCATGGCCACACCCCGACGGATGCGAGTCCGTCAGTCTCTGAAAGACCAAGCGCCACATTCGCAGCTTGCAGCGCGCCACCCGATGCACCTTTGGTCAGGTTGTCGAGCGCAGAGATGACGATTGCGTACCCGGTTCTCGAGTCGACGCGCGCGGTGATGTGAACCGCATTGGTTCCCTGCGTCGCCTTCGTGGATGGAATCGCTTCGGACACCACGATGAACGGCTCGTCTGCGTACGCCGACGCGAGAACAGCGAGCATGTCATCGGTGGTGGCGACTCCGGACGTCGGCCTCGCGTAACAGGTGGCGAGAATTCCACGATTCATCGGCGCGAGATGCGGGGTGAACAGCACTTCCCCACCGATGAGTTGCTGCATCTCGGGCGTGTGCCGGTGCGATACGAGTCCGTACGCGGTGAAATCTTCATCGACCGCGCAGAACATGCTCGACGACTTCAATGCCTTCCCCGCGCCAGACACTCCACTCGCAGCGTCGACGATGATTCCCTTCGCCGAAATGGATCCGGCCGACACGAGCGGACGCAGGGCAAGGGTGGCTGCCGTGACATAGCAACCCGGCGTGGCGATGAGGTCGGCCGTCGCTAGTTCGCTTCGGTAGACCTCGGGCAGCCCGTACACCGCACGTTCCAGAAGATCGGGATGCGTGTGATCAAACCCGTACCAAACCGGATACTGAGAAGCGTCGGTCAGACGGAACGCCGCTGACAAGTCGACGACCAGGCCCACGTGGCCGAGCAATTGCGGAACGAGCTCGAGTGAGGACTCATGTGGCGTGCAGAGGAAGACGACGTCGAGCCCGTTGACCTTTACAGGGTCGAACACCTCGGCGATCAACGTTGGATAGGCCGCGGCAAGATTCGGGTAGATGTCGGCGAGGCGCTGTCCTGCCTGTGAATCGCCTGTGGCGTAGACCACCTCAATTTCCGAATGCCGGGACAACAACCTGAGGAGTTCGACCCCGGTGAAACCGGTTGCCCCCAGGATGGCAGCGCGCTTCTTTGACATAGGTGTATGACTATACAGGCCAATGTATAGTCATACACGGATGGTCAGCGGAGCTTTGCCCCGACCTTCGCGGCGGCATCGATGCACTTCTGGCGCACGGCTGCAACTTCGTCATCGGTGAGTGTGCGATCCGGGGCCTGCAACCTGAGGCGGTATGCCAGGCTGCGCGAGCCTTCTTCGACCCCCTTGCCTCGATAGACATCGAAGAGGTCGAGCGAAACGGCGAGGTTCCCCGCTGCCGACTTGAGCGCCCGGTGCAGATCGAAGGCCGCCAGTTCGTCGGCGGCAACGAATGCAAGGTCAATGTCGCTCGATGGATACCGACTGACCGGTCGCGCGGCGACCGGCTTCGGTTCTTCACGAAGGACCGTCGTCAGTGAAACCTCGAGACAGCTCACGCGCCCTGCGATGCCGCATTTCCTCAATACGACTGGTGAGAGTTCACCCATCGCGCCGATGATCTGCTTGCCCCGGCGGAGGGTCGCACTACGTCCGGGGTGATACCCAGGAGGGGTTGACTTGCTGTCGATCTGGGCGCCGAAGCCCAGAGCGTCGCCGAGAAGCGACCATGCACGCAATGCGGCGAGTTCCCCATCGTGCGCATCGACCGACATGACGCAGAGAATCTCTTCCTCGTCGGGAAGCGAGTTCTTTCCCTTTGGGTACACGTGGCCGACTTCGTACAAATGGATGTCGTCGACACGGTGCGATTGGTTGTACGCAACCGAGCGGAGCAACCCCGGCCGCAGCGAAACACGCAGAACCGACTCTTCGGCCACCAAAGGATTCACGAGAGCCAGCTGCGCTTCGTCGGGCACGCCAGCCAATGCGGTGGCAGATGGGTCGAGGAACGGATTCGGCATGGCCTCGCACCAGCCGGCTTCGACCATGACCGAGTGCACCAAGCGACGACGCTGCTGCATCGGCGACAAGCGCCCGTGCACCGTGGAATTCGGAACGCTCTTCCCGAGCGCGTCGTATCCGTAGTGACGGGCGATTTCTTCGATGATGTCGATCTCGGAGGTCGAATCGGGTCGCCACGACGGTATCGACACGCTGATGACATCGCCCGACCCGTCACACGCGTAGCCGATCGGCTCGATGAGTTCGGCAACCTGCGACGCGCTCAGTTCTATTCCAAGAATGCGCTTCACCTGAGTGAGCCGCAACTCAACGGTCGTGGCAGTTGGAGGACAGACCGAGTTCGCGACGATCTGCGGCGCGCCGTGCACCTCGAGATCGGGGCAAGTGAGGCGCAGGATCTCGATGAATCGCCATGCCGCCTGTTCGAGGCCGTGCGGATCGGCACCACGCTCGAAACGCGCCGACGCCTCGGATCGCAGGCCGTGGCGCGCCGCAGATTCGAGGACCGTGTCTGCGGGAAACCACGCAACTTCAAGTGCGATCGCCGTGGTGGATTCGACGACCTCGGAGTCGAGGCCGCCCATGACACCGCCGAGACCCACGGCCACGTCGTCGCCGTTCGCAATGACGATGTCGGCAGTATGCAACTCACGCACCTGGCCGTCGAGAGTTGTCACTGTTTCGCCGTCCGTGGCGAAACGCACGCGGAAGCCGGACGCAACGGAACGCAGGTCGTAGGCATGCGTCGGCTGATTGCGCTCGAGCATCACGTAGTTCGAAGCATCGACGATGTTGTTGATCGGACGCATTCCGCTTCTGGCGAGTCGGTCCTGGAGCCACTGCGGAGATTGCGCGACACGGATGTTCTTCACCACGGTTGCCGTGAAACGTCCACACGATTCGTCGTCGACAATGGTGAGCGGCAGAGCGTGAACAGGATGTGATGGCGTGCCCGGCACGTCGTTGCCGAAGGCCAAACGCATACGTGCGGCAAGATCGCGCGCCACACCCATGTGACCCCAGCAGTCGGGACGATTGCGAGTGAGATCGAGATCAAAGACCGTGTCGGTGGTGATGCCAAGCGCATCGAACACGTCGACTCCAAGCGGCAGGTCGCCGGCAAGGATGAGAATTCCACCGTGATCGTCGTTGAGGTCGAGTTCCTTGGCACTGCAGCACATTCCTTCGGAATCGATTCCGAGAATTCCGCGACGGAGAATCTCGCGACCGTCGGGCATCTTGGTGCCGAGTGTGGCGAGCGGGATCTTGTCCCCCGGCGCCATGTTGAATGCTCCGCACCACACGTGAAGTTCGTTCGACCCATCGGTCGTGAGATAGACCCGGTGCACTTTCTCGGCGTCAGGGTGACGTTCGGTGCGCAGCACCTGTGCCACGACAACACCGGGAACCTTGTTGCCGGCGGTGTATGTCTCTTCGACGGGCATGCCGAGCGAGGTCATCTCGGCAGCCAAAGCATCGACATCGTTGCCGAAATTGGCAAATTCATTGAGCCAGGAAAGGAGAACTTTCATCAAGAGAATTGCCTCAGGAATCTCAGGTCGTTGGTGTACATCTCGCGAATGTCTTCGACGGCGTGGCGCTCTTTCGCCATGCGATCGATACCGAAGCCGAACGCAAAGCCGGACCACTCTTCGGGGTCGAGGCCACCCGCGCGCAGCACGTTGGGATGCACCATTCCGCAACCACCGAGCTCGATCCATGATCCGTTGGCCCGACGAATGTCGAACTCGGCACTCGGCTCGGTGAACGGAAAGTAAGACGGGCGGAGCCGACTGGTGAACTCGGATCCGAAGAAAGCTTTGGTGAAGGCCTCGATGGTGCCCGCGAGATCACGAAAAGTGATGTGGCGGTCGATGACCAAACCCTCGATCTGATGGAAGACCGGCATGTGTGTGGCATCGGGGGTGTCGCGACGGAAGACGCGACCCGGCATGACCGCATAAATGGGCGGAGGCCACTCTTGCATCACACGAATCTGCACCGGCGACGTGTGCGTACGCAGCACGACGCTTCCCGGCTCGTCGCTCTCGACGAACAAGGTGTCCCACATGCTTCGTGCAGGGTGCGACTTCGGCATGTTGAGCGCCTCGAAGTTGTAGAAGTCGCTCTCGACTTCCGGGCCCTCGGCGACCTGGAACCCGAGACCGATGAATACGTCTTCGAGACGTTGCGTCGCCTGGGTTACCAGATGGGTTCGACCACGGCGCGCGGGTGCGAGGCATTCGGTGAGATCGATGCGCTCGGAACCGAGTTGTGCCGAGAGTTCACGATCTTCGCACTCGGCACGCTTGGTGGCGATTGCCGCTTCGACTGCCACCATCGCTGCGTTCAGCTCTTGGCCAAGCGACTTGCGTTCTTCGATATCGGTGACCGACCCGAGCTTCGACTTCAGTTGACCCAGGGGCGACTTCTTGCCGACGAGGCCTGCCGTCGCCGCCAGAACCGCAGCGGACGAGGCGAGTCCGGCGATTTCGGCAAGGGCAGCGTCGACGGATGCAGTGATGTCGGTGCGCATGACGCCCCAACGCTACTTGCCGCGACGCATGTTTACGGGGTGATTTCGCCGCGCGAGGCGCCGCGCTGACGGGCAATCTCGAAGCAGAGAACCGTCGCAGCCATGGCGACATTCAGACTTTCGACCGGGCCCGCGTGCGGAATCGTGACCCATGAGTCGACCGGCGAATCGATCGCAAGACCTGCGGCCTCGTTGCCCATGACCACCGCGATACGACGGGTGAAATCGAAGCGGTCGTAGACGACGACGCCGGGATGGTCGTGGGATGAGGTTCCAACCAACTGGAACGCCGCGGCTCGCACTTCTTCGAGGGATGTCTCGTTGACAACGGGAACGGCAAACATCGAACCGGCGGCGGCACGAACCACCTTGGGCGACAGCGCGTCGACGGTGTTCGGGGTGGTGACCACGCACGACGCGCCGGCGGCCACGGCGCTACGGATCATGGTGCCGAGATTTCCGGGGTCTTGCACACGATCGGCGACGAGAATCCAGCCCCCAATTTCGTCGAGCCGGGGAGCTCGAGGTGTGGCGACAACCGCGATGTTCGGATGCGGCGAAACAGTCGAAGAGACTCGTTCGAGCGTCGACGAATCCAGCCTATGGATCTGTCCGGCGGAAACCGGTTCGGCGTCGACGAGCACGAACTCTTCGACGACCCGCAGGCCGGCAGCGAGGGCCGCCGCGATGAAGACCGCCCCCTCAACGACGAAGCACCCCGCCTCGCGTCGCGCCTTCCTCTCGGAGAGAAGATCACGCAACCGCCGAACCGGGGTGCTCGTGAAACCGATCGTTGAACGACTCAGCCGAGCGCACCCTTCGCGGCAACAACCAAGCGACCGAAAGCATCGAGATCGTGAACCGCGAGATCAGCGAGGATCTTGCGGTCGACTTCGATACCCGCAGCATTGAGACCGGCAATGAAGCGGCTGTAGCTGATGTCGTGAATGCGGCACCCAGCGTTGATGCGCTGGATCCACAGGCGACGGAACTCGCCCTTCTTTGCGCGGCGGTCGCGGAATGCGTACTGCCCCGACTTCATGACCTGTTCGTTCGCAGCGCGGGCCGAACGGCTCTTGTTGCCGTAATAACCCTTCGCGCGTTCGAGGACCTGCTTGCGGCTCTTGCGAGCGTTTACTGCGCGCTTTACACGTGCCATTTGATTTACCTACCTTCTCGAATTTTCCAACAGACCCGGATCAGCGTTCGGCGAGGAGACGCTTGATCTTCTTTTCGTCGCCACTGTGCACATCGACCGTGCCGTCGAGACGGCGCGTTCGAGTGGAGGCCTTCTTTT
>CAYFLC010000052.1:0-292 GCA_964343885.1 uncultured Bifidobacterium sp.
CGCAGCGACGTCAACGGGTGGGCGCGTTTCGCCAGCATCCAACCGCGCTACAACATGCTGTTCCGCGAAAACGAGCGCGAACTGCTCCCCCTCTGCGAGCAAGAGAACATTGCGGTCATCCCCTACAACCCGCTTGCAGGTGGATTCCTGACCGGCAAGCACAACCCCGGAACGCCGACAGAGGGCACCCGTTTCTCGATCGAGGGCGACGGCACCGCTGGTCGCTATCAAGAGCGCTATTGGCAGGATCGCATGTTCGAAACGGTCGAAGCACTTCGCCGCATCGCCAAAG
>CAYFLC010000052.1:302-10631 GCA_964343885.1 uncultured Bifidobacterium sp.
CTTGCCGTTGCATGGCAGTTCACCGGTTCGACCATCACCTCGCCGATCATCGGTGCGAGCAAGCCCGAGCAGTTGGCCGATGCAGTCGCCGCACTCGACACGCCGCTCGACGCCGAGCTCACCAAGCGCATCGACGTTCTGACGCGGGAATACCGCTTCGGCGATTCTGCCCGCTGATCAGTTCGTCACAGTGACGCGTGCGTAAGGCGCCGTGATCTCGAATGGGATCACGAGGTCGTAAGCCTGGCCGGGCTTGCCATCGTCGCCACCTTGCCAACCGTGCCATGGGTAGGTGACGGCACCGTTCTCGCGCAGGATCGGCGCACCGGTCGAGTCGAACTCGAAGAAGGGTCCGTGTTCGAAACCTTCGGGCACGGGCATCCGTGAACGATCGGGCGCACCCGGCTCGGCCGTTTCGTACATGCCACCCAGGCCGGTTCCGTTTGAAACCACCCAGTGCACTTCGGCGAACGCCGGGCTCGTGGGGCTGGGCGGACGACCGTGGTTGTGGGTCGACAAGTCGACACCCTTGCCGGCCGTCCAGAGGTAGAGGTAGCAAATCTCTTCGCCGTTGGAATCGAGGAGATGGAATCCGGGCGTGAGACCGGCATCGAGGCCGTTGAAGAAGTCGGTGTAGGCAGCGAATCGTTCGCCGAATGAGCTCCAGCAGAGCTTGTCGGCATGTGGACCCTCGATTGCGATGTCGTTCATTGAGGTGATGCGGTCGGGCGCTGCCGCCGTTTTCACGAGTACCGTCACCAGCGCACCGTCGGCGCTTGCGACGAGTTCGGTTTCGGTGACGACCGTGTCGGCGAGCCCGCGCGGAGCGATGTACTGCGCCCGGCTCGGAGAATCGAGTCGACCGAGCACGACCTTGATGAACACCTTCCCTGATTCACCGAGCGTCCATCGCTGGCCGGCGTCGAGTCGGATGAAATACAACTTCCATCCACCAAAGGTCCAGGTGTCGGATGAAACGGGGCCGGGCCCGTTGTACATGTCAAGGTCGACACCGAGACGCTCTTTCGACAACGAAACCGGAACGGTAGCCACGATGATCCTCCCCCGATGAATGCGGTTCCCCGACCGCGTTTGGTGGGCACGACGGGACTCGAACCCGGGACCTCTACCGTGTCATGGTAGCGCTCTAACCAACTGAGCTACGCGCCCTTGAAAAGGGTGATCCGAAGTGTATCGGGGTCGACGGCGAACACGACCGCCGGAATCAGCGTGGGGGTGGCGAAAAACTGGCGCGCACGAAGTTGCCCTCGTGGCGTTCGAGGCGACAGACCGAGCCCTTCCGAGTGTCGGGCCAGTCGACGATGTCGAGGCCGTGCCATTCGAGGCGCTTCAGCACCGCGGGGATGACGTCACCGTGACTGCAGGCAACCGTGCCATCTGCCAGCGACGCGAGAAACGCGAGCACGGTGTCGGTGTCGGTGCCTTCGCGCAATGCCTCGACGGACTCGACCCGAAGCGACAAAGTTTCGCCGAGTGGCTCGAGCGTCTGACGGCAACGCAGGTAGGGACTCGAAACCAGCCGTACAGGATGCAGTGGCGCGAGGCGCGAAGCGATGACTTTGGCCTGCTCGATTCCCTCGCCGACAAGCGGACGTGTGGAATCGTCAGCGCCCCACGCTGCCCGACTTCCCGCCTTTGCGTGACGGACCAGATAAATCGCGGAATCGCTTGGTTGGGTCATGTCAAACGAAGAGTAACCGCATTCGCGAGGAGCCTTCCTCTGCGGGTCAGCTTGACCCTCTCGGATTCGACGACTATCAACCCATCGTTCACCATTTCGTCGATGTCGGCCTCTTTGCCGGCCGGAATGTCGGCGAGTGCGGCACCTTCGCGTCGTCGCAGCGTGAGTTGAACCCGCTCGGCAGCAATCTGCTCGGCATCAAGTAATTCATGTGCTGCCTCGGTGGATTGCCCCGAGTTCACGAGGTCGATGTACCGCTCGGGCGTGCGCACGTTCCACCAGCGTCGACCGGATGCATGCGAGTGGGCCGCGCATCCGAACCCGCGGTAGTCGGCTTGTGCCCAATAGAGACGGTTGTGCCGGCTTTCGTGCCCGGGTCTGGCCCAGTTCGAGATTTCGTAGTTTGCGAGACCGGCACGTTCGAGCATGTCATCGACGATCGGGTACTTGTCGGCCTGATCGTCATCGTCGGGATGACGCAGTTCGTCGTCGGCCAGCGGAGTGCCCGGTTCGACCGTCAAGCCGTACGCAGAAACGTGCGGTGGGTCGAGATCGAGTGCTCGTTCGACGGTGGTGACCCAATCGCCGACCGATTCACCGTGTGCTCCGTAGATGAGGTCCATGTTGAAGGTCGGAATGCCGACACGTCTGATCGACTCGACCGCTGCAATCACATTGTCGGGATTGTGTTGGCGCCCGAGGCCCGCGAGAACGTGGGGCACCATCGACTGCACGCCGAGACTGATGCGGTTCACGCCGGCATCGCGGTAAGCCGCGAGCAGCGCATCGTTCACATTGTCGGGGTTGCACTCCACCGTCACCTCGGCGTCGGCGGCACGGGGCACGGCGGCGATCACGCGAGCGAGGACTTCCGCGGGAACGAGTGACGGCGTTCCTCCCCCGACGAAGATCGTCGACGCCGACGACAACCCGTCGCTCGTGGCGCGAACGACTTCGTCATGCAACGCCGCCATGTAGGCGTCGACGACGTCCGTCTTGTCGTCCCAGGTTGCAAACGCGCAGTAATCACAGCGTCGCGAGCAGAAAGGCACGTGAACATAGACGCCGAAGTCTGCGGTCGAAGCGGTCATCGGTTGCCTACTGCGACGGCGGAACGAAGATGAGGCCCAATTTGGCCAGTTCGTCACCCACTTCGTCGACGGGAACATCGAGCATCACGGCGATGGCACGCGTGTCGTGCGCCCGTACGGTGATTACTTTTCCATTGAAGTCCTGTCGCTGCACTTGGATCATGCGCAGGAAGCGTTCGAGCATGCGGAACTTCTCATCGGGAAAAGTCGTCAACTTCGCGACGTCGATGCGGATCTTCGTCGGACCCGACGCCCCCGGCTGGGAACGCTCGACGGCGAGCGGGTCGCGCGGCAGCAATTGATCGATCGACACGCCGTAGAACTTGGCGAGCCGCTCGAGGCGCGGAACGGAAATGGCACGTTCCCCGCGTTCATACGCACCGACGACCGATGCGCGGAACTCATCGTCTGACTGTGCTTCGACTTCGTTGAGCGAGAGCTTCTTCTGGCGGCGAATGGAACGCAGACGCTCGCCCACGAGGCGCGAATAGGGAGATTCGTCGAGGAAGTCGTCGTCAGCCATGGAGGATCCCCACCATTGTCATGCGTGGCGGGCGACCAATCGTGCACCCGCGACGATTGCCGCTGTTTCGGCACGCAATACGGCCGGCCCGATTGACACGCGAGGCACAATGTCAGGCACCTCGCCGATATCGAAGCCGCCCTCGGGACCAACGACGAGGATTCGTGAGTCGCCGAATTCGCCGCCGTTCGGGTCGGCCAGTGCGACTCCACTGAGTGCACACACGTCGATCAGTTGCACCCCAAGGTGGATGCTCGGCATGAAGACACGTCGGCTCTGCATGCAGGCCTCACGAACGATGCGATCAGCACGATCATTCAAACGGTCGCGCGACCCGGCAACCGAACGCTTCGTGGGAGCAAGCACGAAGACCTCGTCGATACCGACTTCGACAAGTTGGCGAATGGTTGTTTCCGGCTTTTCCGCTTTCACGGGAACGAACGCAACGCCGAGCGTCACGCCAGCGCGAATTTCGGTGACCACGTCGCCGTTGGGAACTATTTCGTCACGACCTTCTGCGCGACACTCGCGCCATCGGCCCGCGCCGTCGGTGGCCGTGACAACGGACCCTGGACGCAGGCGCAGCACCCTGAACAAGTGGTGCGCATCGTGTTCATCGAGCACGGGCACTTCGAGGTTCGCGACAATGACGTGCGCCGATGCGCCGCGAAGAATCGGGTTCACGAAAATGCCGACTTGATGCGCGACTTCAGGCCCTTGCCCGGTTCTGCAACCGATTCGCCGCGCAGTTCCGCGAATTGACGGAGCAACTTCGACTCTTCGTCGCTGAGCTTCGTCGGCACGTCGACCTGGGCAACGATGCGCAGGTCGCCACGGCGGCGCCCACCGCTGTTCAGATGCGGCACGCCGCGACCACGCAGGACGAACTCTTGGCCGTGCTGGCAGCCCGAGGGAACATCAAATTCCTCGCTGCCCTCCATGGTGTCGACGGTGGTGTGCACACCAAGCGCGGCCTGGGCAACGCCGAGTCGCAACACGTAGACGAGATCGTCATCGTCGCGCTTGAGTGTCGCGTGCGCAGCGACGCGGATGTGCACGTACAGATCACCGGTTGCGCCTCCGCGTGGACCAACTGCACCACGACCAGTAAGGCGCAGTGTTGCCCCGGTGTCGACGCCGGCAGGAACATCGATTTGATACGTCGCCGTGTCGATGATGCGGCCCTCGCCCTTGCACTTCGCACATGGGGTCGAGATGACTTGGCCCATTCCACTGCAGCGCTGACACGGGCTTGCCGTGACCATTTGACCCAGCAGGCTCTGGCGCACGCGGCGAACCTGGCCGGTTCCTTCACAATCGACGCACTGCACGGGCTTGGTCCCCGAACCTGCCCCTGATCCGGAGCAGTCGTCGCAACGCAGAGCCGTTTTCACGTTCACCGGAACGTTGCCACCGAACACCGCGTTCTCGAACGTGATGTCGGCGATGACCTCGATGTCTTGCCCACGGGGCGGACCCGCCTGCGAACGACCTCCGAAGCCACCACCGAAAGGTGAGCTACCGCCGAAGAACGCCTCGAAGATGTCGCCCAATCCCCCACCGCCGAACGGATCGCCACCGGCTGATGCGCCGCCGATTCCGGCTTCGCCGAATCGGTCGTAGTTGGCGCGTTGCTGCGGATCGGACAACACCTCGTAGGCGCGACTGAGTTCCTTGAACTTGTCTTCGGCTGTCGGGTCATCGGGATTCGCATCGGGATGAAGTTCGCGTGCCCGCTTGCGGTACGCCTTTTTCACGTCGTCGGCCGATGCGCCGCGGTCGACACCGAGAATGTCGTAGAGATCGGTGGCCATGATGCGCTACCCCTGCCCGCCTTCGGTGAGGCGACGACCGAGTTGCGTGCCCACGGCTTCGACCGTTGCCAGTGCCTGCGGGTAGTTCATGCGGGTCGGCCCGAGAACACCGACCGTTCCGAGCTTCTCGCCGTCGGCGATGACAGGAGCAACGACCACGGAACACGCCGACAGCGGTTCGACGCCGTGCTCGCTGCCGATGGCCACGCTGAGCCCACGGTCAACGACGTCTTTCACGAGAGAGACAACGACGTACTGCTGTTCGAGCGCTTGAAGAACCGACCGCACGACATCGACCGCGTCGAATGCCTGCGCCATTGCCGCCGCACCACCGACAAAGACGTTCGCATCACTTTGATGCGGCTTCAAGAGATTCAGTGCGTCACCACACAGTTTGTCGACTCCGACATCGCCACTTGGCGCAAGATGCACGTTGCTGAACGTGTGACCGAACGCCGCCGCGTTCAAGTGTGCGCTGGCGGCCGCAACCTGGGCGTCAGAGACCGCTTCGTCGATGTCGACCGACTCGCTTTGCACCACGCCGTTTGACAGCACGGCAACAACCGTTGCCATGCGCGGAGACAGTCGAACAACCTGAAGGCTTCTGACCGTTGCCACATCGGCGCTGGGACCCATGACGAGCGCCGCGTAGTTGGTCATGTTGGTGAGAAGCCCGGACGTGCGCTGCAGCAACTCTTCCAAGCGACCCGTTGCCGAATTGAAGAAAGTGCCCACCTGCTCGGCGGTCACCTTGCTGGGGTGAGCCGCGGGCTCGATGGCATCGACAAAGAACCGGTATCCCTTGTCGGTGGGAATACGTCCGGCCGAGGTGTGCGGCTGCACCAGGTATCCCTCTTGTTCGAGCATCGCCATGTCGTTGCGCACTGTTGCGGGCGACACCTTGACCCCTGCCATCGCGGCGATGTGGGCCGAACCGACCGGCTGGCCGGTGGCGATGTACTCCTGCACGACAGCCCGGAGGATTGCGGTCTTGCGCTCGTCCAACATGACGCCCCAAGGCTACTTCCCGGACACCGCCTTGTAACGGGCGAGGCTCTCTTCACGCTCGACGGAATGGTCGACGATCGGCTGCGCGTAACCGACAAAACCGCCGGCTCCGGGCGTGTGCAATTGCTTCGTCGGGCATTCCGCCAATTCGGGAATCCACTCGCGGATGTAGTCGCCATTCGGGTCGAACTTCTCTGACTGACTCTGCGGGTTGAAGATACGAAAGTACGGCGCCGCGTCGGTGCCCGTGCCGGCGGTCCACTGCCAACCGTGGTTGTTCGACGCAATGTCGCCGTCGACGAGATGATGCATGAAATGACGCGCGCCCCACTGCCAGGGCAGATGCAGGTCTTTCACGAGGAAGCTCGCGGTGATCATTCGTACGCGGTTGTGCATCCATCCCGTGCGCAACAGCTGGCGCATGCCCGCATCGACGATCGGATAACCGGTTTCACCGGCGCACCACTTCTCGAATCGTGTCTCGGCGCGTTTGTCGGTGTCGAGCGACATTGCGTTCATTTTTGGCTGCAGGTTCTCCCACGCGGTGCGTGGTTGTTGGAACAACACGTCGGCATAGAACTCGCGCCAGCACAGTTCCGACCTGAAATGTTCGTGACTCTTCGTCTCTTTCGTGCCGTCGATCACGAGATCGGCAATCAATTGCTTGGGATGCAGCAACCCGAATCGAAGGTATGTCGACAACCGCGACGACCCGTCGATGCCGGGCATATTGCGGTCGTCGTAATAACGGTCGAGTGCGTTGTCCATGAACCACTCCCACCGCTCGTGAGCCGCATGCTCGGTTGGTTCGGGCAACGCCACGTCGAGCTGTGGACGCGCGGGCAGGTCGACCCCGCGCACCGAACCGGGAGGAACCAGAAGGCTGTGCACGGGGTCGCTCTCGTCGAGTGGCGTGAGTAACGGCGACCACCGTTTGTAGAACGGCGTGAACACCGCGTACGGCGTTCCATCGTCTTTCTTCACGGAACCTGGTTCGACTGCATAGGGGCTACCGACCCCGCGCAACCGCGCGTCGACTTGTTTCAAGGCTGCTGCGACCGCAGCGTCGCGTTGCCGCCCATAAGGAGCAAAGTCCTTCGCCACGATCACCTGGTCGGCATTGACTTCGCGGGCCAGTGCGGGGATCACATCGACCGGATCGCCCGTGCGCAACACGAGGGCTCCGCCGAGAGTTTCGTTCAACGCTTCGAGCGCCCCGAACAGAAACCACAACCGCGCATCACCGGCTCGAGAGAGAAACACGGGGTCGAGCACGAAGACCGGGAGACACGGACCAACTGCGCATGCCGCAGCGAGCGCTTCGTTGTCATGTCCGCGCAGGTCGCGACGGAACCACATGATGCTCGTCATGCGGTGAATTGTCGCCGACGGCGCATGATGCTCGCCATCCAAGCCCAACAAATGAGCGCGATGACACCGCCGTAGCCCATCGACCACTCGGGGCTCACGTGGTCGGCGATCCAGCCAGTGACCGGCCCGCCGATCGGCGTAGAACCGAGAAATGCAACCGCGCCGAGCGCGAGCATTCGGCCACGCATATCCGGCGGTGACATCACCTGGGTGATCGAATTCACGCTCGCGATAAATGCGGCGCCTCCGATACCCAACGGCACGGCAAGGAGAAACGCGGCGAACAGATTCGGAGCCCACGCAAGCGCAATGTTGGCAACACCGAGCAGAGCTACCGAACCGTTGAACCAACGGAGCGACACCCTTTCCCGACCTGCTGTGAGAAGACTTCCGATCAAACTGCCGACGCTCACCGTTGCGAGCAGCCAACCAAACACACTGTCGCTACCCCATCGCGAGTCGGCCAATTTCGGCAGAACAACGCTGTAGTTGAATGCAAACGTACTGACGATCGTGAGCACGACGAACAACGGCTTCAACGCCGCGTCATCGCGGATGAACGTCAACGCCTCACGAACGGGTTTGCCACCCCGACGGGCGGGTGGCGCGACGCGCAGCATCGTCTTGTCCATAGCGATGATTCCGACCAGGATTGCAGCAAACGATGCTCCATTGATGATGAAGAGCCAGCCCGTGCCGAGAGGACGCACGAGAGCGGCCGCGAGTGCCGGCCCGAAGATTCGCGATCCGGTCATCACGGCGGTGTTCAACGACACGGCGTTGGGTATGTCTTCGACAGCAACAAGTTCCGTGACGAGTCCGCGACGCGCCGGATTGTCGAAAGCATTGATGAGGCCGAGCGTCAGGCTGAGGGCGTACACCGCATGAATCGAGATGTGGCCTGAAAGGTCGAGCGCGCCGAGCAGCAACGACTGCGCAGCGAGTGCCGTTTGCGTGATGAGGGTCATCTTGCGCCGGTTCGTGCGGTCGGCGATCGCGCCGGCCCACGCGCCGAGTAGCAGCATCGGCAGGAACTGGAACATCACGTTGAGGCCGAGGTCGGTGGCCTTCCCCGTGAGTCGGTAAAGAAGGAACGACGACGCCGTGAACTGCATCCACGTGCCGACGTTGCTGACGAGAACCCCGGCGAAGAAGTACTGCGCGTTGCGATTTTTCAACGAGCGAAAGACTGAAGGCATGAAACGTCAATCGTCGAGCTTGAGGGCCGAGATGAAGACGTCGCCCGGCACCTCGACGCGGCCGATTGACTTCATTTTCTTCTTGCCCTCTTTCTGCTTTTCGAGCAGTTTCCGCTTACGGGTGATGTCGCCGCCGTAGCACTTCGCCAGAACGTCTTTCCGCTTGGCCTTCACGGTTTCGCGTGCGATGACCTTGCCACCGATGGCCGCCTGGATGGGAACGTCGAACATCTGCCGCGGGATGAGCTCGCGCAACTTCTCGCACATGCGGCGGCCGTAATCGAAGGCACGATCGCGGTGCACGATGGTGCTGAACGCGTCGGCCGCGATGCCGTTGAGCAGCAGATCAACGCGTACGAGGTTCGACTCGCGGTAACCCTCGAGTTCATAATCGAGGCTGGCGTAGCCCTGTGAACGGCTCTTCATCTGATCGAAGAAGTCGACGACAACTTCGGCCAGCGGAATGGCATAGCTCAACTCGACTCGCTCGGGCGACAGGTACTCGATCTTGTTCAACTCTCCTCGTCGCGACTGACACAACTCCATCAATGTGCCGGTGTAGTCCTTCGGGGTGATGATGCCGACCTTGAAATACGGCTCTTCGATGAAGTTGATCTGCTGAACGGGCGGCAACGACATGGGTGTGTCAACAAGTTCGATGTCGCCATTTGTTTTGTGCACGCGGTACTGCACCGACGGCGCAGTGGCGATGAGCGCAAGGTTGAATTCACGCTCGAGACGTTCTTTCACGATTTCCATGTGCAGCAGGCCGAGGAATCCACATCGGAATCCGAAGCCCAACGCACCTGAGCTTTCGGGTTCGTACGTGACCGATGCGTCGTTCAGCTTCAGCTTCTGCAGGCTGTCGCGCAGATTTTCGAAATCATCGCCGTCAATTGGATACAAGCCACAAAAGACCATCGGCTTCGGGTCGCGGTAACCCGGCAATGGGTCTTGCGCGGGGCGATCGGACTTGGTGACGGTTTCTCCGCTTCGCGCTTCGCCGACATCTTTGATTCCGGCGATCAGATAGCCGACCTCGCCGGGTCCGAGGGAATCGATCGGCGTGGGCGCCGGCCGACGCACGCCGATTTCGATGGCCTCGTGGGTTGCGCCTGCCTGCATGAACAACAACTTGCCCTTGCCGTCGATCGTTCCGTTCATCACGCGAATGGAACTGACAACGCCGCGGTACTGATCGAACTGGCTGTCGAAGATGAGCGCCTGCAGCGGCAGGTCGGGATCGCCCTGAGGCGCGGGGATGCGCTCGACGATGGCATCGAGAAGGTCGGGAACGCCCTCGCCCGTCTTTGCCGAGATGCGAAGAATCTGGTCGGCGGGAATACCGAGCACGCGCTCGATTTCATCGGCGTAGTAGTCGGGGTTGGCCGCCGGCAGATCGATCTTGTTCAGCGCCGCCACGATTTCGAGGTCGTTCTCGAGCGCGAGATAACAGTTGGCCAGGGTTTGGGCCTCGATTCCCTGCGCGGCGTCGACCACGAGTACGACCCCTTCGCACGCCGCCAGCGAACGACTGACCTCGTAGCCGAAGTCGACGTGGCCGGGGGTGTCGATGAGATGCAGAACCGACCCCTTCCAATCGACGCGCACGTTCTGGGCC
>CAYFLC010000053.1:0-10498 GCA_964343885.1 uncultured Bifidobacterium sp.
GTCGAAGGTCTTGCTGCAGAGCAGGCCGATGTTGAACAGGAACGGCTTGCTGACCTTGCCGGCCTTGCGGTCCCACATGACGGGCGGCGATGACGTTTGGCATCCCATGCCGACGAGTGCGAGCTTCGACAGCCCGGCCTCTTTGGCATCGCGCAGCGCGAGCGGGTTGGCGCAGTAGGTGTAACGGCTTCCGGCCGTCGCGATGACTTCGTCTTTCGTGCGAACGAGCTGGGGCTTGGCCTTCCACGCATCGTCGTCTTCGACACCGCTGACGAGGGCGCCCTCGATGTAGTTGTTGTCGAGCAGCCACGCGAGCATCGCCGTGACGAAGCCACCGTCTTGGCCCTTCTCGTGCTGCACGGGGTCGGCCGCACGGGTGAGGAGCAACTGGCGCCAGATACCCGACATCTCGTCGGGATTGCGCACGCGACCGAACAGATGCTTGTCGGCTTCGGGCTCCCACTGTCGGAAACGCGGGCAGGCGCGGGTGCAGGTGGTGCAGCCTCCGCCCTCGCCGAAACCGTGGACGCAGTTGTCGAGGCCGAGCTCTTCTTCCAAGTGGAAGGGCTTGTACTTGCCCTCGACGTGCTCGTAGCCGATGACGTCGTGCGGGCACGTGACGACGCAACCCGCACATCCGGTGCAGAGGCCGGTGTTGATGACTTCGTTGTAGAGCTCGCGCCACTGCGCGGTCCAGCGGGATGCAGCTGCCTGCGCCGATTCGGTCATGGTCATGCGCCGACTCTAGTGAGCCTGCCGACCCCGTGCCCCTTCGTGGACGCTAGAGAGCGTCCACGCCTTGCTCGCCAGTGCGGATGCGGATGATGCGCTCGACGTTGGTAACCCAGATCTTGCCGTCGCCGATCTTGCCGGTGTTCGCCGCGGTGCGCACGGCATCGATGACCGAGTCGACCGCTGAATCGTCGACGACGAGTTCCACGCGCACCTTCGGTACGAAGTCGATGTTGTACTCGGCGCCACGGTAGGTCTCGGTGTGGCCGCCTTGGCGGCCAAAGCCGCGCACTTCGGAGACCGTGATGCCCTGCACGCCCGCGGCTTTGAGGGCGTCCTTCACATCGTCGAGCTTGAAGGGTTTCACAACTGCGGTGATGAGCTTCATGTTGGGGATCCTATTCGTCCGATGATCACGGTTGGTATGCCGACTCGGCGTGCTGACTTTGGTCGAGTCCGATCAGCTCGTCTTCATTCGACACGCGCAGGCCGATGGTGCGGTTCAACACCACGGCCATCACGTATGTGATGACGAACGAGAAGGCGAACGCTGCAACGCAGGCGAGCACCTGCTTGCCGAAGAGGTCCGGCCCGCCGCCGAAGAACCATCCGTCGGCGCCCAGCGGGTTGATCGCCTTGTCGGCGAAGAGACCGAGAAGCAGCGAACCAACGAGACCACCGACGAGGTGTACTGCGATCACGTCGAGGCTGTCGTCGAACTTGAACCGTGTCTTCAGGGTGAGCGCGAAATAGCAGATGGTTCCGGTGACGAGGCCGATGATGATCGGTGCGGCTCCGCCGACGAATCCGGCGCACGGTGTGATCGCAACGAGGCCGGCAACGGCTCCGGATGCGGCACCGAGGGTCGTTGCATGACCCGCACGAAGTTTTTCGACCACGAGCCAGGCGAGCATTCCGCTTGCAGCCGCGAGTTGGGTGTTGATGAGCGCCTGTGCGGCGAGACCATTCGAACCGAGGGCGGAGCCTGCGTTGAATCCGAACCAACCGAACCAGAGGATCCCGGTTCCGAGAACGGTGAAGGGCAGGTTGTGCGGCGGCATCGCTTCACGCGGCCAGCCACGCCGCTTGCCGAGCACGAGGATCACGGCGAGTGCGGCGGCACCGGCATTGATGTGAACCACAGCTCCACCGGCGAAGTCGAGGGCTCCCTTGTGGAACAACCAGCCGTTGGGGCTGAATACCCAGTGGGCGACGGTCGGGTACACGATCACCGACCACACGCCGATGAGGATGACGTACGCCGAGAACTTCAAACGATCAGCGGTTGCACCGGTGATCAGCGCCGGAGTGATGACGGCGAACATCATTTGGTACGCGACGAATGCCAACGGGGGAATGACGAGCGCGAAGTCGCCTGTGTAACCCGGAAGGTTTGGAACCTTGGTGACGTCGGAGAGAAACGCGAAGTCGAAGTTGCCGAAGTAACGACCCGAGCCGCCGAAGGCCAGGCTGAACCCGACGACGGCCCAGATGACTGAAATCAGTCCCATCGAAAACACGTTCTGCATCAACATGCCGAGCACGTTCTTCGACCTCACCATCCCTCCGTAGAAGAACGCGAGCCCCGGTGTCATGAAGAGCACCAAAGCACAAGAGACGAGTACCCACGCCGTGGCGCCGGTATCGATGGGGGAGTTGGCTGTCATGGACGGCGAACGTAGAAGGGTCGTGTTAACGGACTGTTTCCTGTTTGTGAAAGCACGAAGAGCCGCCGCTTGCGCGACGGCTCTTCGGCCACTCACCACCGGGCAAGGGCGCCCGGAGCGAACTCGTCAGTGAAGGCTGAACTCGGGGTAAGCGGCAACGCCCATCTCGGGAAGGTCGAGGCCCATGATCTCGTCCTCTTCCTTCGAGCGGATGCCGCCCTTGGTCAGCGCGTTCTGGATCTTGAAGAATCCGAATGCGACACCGAAGATGACGGTTGCGAGCACCACTGCTCCGAGTGCCTGCGCTCCGAGCTGGCCCCAATCGCCCTTGATGATGCCCTCGACGCCGGTCGACGATGAACCGTTCCAACCTGCGCCGTAGCTGCCGTTCGAGAAGATGCCGACGCACAGAACGCCGAAGATGCCGCCGACTCCGTGCACCGAAATCGCTCCGACCGGGTCATCAAGCTTGAGTTTCCGCTCGACGAAGAAGACCGACTCGATGACGAGGATCGCCGCGACGACACCGATGACCGCAGCTGCCCACGGTGCGACGAACGCACATGGGGCCGTGATCGCCACGAGTCCGGCGAGCATGCCGTTGGCCATCATGCCGGGATCCGGCTTGCCCGTTCGCTTCGTGATGTAGAACATCGCGGCGATCGCACCGAAGGCACCGGCAATGGCGGTGTTCGTCGCAACGGTCGCGAACTGCACGTCGGTTGAGGCGAAGGTCGAGGCGGCATTGAATCCGAACCATCCGAAAAGGAGGATGAAAGTTCCGAGCATCGCCATCGGAATGTGGTGACCGGGCAACGCGCGAGGTTTGCCATCGGCGCCGAACTTGCCAATGCGAGGTCCGAGAACGATCGCTCCAGCGAGTGCGGCGACGCCGCCTGCGGCGTGAACCACACCGGATCCTGCGAAGTCGACATAGCCCGCTCCGAGTGACATCGAACTCCACGAACGCGCAAGCCAGCCGCCGCCCCAGGTCCACGCCGCGAACAGCGGGTAGTACACCGCTCCGCAGAAGAGACCCCAGATGACAAATGAGTTCCACTTCCAACGCTCGGCCATTGAACCCGTCGGAATCGTTGCCGTCGTGTCCATGAACGCAACCATGTAAAGGAAGAATCCGAGGAGAGCGGGCGTGATTCCACCACCGGAGAGCGCCCAACCGCCCTTGAAAAGGAAGATCCAATCGCCGCTGCCGACGAGAGAACTTCCGATCGGCTTGTCGAGACCGAATGCCGCGTAGGAGAAACCACCGAAAGCAAGTGGGAATCCAACGAAGAAGAATCCGATGAATCCGAGGCCGAAAATGGCGAAGTTCGTGCTGACAACGTGCGCTGCGTGCTTGGCGCGGCAGAAGCCGGTCTCAACCAACGCAAACCCGGCTTGCATGAAGATCACGAGCGCGGCTCCGATAACAACCCACAAGAGGCTCGTCTGAGCACCAAGCGCTGTGACCGCCGCCTTCGGATCAAATTCATCGCTCGCCATGGCAGAGATGCCACCGGCGGCGATCACCGCTCCGGTCGAGACCGTCGTTGCAATCAACAGGCGCTTGGCCCACCGACGGCCTGTGGTCATTTCGAGATCAGATCGCATCGCGACCCTCCTCTCCGGTGCGAATGCGGACGAGCCTTTCGACACTTGTGATCCAAACCTTTCCATCGCCGATTTTTCCTGTGTTTGCTGCCGTGCGGATTCCGGATACGACCCGGTCGACGTCGGCGTCGTCGATGACGACTTCAACGCGGACCTTCGGTACGAATTCAATGGTGTATTCCGCACCGCGGTAGGTCTCGCTGTGTCCACCCTGACGACCGAAGCCGCGAACTTCCGACACGGTCATCCCTTGGATGCCCAGTGCCTTCAGCGCGTCTTTCACGTCGTCGAGCTTGAACGGCTTGACGATTGCGGTGATGAGCTTCACTGCAGTCCTTCCTGTGTTGATTGCTGACGATGCGCAACCTACGCAGGCGAGATTTCGGGTTCGTCGCCGAATTGTTTCGGGAGAATGGCGATTTCGTCGTTGTGTGAACGGACGGTTTCGGGTCAGGAACGACCGGATGTGCGGTCGAGTACCCGACGAACCGCAGAGGCATGGTCGTCGGACACCTTCCGGCCGACGCGGTCGGAGATCTCGAATTCGTCGTCGACGATTCCACCGCGGGTTTGGATCACCGCATGGTGCACGACAACACCCAATTCGCTGAGCGCAAAGCTGACGGCGGCGAGCAGCCCGATTTGGTCAGGCCCGCTGATGCGGAGCACGGAGTGCCACGGGTGGATCGAGTTATCGACTGCGATTCTGGGAACTTCACCTTCGAGTTTTCGCGACCGCAGGCGGCCCTTCAATGCGCGAGTGAGTATGTCGGCGAGGGCGGTTGCATCGGGCGGTGATGACGCAGCAACGACGAAGGTGTCAAGTACCGAATTGTCCGGCCACGTGGCAAGGCTCGCCGATACGACCGAATAACCAGAGTCGGCGAGCGCCCCGGCGATGCGCGACAGCAACCCACGTCGATCGCGAGTTGCGACGTTGACCATGTAGTTGCCGACCGTTTCGGTTGGCTGCACCGACACGCGAACCTTGCGGCCGTGGGGCGCCGGCTCGATCAATCGGGCATGTTCCAGCAACATCGCAGGATCGTGCGCCAGCACATAGGTGGTCGGGGCGTGGGTAATGCGGTCGATCAGCGCTTCGTCTGTTGTCAGGTCCTTCGCCTGGCGGCGTCGCATGTCGGCAAGGGAATCGTCTTCACCGCTGAGAAGCTCGGGATGCGCGAGGACCGCTTGTACTCCCGTGGTGATGTCGATCATCGCTGCGTGCTGCCAGGGTTCGAGTCCGCCGATCGCATCGGCGAGCAGTCGGCTCCTCTCGACGATGCCCGGACGTTTCAGGCCGTGGGCGATGTCCCTCAACAATTTGTCGTCAACTCGATGGGGTTCCTGTTCGACCGCCGCACGGAGGATGCGGGCTCCGTTGAGCAAATCTTCGATCTCTTTGGCGGCGAGAAGGTCGAGGTCGAACTTCTGCAGAATTATCGAAGTCTCGTCGCGACTTGCTCCGACGTCGGCGATGAATGCCGAAAGGAGGAGCGTGTCGCTTTGTGATGACGCCACGGCCGTCGCACTGCGCAGTTCTTCGACCGTCGGGAAGCGCAGTGCATGGGTCGGGTCGAGTTCGGTCACGTCGCCGGCTCGGCGGTGGATTGCCGAAGCGAGCTCGGGAATCGCACGATCAAACAGGCTCGACACTTCAAGAAAGCGCCACGACCTCGGACTGCTTGTTCGCAAGAGGTTCAGCAATTCGGTCGTTGCATCACGATCCCACGCGAGGTCACGCGTTCGGCGTTCCGCGATCCAGTCAAGGAGTGTCTCGCTCGGCTGATTCACAACGGCAAGTTGTGCGGCCGACAGCAAGACCCTGGCACTTGCGGAAGTCGGGGGATTCGCTGCCAGTTCGATCTTCCCACCGCGTACCTCGAGCCAGCCAGAGGCGGGTTCGGTCTCGGAGTCGACGTCGAGGTCGACACTGCTGGGACCACGCGAATTGATGCGCCAACGAAGCGCAGCAGGGCTGATGACGGTGGTGAGAAGTACCACAAGCACAAGCGCAGCGTGGAGGTCGTCGTTGAAAACTCCGGCGCTCAAACCGATAGTTGCGAAGATCAGGCCGACTTCACCGCGCGGCATCATGCCGAGGCCGACGAGCAGAGTGTCTGCACCGGTTGATCTCGCCATCCATCCTGCCGCGACTTTCGTGACGACTGCGATGAAGGCGAACAAGGCCGCGATAGCGAGCACCTTCGGCTTCACCATCGCGGCAATGTCGGTTTCGACACCGATCTGCAGGAAGAAGATCGGAACGAACACAGCAGCGAGCGCCGACATGTCGCGCGCGACGCGCTCATGCCCCGGGGCTTTGCCGAGTGCCGTACCCGCGACGAATGCTCCGATGATCGGCGCAAGGTGTGCCGCATCTGCCGCACTAGAAAATGCGAGCGCGATGCCAAGAGCGATCACCGAAACCGCAGCGGGCGAGCTCGCATGCTTCATGACGATGCCCAGCACACGGGGGATTGCCGTGAAGCCGACGGTCCCCGCAATACCGAGGAAAGCAAGTGCGAGCCCAGTCGTCGAAGCGATCGTGCCGATACCGATGGACCCCTTCTCAACGACACGGGTGACAACAGTGAGGATGATCAGGCCGAGCACGTCGTCGGCAACTGCGGCACCGAGAACAATTCGTGCTTCCTTCGTCGCCAGCGCTCGCAGATCGCCGAACACGCGTGCGGTGATGCCGACGCTCGTCGCGGTCAACGTCGAACCGATGAAGATCGCCGTGCGTGACTCTTCACCCAGAACGATTCCGCCGATGGTTCCGAAAATCATCGGAAGCGCGACACCGACGATCGCGACTGAAATTGCAGCACGACCGACGGTTCGGAGTTCTGCGACATCCATTTCCATGCCGACTTGCAAGAGAAGAAGAATTGCGCCGAGCTCGCCGAGCAGGAAGAGCGAATCGGTGCGGTGAATGAGGCCGAGCGCCGATGGCCCCAGGACGACGCCGGCGAGGATCTCGCCGAGGACCGCCGGAATGCCGACACGCTCGGCTAGTTCCGCGGTCACCTTTGCGGCGCACAGGATGATGCCGAGTTCGAGCAGGATTCGACCGATGTCAAGACCTGTTCCGCCCGCGGCGATGAGCGAGAGCATCACGCGTACGAGTCAAGCAGCGTGAGGGCCACGGGCACGGCATCATTGACGAGCATCCAGCCGCGTCGCCGAATCGTCACGATCGTGTCGTGGCCGAGCACCTTGCGCAGCATCACCAGAGTGGCCTCGCAACGGCGCTCGGAACCTTCGAGTCCGGCCAGGCGATTGAGATCGTGACGGCCGGTGACCTTGCCCGAGCGGTCGACAAGCACGCGCAGGACAGCGAGATCGGTGGGGGAGAGTGTGATCACGGTCATAGCCCGAAAAATAGGTTTCCCGCGTCTCGGCAATGTTCGGTGAATGTTGCGGCTCGATGAATTCGCCCGTTCGTTACCGACGGGTAAATAATGGTCGACATGGAATTGACTTACTCCCCAGAAGCCGAGGCCTTTCGCGAAGAGGTGCGTTCGTGGTTGCGCGAGAACCTTCCACAGGGCTGGTTCGAGCCCGGCTTCGAGATGACCCCCGACCAGCGCAAGGCCTTCAACGAGTCGTGGCCGGCGAAGTTGTACGGCGGAGGCTGGATCTGTGCGACGTGGCCGAAGGAGTACGGCGGCAAGGGTCTGTCGGTGATGCAGGGTGTCGTTCTGTCAGAAGAGTTCGCGGCTGCCAAGGCGCCGATGCGTGCCGACTTCTTCGGCGACACGCTCGTCGGCCCGACGATTCTGCAGTGGGGCACCGAAGAACAGAAGAAGGAATTCCTGCCAAAGATTCTCCGTGGTGAAACGCGTTGGTGCCAGGGGTTCAGCGAGCCGAACAGCGGTAGTGACCTTGCAAGCCTGAAGACGTCGGCCGTTCTCGACGGCGACGAATGGGTGATCAACGGTCAAAAGGTGTGGACCACCGGTGGTCACCACGCCGACTATTGCTTCCTTCTCACCCGCACCGACCCCAGCGCCACGAAGCACAAAGGAATTTCGTATCTCCTCGTGCCGATGCGTCAGCCCGGCGTGGAAGTGCGCGGCATCGTTCAGCCCGATGGCACGGCCGAATTCTGCGAGGTGTTCTTCACCGACGCGCGTTGCCCCAAGGACAACGTCGTCGGCGGCGTGAACAACGGCTGGCAAGTTGCCAACTCGACACTCGCTTTCGAGCGCGGCATGAGCACAACCACCGGCTATCGCCGTTTCGAAGAGGAATACAAGACGATGCGTGCACAGGCACAGCGCAACGGCGCCATCAACGATCCGCTGATCCGCCAGCGTCTCATGCGGTACTACACGAAGATCCAGATTCTGCGCATCAACGGCCTCCGTTCGCTCACCGCAACGCTGAACAAGTCGAAGGACTTCGGCGTCGCGGCCCTCGGCGCATCGAACAAAATGTTCTGGTCAGAAATGCACAAGGAAGCGATGGAGCTCGCGCTCGACATCTTCGGTGCCGAATCGATGCTCGTCGATGCCGGAACGTCGCTTGGCTCGTGGCCCGGAACCGCGCGCGAGAAGCGTCGCCCGGGTTATCCCGTCAGCCCGATGGTGTCGGCATTCTTCTTTTCACGCTCGGAAACAATCTGGGGCGGAACCAGCCAGATTCAGCGCAACATCGTCGCCGAACGCGTCCTCGGCCTCCCGAAAGAGCCCAAAGCTGCAGGCGAATAGCCAAGGCGTATAGATACGGCCGCAGGCGAATAGTCGCTAGTCGGGAACCGCGACGGTTGCGCCGGTTGTTTGACGCAGTGGGCGGTCGGGAAGCCGCGAGGCGATGATGATCACGATGATCGCGACGGGAATCGCGATCTTGTAGAGGAACGTGATGCCGTCGCCGAGTACGTGGAACACGTGCTCACGAACAGCGACGTCGGGAATCGCCTTGATCTTTCGCGGCGCCTGAAGAAGGCGCTTGTCGACCTTGCCCGTGATGCGTGAGTTCAGCACGGCGCCGAAAGCGGCGAGGCCAACTACGCCGCCGAGTGTGCGGAAGAAGGTGATCGCGGCGCTTGCGACGCCGAGGTCGTGCCAGTCGACGGCGTTCTGGGTGGCGAGCGTGCATGTGGGCATGATGCTGCCGATGCCGAGACCGACGAAGACCATTCCGATGATCGCCGACGTCATGCCAAGACCCGACTTCGACATGCCCGATAGGAAAACCATTCCCGCGGTCAGTGATGTCGCACCGAGGATCGGCCAGTGGCGGTATTTGCCCGTGCGCGTAGTGAGTCGCCCGGTTCCGATGCTTGCCGTGGTGACACCGGCCATGATCGGCACGAGCAACAGGCCCGATTTCGTGGGGGAAACACCCGTAACTGCTTGCAGGAAGAGCGGTATGAAGGCGTTCGCGCCGTAGATGATCGTTCCGGCGAAAGCCACCATCGGCACCGTGACGCGAATGACGTCGATCTTGAAGAGGTGAAGTGGCATGACCGGTTCGGGCGCGCGTTGTTCCCACATGTAGAAGCACACGCCGAGGACTGCGGCTAACGCGCCGAGGGCAACCGAGATTGTTGATGTCCACCCGTAATCTTCCGACGCCCACGACAGAAGGAGGATCAAGCTCGTCACTGATCCGGTGAGTAGCGCGGCACCGAGATAGTCGACCTTGCGGTCGCGTCGCGCAAATGGAATACGAAGCGCTGCCGTGGTGATCACGAGCGCGATGCATCCGATCGGAATGTTGACGATGAAGATCCAGCGCCACGAGAGCTGCTCGGTGAAGAAACCGCCGATCAGTGGCCCGATGACACTTCCGACGGCGAAGACGCTGGTGATCATTCCGACGTAGCGACCGCGCTCGCGTGGCGGAACCGTGTCGCCGATGATGACGAAGGCCATCGACATGAGGCCACCACCACCGATGCCCTGCACGCCACGCGAGATCACGAGGAACGACATCGTCTGTGCGGTTGCGCAGCCGATCGATCCGATGATGAACGAAACGATGGCGGCCTGGAACATGACGCGTCGCCCGTAGAGGTCGCTCAACTTTCCGAAGAGTGCATTCGACACCGTGGACGTGAGGAGGTACGCGGTGCCAATCCACGCGTACGAACTGAGGCCGCCAAGGTCGGCAACCATCGTGGCGATGGCTGTGTTGACGGCCGTGCCGTCGAGCGATGCAAGGCTCATTCCGGCCATCAGGCCAATGAAGACAGTGATGATTTCGCGGCGAGAGAGTTCGGGTGCGGCAGTGGCTTCGGGGGATGTCGACATAACGTTTGCACCCTACAACTTACGGACGAGTGAATTCTGGTTGAATCGTTGGCGCGAGGTGGTTCCTTTTCACATCGTGCTAGTACGTCTTCATGACGTTGCTCGCTCACCGCACGCTGTCTTCTCCGCTCGGAGACATTCTCATCGCGGCCTCCGAGTACGGAGTGGTGAGTGTCGAATTCGTCGATGGCCAGCCCGCTGCAGTGAATGGAGGGTCTGGCG
>CAYFLC010000054.1:0-10483 GCA_964343885.1 uncultured Bifidobacterium sp.
TCTCTCTTGTTGATCATCTCGCTCAACCGACCGATGACCCAACGTCTCGAGAGCTTCGGGATACCCGAAGGCAATGCCGCGCGCTTGACGTACATCGTCTTTGTACTGTCGGTGTTCGGGTGGGTCTACATGGCCCGTCTCATCCGCGGCCAGGTCTTGTCGCTGCGCGAGCGCGAGTTCATCGAAGCCGCACGATCCTTTGGGGCATCGAATTCGCACCTCGTGTTCAAGCAGTTGTTGCCGAACCTGTGGTCGCAAGTGATCGTCTTCGTCACGCTCAGCCTTCCGGGGTATGTGGCCGTCGAGGCGACGTTGTCGTTCCTGGGTGTCGGTCTCATTGCACCCGCGCCGTCGTGGGGAATCATGCTCGGCGACTCCGTTCGGTACTACCGGGTCGACCCCACGTACCTTGTCGTTCCGGGTCTCACGTTGATGATCCTGGTCATGGCTTTCAACCTGATGGGCGATGGGCTGCGCGATGCCTTCGACCCGAAGAGTGACCGTCACCTTTTGTAGAGGTTTTCCTTTCAGGAGCAGGGCGACCTCTCGGTAGGGCGGGCTGTTGTAGGGTACAGACATCCATTTGGGGAGGTAATCAATGAGACACAGCAGGAAACTGTCCGGTCTTGTCCTCGGTGCCGTCCTTGCTCTGGCCGCTTGCGGTAGCAGCAACAACGACAACGCAACGAGCGACACGTCCGCGACAGCCGACACCACAGCGGGGTCCGATACAACGGCGGCGGCAAACGACTCGTCGAACGTCAGCGGATTCCAGGAAGAGATGGGCGGCGCGTCCGCTTCCGCCGACGGAATCGTCGACGGCGGCACGTTGCACATTCTCGATCATTCAACGGGTGCAACGAACCTCGATCCGCAGCGCATCTACACGGGCGCCGATCTCGGATTCTTGGGTTCCACCATCACGCGAACACTGACGACCTACAAGCCGACTGCAGGCAAGGACGGCACGACTCTCGTCGCTGACCTCGCCACCGACACCGGCACGGCGTCTGCGGATGCCAAGACGTGGACGTTCACCTTGCGTGACGGCGTGACATTCGAAGACGGTTCCGCCATCACCTGCGCCGATATCCAGTACGGCGTTTCTCGTACGTGGGCGCACGATGTCACCGGCGACGAGGGTCCGCTCTACGCGACGCAGTACCTCGACGTAGCCGAGGACTACCCCGGCCCGTACAAGGCGACCGCAGCTCAGCAGACGGCGTTCTCGAGCGGCGTCGAGTGCAAGGACGACAAGACCGTGATCTTCCACTTGAAGCAGGGCATCGGTGACTTCAACTACACCGTCGCATTGCTCGCATTCGCCCCGGTTCCGAAGGCCGCCGATACGGGTGACAAGTACACGTTGAAGCCGGTTTCCTCTGGACCATTCAAGATCGAGTCGTACACCGAAGGTGATTCGCTCGTCATGGTGCGCAACGACAAGTGGAGCCAGGCATCCGATGACGTGCGCACACCACACGTCGACAAGATCATCTGGCACTTCGGTCTCGATGAAAACGTGATTGACGAGCGCATGATCGCCGACCAAGGTGACGATCAGGCTGCCATCGTTTACGGAGGCCTTCAGCCCCAGAACCTGCAAACCGTTTTCGGTGACGACAAGTTCAAGGACCGTCGTACCGACGGTTACGACGGCTTCGTCTCGTACACCATGGTCAACCTGAAGACCGTGAACTGCGTGCAGATTCGCAAGGCAATTTGGCTGGCGCTTGACCGCGAGGCCCTGCGCACCGCTGCAGGTGGTCCGTACACCGGAACCTTCGCGAGCGGTTTCATCAACCCGCGCCTCAGTGTTGACTACAAGGACAACACTCTGCCCGAGGGTCTGAATGCCGACGGAACGCCGAACGTCGATGCCGCCAAGGCATTGATGGACGAGGCCAAGGCCGATCCGAAGTGCGCCGATGCGTACAAGCTCGCCACCGACACCGGTATGCGCTTCGACCACGGCGACACCGAACTGTGGAAGAAGATCATCGCCATCTGGATCGATTCGCTCGGTGCTGCCGGCATCAAGATCGTGGACAACCCGATCGAGCCGAGCAAGTACTACGCAACGATCAACCAGAATCCTGGCGATCTGATGCGTGCCGGTTGGGCTGCCGACTGGAACAACGCTTCCACGGTGATCCCACCGCTGTTCATCAAGGACGGCGGCTTCGCCTACAACAACACGTGGGACGACCCGGCGTACCCAGAGTTCGCGAAGAAGGTCGCAGCCGCTCAGGCTCAAACGGACCGTCCGACCCAGGCAGCAGCCTGGCAAGAGCTCAACCAGTGGCTCGTTGACAATGTCTGGGACATTCCGGGCTCGTACACCCGTGGCCAGAACCTCGTCGGTTCGAAGGTCCGCAACGGCTACCAGTGGTATCCGTTCGGTTGGTACTCGGTTGGCAACATCGGCCTCGCCGGCTGATCAACCTGACGCAGTGGTTCCGGGTCCGCGCCCCGCGCGGGCCCGGAACACGTGCGTCTGCAATACACCGTGATTTACTTCATCGTCCGTCGCAGCGTTTTTGCTCTCGCGTTGCTGGTGGCTGTCAGTTTCTTCACCTACTTGCTCTTCTCTGCGCTGCCCTCTGATCCCGCTGCATTGACGTGCGGGAAGAACTGCACTCCCGAGGTGATCCAGCGCAACCGCGAGCGCCTCGGTTACGACAAGCCCTTGCTCACCCAATACGGGTTGTTCGTCAAGGCGATCTTCAAAGGTCGCACATACGGCCCGGAAGGCGCCGACGTCCATTGCGACGCACCAGCCCTCGGCTATTCGTTCAAGCGTCACCAGTGCGTAACGGATCTGATCACGCGTTCGCTACCCGTCACGATTTCTGTGTCGATCGGGGCGTTTGTGCTCTGGATGCTGATTGGCGTCGGGTTGGGCGTGCTCGCGGCTCTGAAACGCGGGCGATGGCCGGACCGATTGGCGACGGGCTTTTCGGTCATAGGCATTAGCCTGCCGACTTTCTTCGTCGGACTTTTGGTGATCCTGATCTTCACAATCTGGTGGCCGATCATCGATTTTCCCAACTATGTCGGAATTCTGAAGAGTCCACTTGGTTGGGCGAAGGCACTGATTCTTCCTTGGGCAACGCTGGCCGTTGTTTCTGCATCTACGTATGTACGTCTCACCCGTAACGGAGTCATCGAGGTGATGAACGAGGAGTTCGTTCGTCTGGGACTTGCCAAGGGTGTGCGACGTCCCGTATTGATCGTCAAATACGTGCTTCGGGCTGCGATGGTTCCGATCGTCACTATTGCGGGTCTCGATTTCGCGGCGTTGCTCGGTGGAGCGGTCATCACTGAGTCGGTTTTCAACCTTCCCGGTATGGGCAAACTGGCCATCGAAGCCGTTGTCGATTCCGACCTACCGATCCTGGTGGCAACAACCCTTGTTGCCGCAGTATTCATCGTGCTCGCAAATGCGGTGGTTGATTTCTGTTACGGCTTCCTCGATCCCCGGGTACGCAGTTGATGTCAGGTCAACCTCTCCTGTCGGTACGCGATCTGCACGTGTCGTTCCACACCCAGGACGGAGTCGTGAAGGCCGTGGATGGCGTCTCGTTCGACGTGCACCCCGGACAAACTATTGGGATAGTGGGGGAGAGCGGGTCGGGAAAGTCGGTGACCGCCAACGCACTGATGCGTCTGAACTTCGGCCAACGGGTCGAAACCACCGGATCAGTGGTTTTCGATGGCATTGAACTCTCGACGCTGAAAGACGAAGAAATGCGGCTCCACCGGGGTCGCGACATCGCAATGGTGTTTCAAGATCCGCTGTCCGCCCTGAACCCGTTCTACAAAGTGGGCGAACAGATCGGCGAGGCCTACCTCGTGCATCATCCCGATGCGTCGAAGTCGCAGGTCCGCGAAGTTGTTCTCGATTCGCTTCAGAAAGTCGGAATTCCCGAACCGACCAAACGGTTCGATTCGTATCCGCACGAATTCAGCGGCGGCATGCGCCAACGCATCGTTATCGCCATGGCACTGGTCAATAGCCCTCGGCTTTTGATCGCCGACGAGCCGACCACGGCGCTCGACGTCACGGTTCAGGCACAGATTCTCGAATTGATTCAGAAGATCCAGCAAGACTCCGGTACCGCAGTGATGTTGATCACGCACGACTTGGGTGTGGTTGCCGAGATCACCGAGCGTGTGATCGTGATGTACGGAGGCCGCGTGGTCGAGGACACCGACGTCGATTCAATCTTCGATCGACCGAGTCATCCGTACACACTCGGCCTGCTGGGATCGGTCAACAGTCTCGAGTCGTCTGGTCGTGGGTCACTTCGCGCCATCCCCGGATCCCCGCCCTCGCTCATCAATCTGCCCCGCGGGTGCTCGTTCAGACCGCGATGCAGGTTCGAGCTCGGCTTAGATTCGCCGTGTGCATCGGCGGTCCCCGAACTGAGCAACGTGGGGCAAAGTCGCAGTGCTTGCCACCTCGAGTTGTCTCAGCGCGCAAACTTGATTGCGGAGTTGCAGAAGTGACCACCGAAATCACGCCGATCCTCGAAGCCACCGATCTGGTGAAATACTTCCCGACCGGCAAATCACCCTGGCTTCATCGGCCCACCGGTCAGGTAAAGGCCGTCGATGGTGTCTCGATTCGTGTCGAGCGGGGAACAACCCTCGGCATCGTCGGAGAGTCGGGTTGCGGAAAGTCGACGCTTGGTCGATTGCTCGGTCACCTCATCGAACCGACGAGCGGACGGGTCATTCTCGATGGAAAGGATCTGGATGTGACCTCTGGCGCCGAATTGCGTCAGTTGCGGCGCACGATTCAGTACGTGTTCCAGGACCCCTATTCGTGCCTGAACCCTCGCCACAGCGTCGCGGAAATCATCGCGACACCCTTACGCATACACGGTCTCACTGACGGGGGAGCAGAACGCGTCAAGGTGCGCGAACTCATGGAGCGTGTCGGGTTGAACCCCGAGCACCTCAATCGCTTTCCTCACGAATTTTCTGGCGGGCAGCGTCAACGTATCGGAGTTGCCCGAGCACTCGCATTGGAGCCGAAACTGATCGTTGCCGACGAACCTGTGTCGGCTCTCGACGTATCGGTTCAGGCTCAGATCCTGAACCTTCTCGAAACACTCCAGTCGACACTCGGACTGTCGTACGTTTTCATCGCGCACGACCTCTCCGTGGTGCGCCACATCGCCGATCAAGTGGCGGTGATGTATCTCGGCAAGATCGTCGAGTCGGGCTCACCGAGGGACGTGTACGAGAATTCATCGCACCCTTACACCCGCGCCCTGCTGTCGGCAGTGCCGGTGCCGAATCCACGGGTTGGTCGACAGCGGAATCGCATCGTCCTGACGGGCGACGTCCCAAGTCCGATCGATCCTCCGTCGGGCTGTCGCTTCCGTACCCGCTGCCCTAAAGCGACCGACCAATGTGCAATCGAGGAACCGGCACTCATTGACCGTGGTCGTGGGCATCCGGTGGCCTGCCATTTCCCCGATTGATCCAGTTAGAATTCCCCGCCGTGCACGATCTCATCACCATTCTGACCGTGATCCTCAATGTGGCATCGATGTTCGCAATGATCGTCGGTGTTCTTCTCCACAGTGGGCGAGGTGGCGGCCTCTCCGACATGTTCGGTGGTGGCGGAGCCGCCGCGCTTGGGTCCGCGGCCGCCGAGCGCAACCTCAACCGCATCACCACGGTTTTCGCGCTGGTGTGGATCTTGACGGTCATCGCGTTGGCGATGCTTTTGTCAAGCTGATCACGTCGCCAGTTGGGTCTCTCCCGACCCGCAGTTAGGCTTTTCCTTCCACGTCGAAGTGGCGAAATAGGCAGACGCACCAGCTTGAGGGGCTGGCGCCCGCAAGGGCGTGGGGGTTCAAGTCCCCCCTTCGACACCAATCAGCGCGCGAATCAGTCGGGAAGGTCCTTCCAGAGTTCCTCCCGCATCTTCCATGCTCCAATCACACCGGAGTCCATGATGAGGTCAGTCCAGGGTCGCATCGTTTCCCGCAACTCTCGTGCCGCGTCGGATCCGACAGCGCCGACGGCGCTGGCAGCCATTCGGTCGGTTGAACGTTCGATGCTGAGTTTCGTCTGACGCCCGTTGTCGGTCAGCGAGAGGGTCTTCAAGGAGATCAACCCACGCGAGCGAAGCCGGTCGATTGCGGCGCCCCACGCCTCGTCGTCCCAGCCTGATACGCGTTGAAGAAGGTCTGCAGGCATTGCGCCATCGGCCGCATGTAAAAGGTGGCACTCAATCGAGTCGATGTCCGCTGCAGAAGTCGCTCTCCAATGGGCATCGCCACGGTGCTCGCGCAGGACCGTGCATGAATGCCACAACCGAAGACCGGGAGCGTCCGGATACGGCACGTCAAAATGGGCCGCTGCCATGGGCGCCCCGGAATAGTCAAGGCTTTCGACCATGCGCCGTGCATTTTCCGCGCAACGGCGCATTTCTGCTGATGCCACCGCTTCACCGAGGATGCGCTGCAGTGTCGCATCGGCGGCCCGTACACGTGCCTGCGTGATGAGCGACGAATCGGCGATTCGCCACACCTCGGGAACGCCACGTTCCACGTACGACGGCGCAAAGCCCCAGAGGACGGCGACGGCGTGATTTGGTCCGATGTTTCCGAGGGCTGCTAGTCGGTTGCCAAAATACTGAAGCTCGGGGCGATTCAGTCCGATCGCCTCGTACTCGAAAGTCGCCTCGGGCGAACGGTAGACCAATTGGTGAAACGGCTCGATCGCACGCCAAAGTTCGCGCGCAAGGGCAGTCATGCTTCCATCGCTTCGTCGGCAGCGCGGTACTTGGAATGAATCGAGATCATAAAACGGCTGTGATTCGATCGAGGAGATCTTCGTAGGTGTCGAGTGCGGGGAAGTGCGGGAACTCCTGTTTCACCTTGTCCGGCGCGTGGAAAAGAAATCCGTGTTGGGCTGCTCCGAGCATCGCGGTGTCGTTGTATGAATCTCCCGCGGCAATGACGCGATAGTTCAAAGACTTGAATGCCTCTACGGCGTGCCGCTTCTGATCGTCGAGTCGTAATTCGTAATCAACGATGCGATCGTCGGCGACGATGAGACGGTGACAGATGAGCGTCGGCATGCCGAGATGTCGCATCAGAGGCCGACCGAATTGCTCGAAGGTGTCGGAGAGGATGATGACCTGCGTGCGCGACCGAAGTTCGTCGAGAAATTCAACGGCGCCGGGTAGAGGGGAGAGGCCACCGATGACCCTTTCGATCGCCGTCATCGTGAGGCCGTGCTTGTCGAGTATCTCGAGGCGACCACGCATGAGGACGTCGTAGTTGGGTTCGTCGCGGGTCGTACGACGGAGCTCAGGTATGCCCGTCTCATCGGCAACGGCAATCCATATTTCCGGAACCAAAACACCTTCGAGGTCGAGGGTGACGATCGTCTGCGCTGCACTATTCGCAATGGCCATGCCGTAGTCTCGCATCGGGAATCAGCGGTCGGACAATTGTCGCGTTCGATGAGCATCAGCGGAGGTTCTGTGGACAGGCGAACAAAGATCGTTGCAACTCTGGGGCCGGCCAGTGCCACAACGGAGGGCGTGGCTCGCCTTGTCGAAGTGGGGGCAAACATCTTCCGACTCAACTGCTCACATCTCTCGACCGAGGAGCTTCGACGTTCGATCGGGATCGTGCGCGAAGCGGCTCCGCATGGTTCGATCCTCGTCGACATCCAGGGGCCAAAGATGCGTTACCGCGGTGCAGAGAAAGAGCTCGACGCGGGCTCGTCGATCGATTTCTCTCTGCACGACCTGGGACTCGACGAGGTGGCGGCAGACGGCGGCCGATTGGCATTGCGCGCGGGAGACCGTCTGCTCCTGCACGACGGTCGGATCGAGGCGCGAATCGTGTCTGTTGACGATGAATCCGTCGGCACGCTGATTGTGCGGGGCGGAACTCTGACGCGGGGGAAGGGAGTGAATCTGCCCGATACCGAGATCAGCGGCAGCCTTCTGAGCCGGAAGGATCTGGCAGACATCGAAGTGGCACGTGAGTGCAACGTCGAGGTTGTGGCGGTTTCATTCGTGCAATCGGCGTCCGACGTCGTCGAGGTGCGCCGTTTGAGAGGTCCAGAGGGTCTCGTGATTGCCAAGATCGAGCGGCCCCAAGCGGTGAAGGCCCTCGATTCAATTCTGCAGTCGTGCGATGGTGTCATGGCCGCACGTGGTGACCTCGGAGTCGAGATTCCCTATGAAGATGTTCCGCCTGTTCAACGCCGCCTCGCACGGCGGTCGATCGAATTGGGCAAGTTCTCTATCTGTGCAACCGAGATGCTCGAATCGATGATCGGCGCGAGCCGTCCCACCCGTGCTGAAGTTGCCGACGTCTCGGCCGCCGTCCGCGACGGTTTCGACGCCGTGATGCTTTCGGCGGAGACAGCAGTGGGTCATGATCCAGCAGGCGCTGTCGAGGCGATGAGCCGAATCTGCCGCGGCGCAGAGCCTGACGTGGTTCTTCCCAACCTCTTTGCCGACGCGCAGCCCGAAGAGGCCGCCGTCACTGCAGCCGCGGCAGCATTGGCGAAACGAGTCGGAGCAGACTCCTTGTTGTCGCTGACTTTCACCGGACACAGTGCGCGATTGTTGGCGGCATGTCGACCGTCGTCGATGATCATTGCTGCCACTCCCGATTTGCCAACGGCCCGCGTGCTCAATGCTCTGCGTGGGGTCGAGTCGCTGGTAGTCGAGAGACCAAACGACGTGGCAGCCGCAATTGAGAAGGCGCTCGACGCGGCGCGACAGAGAAATCTCGTCAGATCGGGCGACAAGGTAGTCGTCTGTGCTTCCAGAATGAATCCACGGTCCGACGTCGACACGGTGTGGCTGCATACCGAGCCGTAACGCGTGACTTCCCCCTAAATCCAGTCGGTGCCGAAGTCGCCGTTCACTGCAACGATGAGCAGCTTCGCACCGTCTGGTCCAGCCCATTCTGGACCGTAGGCGTGTCCCTTGGCGACGAAACGCACGTCGCCGGGCCGAAAGACGCCTTCGCCTTCGATGTGGAATTCGCCTTCTTTGATGATGTACAGAGTGTCCGAAGCGTGGACGTGGCGACCCAGCCATGTGTTCGGAGGAAACGTGTTCTCGAGAACGGTTGGCGTCCTGCTGAGGACCCGAACATGTACTTCGCCCTTGATGTGGGGGTCTGTGGCGATCTTCGGTTCGACGTCAATCGGGTTTGCTCGCCAGATCGTTGGTTGGTCCATGCCTCGAAGCTATGTGGCGCGAAGTCCGCGTGGCGAATCAGGACAACTTGCGGAAATCGCGTTGTGACGCCATGACCGACAGCACGAGCACGAGCATCATTGCCCCGGTGCCCGAGATCGTCTCGGGTAGAGAATGGAGATGGCGTGCGACGTAGCCGATGACGAGGGCTCCCATCGGTGCCAAGCCAACCATGAGCAGACTGTGCACCGACATGACGCGGCCCATCACTTCAGCCGGTGTGTTGCGTTGCAACAACGTCTGATTGAGGTTGAGATAGAAGCCACCGGTGAGTCCCCAAGCGAACAAGATCGCCGCCAGGCCAAGATACGACGGTGCGGGTCCAATGAAGATCTGCACGATCGATCCTGTTGTGAGACCGCACATGAACCACAGCCCCTTCTGGCGTACACGATGTGAATTACGCAGCAGCCACATCGAGGTGCAGAACTGTCCCAGGCCGAGCATCGTGTACAGAATCGTCGCCGAACCGCCGGTGGCGCCGACCTGTTCGCGGGCGAACTGCGGCCCGAGAACCATCCACGGCGACATCATGAAAATGACACTGCCCATCAGGAGAATGAAAAGTATTCGGATGTTCTTGTCGCCCAGAATGAAGCGCACTCCGGTCTGCAGCTCGGTTCGTATCCGCCGTTGGGTGGTCGATGGTTGGCGATCCGGTAGGCGTAGTGGCAGGAGGACGAAGAAGCCGATTGCGTAGAGGGCCGCCTGTACCCAAAATGCACCTTCGATGCCCCATCGGCTGATTGCTGGGCCTGCAGCCGCGGGGCCGAGAATGAGCGCAAGGTTCGAGGCGACAACGGAAACGATGACGGCGTTCATCAGGTGTTCGGTTGGTACAAGGGTTGGAACGATGGCTGTGCGCACGGGCTGGCCGATGGCTATGAAGAGACCCAGAACTCCCGCGCACAATGTGGCCGAGCCAGTGGTGATTCGACCGGACGTAATGAGGATCGCGGTCGTCAACGTGGTGCAAAAGGCTCCTGCCTGGCTTGTCATCAAAAGGAAGCGGCGGTTCACACGGTCGCTGAAGACGCCGACGGGAAGTGAGATGAGCAGAGCCGGGAGGCCCATGACGAAAAGAAGCCGGCCACTCACGTCGGACTTTGCGCCGAGTTCGAGAATCAGCCAGACGAAAGCGAAGCGTTGTGTCGACTGCACCAGAACGAAACCGAGGGTGTTGATCCACAGCAGCCGAAAGGTCGGTATGCGCAGCACGCCAAAGGG